>JBKQKK010000415.1:0-6207 GCA_052147535.1 Solirubrobacteraceae bacterium | reverse complement strand
GATGCGAAAAGCGTGTACCTAGGCAAGATCGCGCCTGGAAGGCGCCGTGGACCTAGAAAAGCCCGCAAGCACAGGGCCTTCGCTCGATCCAACCCCGGAATTCACGGATTAGCTGCGGAACTCGGGTCGATGGCGCTCTTTGAAACCCAACAACTGCGAATGATTGAGCGACTGCGGCGCGCGGGCAAGCAGCCAGTGACGCTCGGCGAGTTGCGCGCCGGCGGGATTGACTTTCCCGCCGTAGTCCTCAGCGAGCTTGAGATCAACGGGTATCTGATCGAGCGCCTCCACGAGCACGGCCGGCTGATCGGCGTACGTCTGCTCGAGACCGACAACCCCGATGCGCCCGTCTCACGCTGGCGCCAGCGATGGCGCCGACCTTCGCGCTAGCCAGCCAATAGCGTCGGCGTCCAGCGGTTGCCGCGTGCGGCCGATCAGCGGACGGCACCGACGCGAGCGGCTCGCCCAGCACCATGCAGCCGTGGCGTCGGGATCCAACGTGCTTGAGCCGATCCACTCACCGAGCCGCAACCACGATAGCTGCTGTCCAGCCGCTGCGGCTGGTCCTTCGCCACGCCGATCAGGACGCAGGCGGTCCCGAGCGGGGAGCGAACGCCGGACGGCCGGCGCGCGCCTGGATCGTCACGTACAGGAGCGCCGCGGCGAGGATCACGGTCACGTAGAAACCCCAGCCGAACAGGCTGAAATGGATGTGGAACAGGAACTTCAGCGCAACAAAGACCGCGGCGGCGGTGGCCAGGATGAACCTGGTCGATGCACGGCTGCCGCCGATCGCCGGCAGCTGGGTCTGGGGCGACAGCGGCTCGATGGCGATGTCGGCGACGATCAGGATTGTCGCGAACAGGGCGAGGACTCCAAGCCATCCGTCGGGCGATCCGGTCGCGGATGAGGTGACCGAGGACGAAAAGGTACCGATGCTCACGCTGATGCTGAACCAGGGGAAAAACAACAATGAGATCGCCAGCAGCAGTGCCAGGCCCCCCATGATCCAGTCGTCTCGCGTGACGTTTTCCAGGTTCACTGGTCTCTCCAAATGTAGGTCACGGATGTGTTCCACCGTATTTGGAGGAATGTCGGCGATTCCTTGTCGCGTCGATCCCCGCCTGTGGGTTGGCCCAAACCTTAGCGCGGGCCGGGGTTCGCGAACGAGACCTTACTTCGGTCTGAACCGTCGTGATGCCTCCGCTCTCCGTGCTCGCTCCTGGCGGACCGGCTCATACGCCGACCTCGCGGTAGTAACCGAACAGAAACGACTAAGGAACGTCGACCCCCCCTATGTAAGTGATAATAGGCCATTATCCGGTACATCACGGGGCCTGGGTAGCCGCCACGGCTGGGGATCGGGCACGCCGCCGCTACATCACTCCTGCGTGTTATCCGGTACATCACCAAGACCGGGCCGTGTCACGTTGCCCAGCTCGCCGCCGACGCGGGCTACCGCGTCGGCTGGCGACGATTGGACCCGCAACGCAACATCGACGCCTCCCGCGCCGCGCACCGCGGCGACGAGCGGCCTCTGCGCGCGATCCTCGCCGAGATCGTCTCTCGCCCCCAGAGGTAGGCGCCGGGTTCTCGATCAGCACCCTCGACGTCGGGAGGCCGCAGGCGAACACGTCTCCCCTTGCCGGGCGGCGGCCGCTGGCGACACGTCGCACAGAGGCTTGCGACGAGCTCCAGGACAAACGCCCGACAGGGCGTCCGTGAGGTGGCGAGTCGGATTCGACTCGACGCACTTGGGTCGGCTCGTGCCGCGTCTGCGCGAAGCATCGACACGCTTCTCGCCGCGCGACTCGCCGGCGCGGACCTTGAGATCCCCGCCGTTCGGCGTGGATCGCGGCTCGCCGGCGATCGTGCCCGCCGACGGCCCGGCTCGCACCGGTTGGTGACGCTTGGACGAGTGGGCCAAGCCCAGGCGTACGTCATGCTGGCGTTTGGGGCGATTAGGGCGCACAGATCTTGAACCCATCGACCGCTGACAGTCGGGGTCGGATGGCCTGGGCCTTCGAGCGTGCGGCGGACTAGGCTGAGGTTGTGGAGTCGCCTGTCCCCAACGCAGACCGCAAGGACGACCGAGCCGGCAGCGGCATCTCGTTGGAAACGTTGATCATCGCCAGTCTCGCGTCCGCCGCGGCGTCGTTCGCGGCCTCCCGGATCTGGGGTAAGGGGACGCTCATCAGCGCAGCTGCCACGCCTGTGGTCGTCGCGCTCATCTCCGAGTTCCTGCACCACGCGCGGCCGCGCCGCCGCGTGGAGCCCCCCGCCGCCATCAGACCCAACGTGGACCAGGCGACGATCACGTACTACGGCAAGGCCGACAGGTGGCGTCCCCGCTGGCGGCCGGCCCTCGTCACTGGTTTGCTCGCCTTCGCGATCGTCGTCGCTCTCTACACGGTGCCCGACCTCCTCGCCGGGCGCTCCATCACCGGCAATGGCCAGCCAACGACGTTCTTCGGCGGCTCGGCGAACGTGAGGAAGAAGACAAGTCCGACGACGACGGTGACCACGACCACCACCCCAACGACGACGACCACCCCAACGACAACGACCACCAAGACCGCACCAACGACCACCAAGACCGGGCCGACGACCACCAAGACCGGGCCGACGACCACGACGACCGCGCCGACGACCACGACGACCGGAGCGACATCGACGCCAAACTCCACTACGCCGACTAACACGCACAGCACCACCATGCCGACGACTAGCACCACGCCCCCGACGGTCAATCGCACGACGACGTAGACCACGCCTGCTCCCTGACAAGCCCCGCGCGACCAGGCAGCATGCTCGGTTGATCCGTACCGCGCTCCAGCTTTCGCGCGAGGAGCCGGGAGCGCGGGGGCATGGCATGGACCGCGTGCGCATCGGACGAGCGGAAAGCCGCACCGGTGCGTGCCAGGCGTCAACCGCGTCTAACGCTGGGCGGAAACTACCTTCTACGCAAGCTTGCCAGGGTTGCGGTGTGTTGGGGAAAGTGACGCTCAGGCCGCCACCTGCCCCTCCTGCAACCTGACGTGGTGCCCAATCGCGTCGAGCTGGCTGACCAGGCGCTTGGTTTGGCGTTCGGGATTGCGGCGGGCGTGGTAGTCGCTGCCGATGCCGTTGCAGAGCCACATGCAGGCCGATCCGAGATCCGAGGCGTCCCGCAAGCCGATCCTTAGGCGCACCCACCGGCCAATCGGGGGCCCCGATGCCGCCTGGCCGAATGGTGTCCCGTAAGACCCGCCCGAGAAATTGTCCGGTGACGGGGCGTCATATAAGCCACTTTGGTCGTGAGTGGGCTCCTCGTCAGCAATCGGCAGATCCTCGAGTTCGCGACCCGCGATGCTGCGTTTCGCGCGGCGCGCCCCTGCCGCGCGGCAGCTTGGGCGCCGCTTCAGGTCCGCTTCCCGGACGCGCGGGGTTTTGGGGTCGGCTTCGGCGCTGGTGACGGTGCGGTCTTGGCTGCGGGCTTGGGCGTTGCGCTCGGCGCTGGTGACGGCGCGGTCTTCGTTGTGGCTGGTGGCGACGCGCTCGCGTCAGGCTGCTCGTCCTGGCCGTCGGCAATGACGGGGGCCGTGCTGGTCAGCGGGACCGCCGCCCTGATCGCCTGCAGCGTGTCGTCGTGGGCCGGCTCGCCGCCGAGCGGCGTAGCGGCCAGGCCGGCGGTGGCGCGGGTGGCCGCGGCCGCTTGGGCGAGGCTGGCGGCGAGCTCCTCCGCCTGATCGGGTGTGAGCGTGCGCCCGGGGAACGTGTCGCTGCCGTCCTCGTTGATCAGGCCGAGCGCGACGACCGCGCTTCCTCGGGGGTCGAGGACCTCATCGACCAGGATCAGTTCGTTGGCGTGATCGGTGTAGATGGTGGTGGTCATGTTCGCCTATCGTCGTGACTTGCCGCGACGTTACACGAATCCGCGGTCGGGTTCGTGTTCGGCGGCGCGAACTTAGGGCTCCCCCGCGAGCCCTAAGGGTCGTTTCGCCGCAGCGCCGATTGCCAGGGCCAACCGGATCAACGCGAGTCGCGGGGGGAGGGCGTCACCAGCACGAGGCCCTGGCCCGGTCTCAACTGGTAGCAAAACGGATTGACCGCCACAAAATCCATTTGGAGCTCGGGCGACCTGTCCACCAGCGGCTGGCCGGACTGGACGAATGCCCGCAAGTCGCCGACCTCTACGTACTGGTCGTGCCAGAAGTCAGTGTTGAAGAACAACAGGGCCTCCTGGCCAACCGTAGCCGAGCCCCTCCACATGATCAGAACCGCCGGGTTGGAGGAGGGCAACAGCAGTAGCGAACACTCCTCGCCGAAAACAGGCTGGTCCACCTTGAGGCGGTTGACCGCTGTGATGAACGCGCAAAGGTCGACCGAGGTAGTCTCCCAGTCCTCCGGCCGCGTGCTGACGACATGCAACGAGCGACGGAACCCGAACTCGAAGCCGATCGGCATCAGGCAGCCTGCGGAGAACGAGGCCGTGAACAGGTACCACAGCTTCAACGCATCGGGATTCCCGTTCATCTCGTCGGCCAGGCGAGGCGTGTCGTGGCTCTCCGGAAACCCGATCGAAGGGACCAGTTCACCTACCAGCTTGCGCTGTTCGAGGAGCCAATGGCTGCGGAAATCCCACCATTTCGAGCTGTTGAACACGAAGTCGAAACCGGCCGCCGCGGTCGTGGCCGTCTGCCACGGTGTGCAGCCCAGCGTCTCGGCTACGAACACGGTGTCGGGCCGGTCGCGCTTGGTATCGGCGATCAGCCGCTGCCACAGCTCCGCCGGCACCTTGTACGCAGCGTCGCAGCGGAAGCCTTCAAAGCCAAGATCGAGGAGGTGGCGGACGACGCCGAGGCAGTACTGGTACAGCCCGTCCCGATCGCGCGTGCCTTGATGATCGAACTGGGCGAGATCGAACCACACCACCGTCTCGCCATCCTGCTGGCACGACGGATGTCTGAGTCCGCCGCCGGAATCGAAGACAATCCAGTCGGGATGATCGGTCACCAGCACGGAGTCGGCAGCGCAGTGATCGATCACCAGATCCGCCATCGGCCGCATCCCGCGCTCCCGGGCCGCGCCGAGGACCGCTCTCAGCTGGTCCTGCCCGGACCGGGTATCCGCGGGATCGATCAGCGCTGGGTTGATCTCAAAGTAATCAGCGATCGAGTAGATGCTCCCCGATGCTCCTGGCCGCTCCACCGGGTTCACGAACAGCCACTCGAAGCCCATCGCGGCGGCCCGCTCGATGTGCGGCATCCATTCCGGGAAGCGTCCAGCCAGAAGCGGGAACAAGTTGTACACGATCATCTACTACCTCCGAGCGCAAACCTTCCCAGCCACGATCGTGATGCTAGCGTCCAGCGCGGTTCAATCATCCGCACCCGCGATCGATCGCGCGATCGCGCATGACCCGCTCCTCGCCGCCAACGGCGACCGTGCGTCGGGGTGGAGCCCCGCGGCGCCCGACGCCCGGCGCCCCGGCGCCCCGCAGCGGCGTCCGGCGTGCGGCGCGCGTTGAGGGATGTCATGCTGCGCCATTCCTTGTGAAGCAATGTCTCGGCGCCCGCGCCCTGTGGTTACTACGGACCTGGTCCGCGTGGATCTACTGGTAACAGATGCCGGCTGGCGGTGTTTTTGGATAATGCCTACGAACATATGTTCCGAAAGGGAGGTACCAATGGCTGAGATCGCTACCGAGCCCCGCCCCGCCTTGAGAACCCAAGCGACCGATCGGCTCGCCATCCACCCAGTGGCTCGTCTTGCGGGCGCCGTCGGCAGGACCGCGGAACTGTCTGACGAGCTCCTGCGGTCGCTCGAAGCGGGTGAGCGGGCCTGGGTCGAGGCGCTGGGGCAGTTCGTGATCGCCATCGAGGAGGCGTTCCCGCAACAAGTCTCGGCCACCTCCAGCGTTGCAAAGACGATCACCGAGTCTGGCCTGCAGATGGCCGACCGACTGGTTCACGCCCAGCATGAATTCGTGCGCAACGTGATCGACAGCATTGCCAAGTCGCTGCGGAGCGGCGGCGCGGCACAGCCCAAAGTCGCGAGTAGCTGAGCCTTGATCGCACGGCAGTCAAGTCTTAGCGTCTGGTGAGGTTGCGCGGTGTTCGTGGTTATGGTGGCTTCGGAGTGCTCGCCGGTGGCGCAGGCTGGTGGGTTGGGGGAGGTGGTTTTTGGGCTTAGTCGTGAGTTGGAGTTGCGGGGGAATGCGGTGGA
>JBKQKK010000414.1:0-12304 GCA_052147535.1 Solirubrobacteraceae bacterium | reverse complement strand
CCTCGGTCTACAGCGCCCTGCAGCGCGCGCATGCGACGCTGGACGAGCGACGGCCGGACCGCAGCCAGCAGGCGACGCTGCGCTCGCTGGGCGATGAGCGGCTGCAGGAGATCGTCGCACGCTACGTCGAAGCGTGGGCGCGCAACGACGTGGACACGATCGTCGGGATGCTTACCGACACCGCGACGCTCGCGATGCCCCCGATCCCGAGTTGGTATCAGGGACGCGAAGCGATCGAGCGGGTGCTGCGCAGCGCGGTGTTCGACGGCGCGCGGAGTTGGCGCATGTTGCCCACCGCAGCCAACGGTCAGCTGGCGGTCGGCGCCTACGAGCTCGACAGCTCCGGCGTCTACGCCCCACATGGCGTGACCGTCCTCACCCTCGAGGCTGAGCGAATCGACGAGATCATCCACTTCCGCACACCGTCGATGGTCGAGTCGTTCGGGCTGCCTCCCCAGGCATGACCTCACGCTGGATGTCCCGCGATCGGTGCTGCGTCCGCCTGCATCCAGCCCTATAAGGTCTTCGTCACCGGGACCAGGCCGGCGAGGTGCTGGCTGGTTCAACCACAGACCCGAGGGCGGCGATGGCTTCGATTCGCAAGGAGATCGTGATCGACGCGAGTGCGGAGTGCGTCTGGGACGCGCTGCGTGATTGGGGGGAGCTGCATGTGCGGCTCGTGCCCGGTTTCGCGACCGATGCCCGACTGGACGGTGAAGACCGGATCGTCACGTTCTTCAACGGCAGCGCGCTGCGCGAGCGATTGGTCGACCTCGACGAGGAGGCGCGCCGGCTCGCGTGGTCGATCGTCGACCCGCCATACAGCCATCACAACGCATCGGCTCAGGTGTTCGCGGACGGAACCGACCGCAGCGTGTTCGTGTGGATTGCCGATTTTCTTCCAAACGAGCTCGCCGGTCGCGCCGCACCTCTGATGGAGCACGCGTTGAGCGTCATCAAGCGCACGCTTGAGCCCGAGCGACCGGGCCGATAGCCACCATCGGAGCGTGCTTGGTCCGTTGAAAGCCGGCTCCGCTTCCGGGGAGGGCGGCGACGCGCGAGCGGTTCGGGCTTCCCGCGCACGCGTAGCGAGCGGACGGGCGCCTCCAAGCACTCCGCGGCAGCGATGCACGCGCGAGCGATGGATTTCGGCTCCTCCTCGTATCTCCATAGACAACGAGGAACTACCGGCAACACACCGACCAAGGAGGTCGCAAATGACTCCCACAACACCACCCATCACCTACGTTCGCGTCGCCTTCAATGGTTACGCGAGATCAGCGTCCACGCGATCCTGACCGGCCCCAAAGGAGCCTGATAACGATGCAGAACTTCACCACCGAATTCACCGTCGAGCAGACCCCGGAGCAGGCGTTCGCCGCCGTCACAGACGTCCGCGCCTGGTGGTCGGGAAACATCGAGGGCGCCACCGACCAGGTCGGCGCCGAGTTCACCTACCGCTACGAGGACATCCACTACTCCAAGCAGCGGATCACCGACCTGGTCCCCGGTCGCCGGGTCGTCTGGCAGGTGCTCGACGCCTACCTCGACTTCACCGACGATCCCCGCGAATGGGTCGGCAGCGAGATCATCTTCGAGGTCGCGCGCGAAGCGGACCGGACCGCCGTGCGGTTCAGCCACATAGGGCTGACCCCCGAAGTCGAGTGCTACGAGAAATGCTCGACCGCATGGGGCTTCTACATCAACACCAGCCTCAAGCGGCTGATCACGACCAACGAAGGAGCGCCCAACCCCGCCGAGCGCCGAGCGCCCGAACCGGCGCGCTGAGAACACAAGCCAAAACCAGGACGGCTGGGCGGGCTCCTCGATGCCCGGCCGTCCCGTCGTTTTGCCTTCCACAGAACCATGGCGCGTTGGCGCGTTTTGTCTGCTTCCCGTCGCCATCCCAATCCTGGTGTTCACGGCCCGTCGCTCCTGAATAAGACCCCCTGCCGCCCGGCGATGACGACGCCGGCTCGGGCACTGGGCCGGTTCGTTGTCAGTCGGCCAGCACGACACCGACCGCGGCGCGTTCGCTCCGGTGTCGTACGTCGCCGATGCCGGCACCGGTCACCGACGAGTCCGACAGCACAATCCGCGGCCATCTCGACACTCCTCCAGCTGACGGCCCATACTCACGCGCGCGATCCCGCGCCTCACGTCGACCCGTCGCTGCTCGCGGCGCGAAGCGATCGCCACGCCAGGGCGACTGCAATAAAGGGGCGCAGCGGTCAAGCATGTCCCCGGCCTGAAGGAGTTTCGGCGGTGGTTTTTCTTCAACTACGCCGAGTCGTTGACTGCGGCGATCCGACACGCGCGCGCAGTCGGGCCGCTGCTACGCGCGCGGTCGGCGGCGTTCATGCGCTGGCAGCTGCGAGATCGTGAGCTGCGCCGCAAGGTCTGGCCTGACTATACGTTCGGATGCAAGCGGGTGTTGTTCAGCTCGTACTTCCTGCGGGCGCTGGCGCGGCCCAACGTCGCGTTGGTCACCGAGCCGATCACGGGCATGAACGCGGGTGGGGTGCTGACCGCCGACGGCCGCGAGTACGAGGTCGACTGCATCATCTACGCCACCGGGTTCAAGACCACGAGTTTCATGTTCCCGATGGAGATCACCGGCGCGGGCGGCCGATCGCTGCGGGAGGTCTGGGACGGTGGCGCGCACGCACACTTCGGGATCGTCGTTCCTGGGTTCCCATCAATGTTCATCATGTACGGCCCCAACACGAACACCTCAGGCGGCTCGATCCTCGTCTACCTCGAGGCTCAGGCCGCCTACCTGCGCCAAGCGCTCGAGCAGGCACGGGCGCGGCGAGCAGCGGCGATCGACGTGCGTCCCGAGGTCGAGGCCGCTAGCAACCGCGAGATGCAAGCGCGGTTCGTGGGCACCACGTGGCTGCAATGCGACTCGTGGTATCGCAACGCCGAAGGGCGGATCGTCGCCAACTGGCCCGGCTACATGCGCGAGTACGTCGAGCAGACCTCCACGCTGGATCCATCGCAGTACACGCTGATCGCGCCGCCCACCGGTGACATCGAGGTGGCACCCGCCGGGATCGCACCGTCGCCGTGAGCGCGATCAACTACCACCGCGCGGGATCCGGGCCGCCGCTAGTGCTGCTGCATGCGTAGGTCACCACTGGCAGGCGTGGCGGCCGGTGATTGATCGGTTGGCCGGCGAGTTCGAGGTCATCGCCTGCGACTCGCCGGGCTTCGGTCGCTCGCCGCCGCCGCTGCCGGCCGGCATGGCGCCGACCGTGCCGGCCTACGCCAACGCGTTCGCACGGTTCTTCGCCGAGCTCGGGCTGGACCGGCCGCATGTCGCCGGGAACTCGATGGGCGGTGCGATCGCGCTTGAGCTGGCCCGTGGTCGTGAGGTCCGTTCGGCCACGGAACGGTCGCCAGCCGGCTTTTGGACGCCGGCTGAACGCCGCTACTGCCAGCGGTCGCTCGGCCTCCTGGCGGCGTTTCCGCGCGCGGTCCGGCCGACGGCGCTGGCGCTCGCACGCACGCGCGCGGGACGGGTCGCGCTATTCGCCCAGACCTTCGGGTCGCCCGCCCGGATGCCTGCCGAGGAGGCTGTCGCGACGCTCCGTGACGCATGGGCCGCGCCCGCGTTTGCCGCCGCGCTGGCAGCATTCGATACCTACACCTTCACGCGCGCAGAGCAGCTACGCGGCGTCCCGGTTACGATCGCGTGGGGCCGCCACGACCGCCTCCTGCTCTACAGCCGCCAGGCGCCCCGGGCTCGCGCGTTGCTGCCGTGGGCGCACCATGCGACGCTCGACGCCGGACATGTGCCGTTCTTTGACGACCCGGGCGCGGTCGCCGAGGTCATCCGCACGACGGCGACCCAAGCGGCCTGCGGCGTACCGCCGAATGAAGGTCCCGCCAGCGGCCGGCGCGGCGCTTAGCAGGTAGGCCGCGTTGCGATAGCGGCCGACCAAGCTCCCGAGCTGCCCAGCGGGGTCTCACACCGGAGGAGCCGAACCGGACGCTGCATATGCATCTAGTCGAAGCTGCACGGCTCTGCCGGCGTCCTGCTCGCAGCGACGAGCGCCCTAAGACGGCAGCGCGGCGGAAGCCCTCCTGTCGCCGACAGGCCCGTCCGACCGCTAGCCGCGACCCCGTTCGAAAGCACGTTTCGCAAAAGCAGCCGTCTCGCGTCGGCCAGCGAGACCGCCGCTTGCCGCTGAAGCAGCCACGGCGATTCCGCGCGGAATTAGCTGATTCGCCGCGCGCGAGCAAGCACGCGCGGAGGTGCGTGCTTGCCTAGCGCGGGCTTGCGCTATGCCGCGCATGCGACCGTCAGCGCCAGTCGGCTCACATGATCGGCCGCGAGGGTGGACTCGCCGCGTCTCTACGACGATGCGATCGCTGCGGGCGGCGCGGAGCGTGGGTGCTTGCAGAACTTCAGCAAGCACGCCGGCAAATGCGACGCTACGGAAGGCCCCGTTCCGCGCCGTCGCAACTGGCGCATTGCAGCAGTCTCGGGCGAGGCGACACCGGCTCGGCGCGTGCTTTGGCGATTCCTGTCGCTCGACATCGTGTGATCGCGTTGGCGACGGTGCGCTGGTCCGGATGGGTCTTGATCGGCGCCGAGCATGCTCTCGTTCTCCTGCAGACTGTTCTGCAGGAGAACGCGGCGGCCGTACCGTCCCGTGCTGGTGGATCAGATCCTCGCTTCTGGTTGGGATCAACCCGCCGACGCTCCCGGGCCTCGGCCGGGGCGCCCGGTGCCGAGCTCGTCGATTTGTTGGAATGCGAACGATCACCGAACGCCGGTCTCAGGGTTGCGGGCGGGCAGCGATCGCGTGGTTCGGTACTTGGGTCCGAGCCAGGTCCGGTCGAAGGCCTTGTGATCTCGCGGCATCGGTGGGCTCGGCCGCGGGGCGTGCTGTCCTCACCATCGCCTGGCGCGACATCCGGCCGTGGTTGGGTCAAGCGCATGGGACCTACAGGCGGTGGGCCGGCGGTCGGCGTCGCGTAGGGTCAAGCACCTATGTGCTTCTCCCCGGAGGCCGATGTCACCGCGGGCGTGGTGGTCGCTGGAGTCGGCGTTGAGACGTTGCGTCGGGTGCGCGCACCGCGCGAGTTGATCGTCGGCGCGCTGCCGCTTCTGTTCGGCATCCACCAGCTTGTCGAGGGTTTCGTCTGGCTGGGTCTGCGCGGCCAGGTCTCCAGCGGACTGGGTGACGCCGCCAAGGAGGCGTACATCGTCTATGCGCACGCGGTCCTGCCGGTGATCGTGCCGTTCGGGTTCATGCTGCTCGAGCCCGACGATGGACGCTCGCGCTGGATGTGGCCTTTGGTCTGTCTCGGTCTGGTCCTGGGCGTCTACCTTCTGCGGGAGGTCACGGCCTATCCGGTCGGAGCGCGAGCAGACGCCCGTTGTATCGACTACACGACGCACACCCCGAACGACGTCCTGATCGGGTTGCTGTACGTCGTCGCGACGTGCGGTCCGGCTCTGATTTCCAGCCGCCGACATCTGCGCTGGTTCGGGCTCGTCAGCCTAATCGGCGTGATCGCCACGGCGCTGGTGCGGGCCGATGAACTGACGTCGCTCTGGTGTCTCTACGTTGCGCTCGTCAGCGTGCTCATCCTCGAGCACTTTCGCCGCCAGCGGGCCATCGAGACGCGGGTGGATCCAATCGAAGGTCCAGTTGTACCGCTGTAGCGTCGGTCAGCCAGCCGGAACGCGCCGCGAGCGTCCCTTCGACCAACACCAGCCGGACGCGCGGGACGGCGGCCGCTGGCGCCACAGTTCCGCTCGTCGCCGGATGCAGGGGCCGGCTCGCGGGCGTGCAGAAATGCTCGTTTGCCTAGGCACGGCGAGCTGAGAGGCGATCGCGATGCAGAACCGCTTCAGCGGCATTGCGGCGGTCTCGCGTCTTTCGGTTAGACCGCTCCTTCTCGCCGGGAGCGGCGGTCGGCGTTTGCCAGATTCGAGTAAGCGCTGGCTCCTCCTTGCGCGGTAAACCAGGGCTCCGAGCTGATCGGCGCGGCCGCCCGTCGCGCGACGCACACGGCGAGTTTGGCGAATGGCAGCGAGATTTGGTTGGCTGGTGCGCAGACCTGCTATTCCGTCGACCCGGGCACGGCGCTGCGACGTCCCGCATTGCGGCCGTCACCGGCAGTTTCGCCGGCGGGTCTTACGGGACCGCGTTCCGGCGTCGGAACGCGGAATCCCTGCTCAGACTCACAAGTGTCGTGTTTTTGGGGTTCACATGTGAGGTTGCTGGGGCGGCGTCCGTCGGCGCCTTTGGACATGGTCGACTGCCCGGCAGCTACGGGGAGTTGATAGCAGCGAGGTAGGCCGCGTTCAGGCGCTCGCGAACGCTCGGTGATCGCACTGGTGTTCCGGAGCCAAGGTGCGAGCGGCGCAGGTCGTCCATGAACTCTTGCCAGAGTGCGGGGCCGCCTTGTTCGAGCAGCTCGGCGCGAGCGTTGAGCGCGCTGCTGGTGGGCCGGTGGCGAAGTCCCCAGCTGCCGAGCTGCGCGAACACGGGAATGAGTTGGATCGCGGGTTCGGTCAGGCTGTACCGCACCCGCTGGCCGGGTCGCGCGTCCTCACGGGTGAGCAGTCCCGACTCGACGAGCCGCTTGAGTCGGTCGGCGAGAATATTTGAGGCGATCCCCTCGATTGAGTTGGCCTGCAGCTCTCGGAAATAGCGGCGGTCTCCGAAGACGATGTCGCGGAGGACGATCAGGCTCCAGCGATCGCCGAACACCTCGATGGCGGCGTTGATCGGGCACCCCGACCGCGGCTCATACGCTTCGCCCATAGTGCTTGCAATCTACAACCGCCAGGTTACTATGGTCCTTGAAAAGTGGTTGCAAACCACAAGCGGAAGGAGCCACGTGCTGAGGCAGGTCGCGGAGGGTGTGCTGATCCACGAGAGCGAGTTCATGCAGAGCAATGCCGTTGTCGTGCAAGGCCGGGCCGGCGTGTTGCTCATCGACCCTGGGGTGACGGGCGACGAAATCGCCTGCCTCGCGTACGACCTTCGCGAGTTGGGCCAGCCCGTAGTCGCAGGCTTCTCGACGCACCCGCATTGGGATCACCTGCTCTGGCACGCCGGGCTCGGCGCGGCGCCTCGTTATGGCACGGCCCGCTGCGCGGCCACTGGCCGAGATCGGCTGTCGGACGCGGGTGCGAAGGCTCGCGTCGCCGCGCTGATACCGCCGGACATCGCCGAGCAGGTACCGCTGGATCTGCTCGGCCTCAGTACCGGTCTGCCCGCCGAAATTGCACGGATTCCTTGGGGTGGCCCTCAGGTCCGGATCATCGAGCATCAAGCGCATGCCCCGGGCCATGCGGCGCTGTTGATCGAGGAACGCGGGGGTTCTTGTCGCCGGCGACATGCTTTCTGATGTCCTGATTCCGATGCTCGACCTGAACGACACCGCCGAGCCGATTGAGGACTACCTCGCCGCGCTGCGGCTGCTCGAGGGCGTGGCGGGCGACGTCGATGTCTTCATCCCGGGTCACGGGTCAGTCGGCGGAGGTGATCAGATACCCGCACGGATCGAACAGGATCGCGCGTACGTGCACGCCCTGCGTGACGCTGATGTCCTCAGCGACCCGCGGCTCGGCCCGTCGGCGTACAGCACGGATTGGCTGCCCGGCGTGCATGAACGGCAACTCCAGCACCTCGCCCGAAGAAGCGAGCGCGACCGGACGCCCGGATAGAGATCGCAAACGGGACGCCGGGCTTGCCTGAGGTGAGGACGGCTGCGCCGTAACGACCGATTGGAGTGGAGATGGCCAAGCTGATCTATGCAGCGATCGCCTCGCTTGACGGGTACGTCGAGGACGAGGAGGGCACATTCGGCTGGGCGATGCCGGATGAGGAGGTGTATGCGTTCGTCAACGATCTCGAGCGGCCGATCGGCACCTACCTATACGGGCGCCGGATGTACGAGACGATGGTGTTCTGGGAGACCGTGAGCACCGAAGCCGAGCCGGCGGTGATGCAGAACTTTGCTGGGATCTGGCGGGCAGCTGAGAAGATCGTGTACTCCCGGGCGCTTGAGACGGTATCCAGCGCGAGGACGCGGATCGAGCGCGAGTTCGATCGACACGCCGTCCGGCGGCTCAAGCAGTCCTCGGGGGCCGACATCGCAGTCGGTGGCGCCGAGCTCGCTGGCCACGCAATCGGCGCGGGGCTGGTCGACGAGTGCCATCTGTTCTTGTGCCCGATCGTGGTGGGGGCCGGCAAGCGCGCCCTGCCAAACAACGTCCGCGCGCAACTCCACCTTCTCGATGAGCGCCGGTTCCGCAACGGCGTCGTTCACCTCCACTACCGCTTAGCTTAGGCGTCTGACCAAGCCAGCAACGCGACGCCAGGCAAAGACCTCCTTTTGCGATCGCCCGAGCATTTGGCTGGCTCGCCGCAGCGACCCGCTCAGAGCGGCGAGCAGGTCTCAGCCGTCCCTCCTCCCACCGCGTTTCACGTCGTGAGGTTGCTCCGAGCCCTGAGATCCGCGCGAATCGGGTGCACGCTGCGCATGGTCGGATGTCCGCTGCGCTGTCAAAGCGGGTCTCAGGTCAGGAACCTCCAACGAACACGACCAGGAGATGCGCGAATGGCGCGGATACCGGGTCTCTCGGACCGCCCGCCGTCAGTCGTCGTTTGTGCTGGTAGAAGGCCTTTCTGTCCACGGGTTCGCGTGGCTATGTCCGAAACCACCAGCGGCGGCCAGCCGCTCGGATGAGCGCCACGGCCTGACGTTGCGCCAGGCCGTGGCGCGGGAGTACCAGGTCTGGCCGTGATCAGGCGGCGTGGACGGGCTCGAGCACGGCGTCGATCTGACCGATCGCCTGGCCCATGCCCTGCTCCATGCCCCCCGATCATCTTCTCCATCTGTTCGGTATCGACGAAGTGCGTTAGAACCGTCATCCGGGTTCCTGAGCCGATGCGCTCGAAGGTCACGACGCCCCCCATCAGCTACACCCCGCGCGGAGGAGGTGTGTGCCGAACCTGTGTCGAGATCGTGCGGCTTGACGAAAGCGGGTTAGTTGGCTTCGTATTTGATGTGTGTGACGCCGGGCGCGTCGACAGCCCTGATCTGGCGGAGCTTGAGTGTCCCGCGTTGGAGCCCCTCGAAGAGGCGCGTGCCGCCGCCTAGAATCACAGGCGCGATCGAGACGTCGATCTCGTCGACCAGTCGCGCCGCCAGGTACTGGTTGACGACTGATGCACCACCGGCCAGCCAGATGTCCCGTCCCCGTGCAGCGTCCGTGGCCTGCGTAAGCGCCGACTGGATCCCGTCGCTAACGAAGCGAAAAGTCGTGCCGCCCTGCATCTCGAGTGGCTCGCGCCGGTGGTGGGTCAACACGAACACTGGATGGTGGTAGGGCGGGTTCTCGCCCCACCAGCCCCGCCAGGACTCATCCGGCCACGGACCGCGAATTGGCCCGAACATGTTGCGGCCCATGATCGTGGCCCCAATGTTTGCCCGACGCTCCTCCACGACTGCAGAGCTGGCGTTGACCTCGCCCCCGTCCTCGCCGTGCATCTCTCGAAACGCCTTGAGTGGAAAGAACCACTCGTGCAGCTCCATTCCGCCGACGCCCAGCGGGTTCTGCTCGCTCTGATCCGGGCCGCCGACGTAGCCGTCCAGCGACATCGTGATGCTCAGTCTCAGCGTGGTCACAACCACTCCTTCCTGTACTGCGATCCGCTCTGAAAGGCTGCTGCAGAGGGTTTCGTGAACGGCATTGTTGCAGTGGCTGGTTGCCGCGCGGTGGGGTTCGGGGCGGGATCAGCGAGCGTCGGGAGCTGCTGGTTTGTGGCGCTCAGTGGAGGCATTCGGGTAGCGAGAAGCGGCCGAACGTTCCGGCTAGCCGGACAGGGTCGGGCGGTTGCTCGGGGAAGCGGACGTAGGACTCGGGAGCCGCTGAGGCGGTCGAGCGCGAGATGAACGCGGTCACGTCGCTGACTTGGGCCTCGCGGAGCGTCAGTACGTTGAGCGCGAACGGCAGATACGCCCCCGCATCCGGATCATATGAATAGAACGCGAGGGCCGGCTGCGCGTTGGCGCTGGTGAGCACGGTCTTCCATCGCCAGGCGCCCGAGAGCGGGAAGCCACGAGCCCAGGTCGCGATCGCCGACCGCGGGCTGTACCAGGTCGCCAGCGGTGGCATCGCAAAGCTCGCGTCCTTGACCAGCAGCGAGGTGAACGCGTCGACGTCGCAGCGCTCCCACGCCTCGACATAGCGGCCAATCAGCGCCGTCAGCTCGCGGTCCCCGAGCGCGCGCAGCGTCGCTTGCTGGGTGCGCGGGGGAACCCGCTTCTGCACTACGGCGCGGGCGCGTTGCAGCGCGCTATTGCTCGACGCGACCGTCGTCCCGAGCATCTCGGCGGACTCTTGGGCGGAGAAGCCGAGCACCTCCCGGAGAAGCAAGACGGCGCGCTGGTTGCTCGCCAGGTGCTGCAGCGCGGCCACAAACGCCAGCTCGATCGCCTCGTGCTGGTCATAGCGCGCCTCCGGCGATGCGGCCGAGCTGCCGAGGCCGGTCTCCTGGTCCGGGTAGGGCTCCACCCAGATCCCCTCGCTCACCGGCTGCCCGGGAGGGGCCGTCGGCTCCGCCGCCGGCCCGAAATCGTGCGGCAGTACGCGCTTGCGGCGGCGTTCGAGTTCGGTCAGGCAGACGTTCGTGGCGATCGAGTACAACCACGCCCGCGCCGAGCCAGCGTTGCGCAGCCCGCTCGCGCCGCGCCACGCGCGCAGGAGCGTGTCTTGCAGCGCATCGTCGGCGTCGTGCACCGAGCCGAGCATGCGGTAGCAGTGCGCGTGCAGCTCGGCTCGGTTGCGCTCGACGAGCCCTGAGAACTCGTCCTCGACGTGAGGGGCGCTGGCGCTCAGCGCTGCTCCACGACCATCAACGAGTGGCCGGTCGGATCCCGAAACCAGAACATCGGCGGAACCGGATCGCCAAACCGCGTGACCTCGGCATCGACATCGACGCCGCGAGCTTTGAACTCCGCGTGGGTGGCGTCGATATTGGTCGTGTTCAGCGTGATCCCGGTGTCTGCTGGTGCGATCTCGCTGCCCGGCCGTGGGGGCGCCAGCGCGATCCCGGCCGTCCCGTCGGGCGGATACACCTCGACCCAGCGCATCGCACCGCCGCCAAACACGGTGTCGGTGCGCTTCTCAAAGCCGATCGACTCGTAGAACGTGATCGCCCGGTCCTGATCCGGCGTAGGGATACAGACCAGAGAAAGCTGGCTGATCCCGGTTGCCGTGGTGCTCATGGTGAACCTCCAGGGTTGTTGCTCATTGCCCTATAGACCACCGCCGCCGCGAAAAATAATCGGTCCGCTCCGCGACCGCGCCAGCTCGCCGACGGGCTTACAAGCGCCGGAGCAGGAAGGCGGAAACCCCGCTCACTCGCCGCTGGCGGCGCTCGCCCTCGATCTCGCTCGCAGGTGAGCAGCAACCACGGCGGACGCTGCCTCGGTACCGCGGCGATTCTGCACTTCGGCACGCGCGCCCTGGACTCGGCGACCCGCGGACCCGCCGCTTCTTACCAAGGCCTGTCTCGATCCGGCTCGCGGGTCCCCGAGGCCGGCGCCACATCCGCCGCGCTCTCCGCGCGATGCGGGCCCTCGTGTGGCTAGCGGCGAGATGCCAGTCTGAGCGCAAGAGCAGGTGCGCGGTGCGGTCAGAGGGCTCCTGCGAGCGCGCCTTACAGCCGTCTGGCGTCGCTCGGCGGGGAGGATGGCCACACGGCCCGGGCCGCATGCCCACGCTGGCCGTCGGTGTGGCGCCGCGAGCGCTTGGGGCTCCGGCGACACGATCGCGGCTTCCGTGGGTGACCCTCCGTCTGCAGTACCCGCGCGGATTCGAGCCGCGCACCGGTCAGTGCATGACGTCAGCGGCCGGCGCCGGCCGGGGCGGCCGGCGCCCGAGGGTGCTTCCTACGCGTGCGCGTCAGCGCCTGATGCGTTCGCGACGATCGCGTCGCGAACGTAGGCCGTCAGCCCCGGCTCGACCTTCTCGTAGTGCGCCGCGAACCGCGGGTCTGCGACGTACATCTCGCCGATCGCCGAGTGCATCTCGCGCCATTGCTCCTCGCGGTAGCTCATCGCCCGGCGCGCGGATTCCTTGTGCGCGTCGGTGTCGCCCCAACGCTCGTGCGCCTCGTCCTCGTACTGACTGGGATGGAATCCGTCGAACATCGTTTCCTCCGTTTGCTCCTTGCCATGTTCGATGGTGGCGATCGCTCGATCGAGCGCCCGCGCCAGCCCGGCAAGCCGCGCCAGCTCGCTGTCGATGAGCTCGCGCTGCGTT
>JBKQKK010000413.1:0-10611 GCA_052147535.1 Solirubrobacteraceae bacterium | reverse complement strand
CGTGCTCTCGCGCGCGGGATCGTGCGTGACGATCACGACCCGCGCGGGGAGCGCCGGCAGTTGGGCGCCGTCGCGCATTCCCTCCCACAGCGGTCCGCAGGCGGCACAGCCGCTGCTCAGGAACGCGAGCAGCGTGGGCGGCGATCCGGCGCCGAGCGACAGCTTGACCGAGTCGCCGGCGAGCGTCAGCCCGGTGATGTCGCTGGCCGCCACCGGCGGCGCGCCCTCTGGGCCCGGCCCGCCCGGCGCAGACGCGGACGCACGAGCGCCGCCGTCCTCGAGCAAAGCCAGCCGCCGCAGGATCTCGGCGTGGCTGCGCAGCAGCGCGACGATGAACACGAGTGCGAGTGCGAGCAGCGCGGAGTCGATGATCGCGACGATCGCCATCAGACGCCCCCGGCTCCGGGTAGCTGCACCGCCATCGGCTCAAGGCAAGCCGCCTCGTGGGCGCAGACGGAGTCGTCGACCATCACCGCCGTGCTGCAGTTCAGCGCCGGGATCAGGCCCGGGTTCTCGCAGACGACCATCCGGCACACGACCGCGGTCGTGCCGAGCACCTGCGTGTTGCACTGGCCGTAGCGGAAGATGTTGCAGGCTACCCGCCGGTAGGCGCAGGTGTCATCGGCGCAACGGCACCCGCCCGGGTAAGGCTGATCCGGCAGCGCGTTGCAGTCGACGTAGTAGCGCACGCCCCTGCCCGCGCACAGCTGCGTCCCCGTGTAGTCGGTGCACATCCACCAGCCGCCCGGGTACGTGCCCGAGGGGCAGCTGTTGAGGCCCTGGTTGATCTCGCAGCAGAACGCCGTGTAGCCGTCGGTGCACAGGCCACCGCTGCAGTCGCCCGGCAAGATCGCCGCCAGCGCCGATCCCGGGTAGAGCAGGTAGCGCAGCGGCGCCACGCACAGCGCTGATCCGGCGACCGCGATCCGCACAAGCGCCGTGCGGCGCGACAGGCGATGCTCGAGGAACGAGGCTGAGCCGTTCACGAGCCTTTCGCTGGCGGTCGTGAGGCGAGACTGGCGCGAGCCCGCGCGAGCGGAACGGAACCCCCACCGCCATGCCGCCGCGCCGAGCGCCGCGAGGATCGTGACGAGCACGGCACGGGCCGGCCCCTCCTCTGCGATTCTGAGCAGGCTCGGCGGTGCCGTCAGCGCCACGGTGCCGGCCAGGCAGGCCGAGGCGCCGGTCAGCACGACGGCGCCGGGGGCGGCACGCGAGGACTCCTCCCCGAAGCATCCGCAGTCGCCCGCGCCGAAGCTCCATGCCCGCGCATGCGCCACGGTGAAGCCAGCGAACATCAGCGCCTCCAGGCCGGCTCCCAGCCGGGTGACAACGACGAGCGCGAGCACTGCGACTACCAGTTCGAGCCCACCCAGGGCACGGGCCAGGGGTTCGCCCGCTGCGGCGGGTCGAGTCAGCTTGGCGCTCGCGGCCACCGCCAGAACCAGTGCCAGGCCGATGACCAAGCCGCTCTCCCCCAGGCTAACCGTCGCCACCGGACCCATTATCCAGCAGCGAGCCCACGGTCGGTCAGCTGATCGCGACCATCCGCTCGATCGGGATCCTTGCCCGCGCGGCGATGCCCTCCGGCACCCTGACCTCGTGCACTCCGTCACGCAGCGCGTCGCGCACCTTCGGCAGGGTGATCATCTTCATGTAGCGGCAACTGGCGCGCTCGTTGGCGGCGATGAACTCCGTGTCAGGGTCAGCCTGCCGCAGCGGGTAGAGCATGCCCGTCTCGGTCGCGACGATCGCGGTGCCACCATGGTGCTCGTGCGCGTAGCGCAGCATCCCGCCGGTCGAGAGCATGTGCACGCCCTCGGCGGCGATATCACCGGAGGCGACGTACTCCATGACGCTGGTCGAGCAGCCGCATTCGGGATGGATCAGGAAGTCGGCGCCGGGATGCGCAGCGCGCATGGCGTTGATGTCGGCGGGCCGGATGCCGGCATGCACGTGGCACTCGCCGTCCCAGACGTGCATGCTGCGGCCGAGCGTGCGCTCGACGTAGGCGCCGAGGAACATGTCGGGGCCGAACAGGATCTCGGTTTGCTCGCCGTGCTCGCGGTAGATGTGGGCCACGACGCTGACAGCGTTCGCGGAAGTGCAGCAGTAGTCGGTGTGGGCCTTGACCTCGGCGGTCGTGTTGACGTACATGACGACGATCGCCTCGGGGTGCTGAGCCTTCCACTCGACGAGTTGCGCAGCGGTGATCGAATCCGCGAGCGAGCAGCCGGCATCGAGGTCGGGGATCAGGACGCGCTTGTCCGGGCAGAGGACCGAGGCGGTCTCCGCCATGAAATGCACCCCGCAGAAGACGATCGTGTCGGCGTCGGTGGCCGCCGCCTGCTGGGAGAGCCCGAGTGAGTCGCCGACGTAGTCGGCGACATCCTGGATCTCGGGGAGCTGGTAGTTGTGGGCGAGGATCACAGCCTCGCGTGTGCGGGCGAGGTCGCGCACCTCGTCCTGCAGCCTCGGAATGTCCTCGAGCAGCAGCGGGGCGCGGGTCGCACCGAGCATTGGCAGATTCATAGCATCGGTTCGAGTAAGAGGGAGAGATCCATCGCCGGAGCGCTGTGGGTGAGAGCTCCGACTGAGATGAAGTCTACCCCGGTGCTCGCGACTTCCCGCAGCCTTGTGAGCGTGATGCCACCGCTGGCCTCGAGCTCAGCGCGTCCGGCGACTCGCACGACGGCGGCGCGCAGTTGATCGCAGGTCATGTTGTCAAGCAGGATCCGTGGCGCCCCCGACGCGAGCGCCTCCTCGACCTCAGCGAGCGTGCGGCACTCGACCTCGACCAGCAGGCCAGGCGCGTGTGCGCGGGCACTGCGGACGGCGGCACCGACGCCGCCGGCGAGCGCGGCATGGTTCTCCTTGATCAGGACCGCGTCGTAGAGCCCCACGCGGTGATTGGTCCCGCCGCCGGCGGCGACGGCGGCCTTCTCCAGCGCGCGCAGCCCCGGGGTCGTCTTGCGCGTGTCGAGGATCCGTGCGGAGGTACCCTCGACCGCCTGCACGCAGCGTGCGGTGAGTGTCGCCACGCCCGAGAGCCGTTGCAGGAAGTTGAGCGCCGTGCGCTCTGCCGTGAGGATCGCCGCCGCCGATCCCTCCGCGGCGAGCACCGGGCCGCCCTCGCGCCAAGCGCCCTCCTCGACGAGGCGCGCGAGCGCGATCTCTGGGTCCAGCGCCCTGAACGCCGCCTCGGCGGCATCGAGCCCGTAGATCACGCCCGGCGCCTTCTGCGTGATCCGGGCGCGAGCGCGCGCACCGCTGGGAACGGTCGCCGCGGTCGTGACGTCGCCACTGCCGACGTCCTCGGCCAGCGCTCGAGCGACAGCCTCGGCAATCTCCGAAGTGCTCAAACGAGCACACGAACGGTCGCGAACGTCGGATCGGCGGCGCCGTGCAACCGCGCGCCGGCGGCCTTCAGCGCGCGCAGGTAGGAGATCACTTCGGCGCTCACGCGCTCGCCGGGCAGCAGCGTCGGCACCCCCGGCGGGTATCCCGCGATCGCCTCAGACGAGATGCGTCCGAGCGCCTCGTCGACCGCCACCGCTACGCTGCGGCCAAGGAACGCTTCGCGCGGCGGCACCACGCACTCGTCGGGAAGGTCGTCGGGCGGGCGCAGCGGAGGGCGCGACGTCGCCTCCTTCGAGATCCGTCTGACGACCCCGGCGAGGTTGTCGGCGATCCGCTCGAGCGGCTCGACAGGTTGCGCGAGGCCCAGGACGAGCACGATTGTCGCGTTCGTCGTCAGTTCCAGGAAGGTGTCGTGCATCGCGCGCAAAGCGGCCGCGACCTCGTATCCGGTGCAACCGGTGCCGCGTACGTCGACGACGATTCGTAGCGGATCGAAGCCCGCGATGCCCGGCCTACCGATGAGCCGCTCGCTCACGACCGCGCACCCGGGGATCTTGTCGATCTTCTCGCGGGCGCGCGCCGACGCCTGGATCGTGCGGCCGACCAGTGCCTCGCCGTGCACGGCGAGCTGTCGTCGGGTCGCGTCCAGGGAAGCCAGCAGCAGCGAGTTGGGGCTCGTCGTGCGCAGCAGCCGCACGGTACGGGCGACCGACTCCGGGTCGATCCGGTCGCCGCCGGCGAGAAGCAGCATCGCCGACTGACTCAGGCTGCCGACCATCTTGTGCGTCGAGGCGATCATCGCGTCGGCACCAAGGGCCAGCGCTGAGGCCGGCAGCTGCGGATGAAAGCCGAAGTGCGAGCCCCAGGCGCTGTCGACGACGAGCGGCAGACCCGCCCCGTGAGCGACCGCCGCGCAGGCTTCGACGTCGGCCGCCATCCCGTAGTAGGTCGGCGAGACGATGAACGCCGCCCGGGCATCAGGGCTGCGCCGCAGCGCGGCCTCGAGCGCTGCGGGCGTCACCCCATGCGCCAGGCCGAGCTCGAGATCGTACTCGGGCGAGACGAAGCTGGGAATCCCGCCGCTGAGCACGAGACCGTCGATCAGGCTGGCGTGCGAGTTGCGCTGCAGCAGGACGCGCGTGCCCTGTGACGCCAGCGCCAAGCACAGTGCGTGGTTGCCCTGGGTCGCACCGTTTGTCAAGAACCACGCCCGGCCCGCGCCGTAGGCCTCCGCCGCGAGCTGCTCGGCGCGCTCATACGGGGTCGGCGAAGGCCCCGAGTCGATCCCCTCGATGTCCTGCGGCACGTCGAATAGCAGCGCCCGATCTCCGAGCGCGCTGCGCAATCCCGGGTCAGCCCCCTCCCCGCCCTTGTGGCCTGGAGTATGGAAGCGAGCCGGCCCGCGGAGGCCATATGCGACGACGGCGTCGAGGTACGGCGCGGTCGGCTGCGCTGCGAGCTCACGTTCCATCGGGCAGCTCCGGTCCTCAGCGCCGCTCACTGTGCTGCACTCGCGGATTTCAAAAGGTAGGCGCGGATGAAGCCGTCGAGATCGCCGTCGAGGACGCGGTTGACGTCACCCATCTCGTGGTTCGTACGGTGGTCCTTGACCATCGTGTACGGGTGCAGCACATACGAGCGGATCTGCGAGCCGAAGTTGACATCCTGTGCCTCTCCCTTTTCACGCGCGATCTCCTCGCGGCGCTTGCGCTCCTGGCGCTCCAGCAGCTTGGAGCGGAGCATCGCCATCGCCTCAGCCTTGTTTGAGGACTGCGAGCGCTCGTTCTGGCACTGCACCACGATCCCGCTGGGGCGGTGCGTGATCCGCACCGCCGAGTCGGTCTTGTTGACGTGCTGGCCGCCCGCGCCGCTGGCGCGGTAGGTGTCGATCTGGAGATCGTCGTCGTCGATCTCGACGCCTTCGACATCGTCGACCACGGGTGACACCTCGACGCCGGCGAAGCTCGTCTGGCGGCGGTTCGCCGAGTCGAACGGCGACAGTCGCACGAGCCGGTGCACGCCCTTCTCGCTCCCGTACAGCCCGTAAGCGTTCTCGCCCTTGACGCGGAAGGTCGCGGACTTGATGCCGGCCTCCTCCCCCGGTGATGCCTCCAGCAGTTCGACTTCGAAGCCGCGCTTCTCGGCCCAGCGCATCTCCATCCGCACGACCATCTCGGCCCAGTCCTGAGCGTCGGTGCCGCCAGCACCGGAGTTGACGGTCACCAGTGCATCGCCGGCGTCGTAGCGGCCGGAGAACAGGCGCTGCTCCTCGAGGTCCTCGAGTTTGCGCTCGAGGGCACGGACCTGCTGCTCGAGCTCGTCGGCGATCTCCGGATCTTCCTCGGCGAGCTCCGCGAGCGGTCCCAGGTCCTCAACGTCACGCTCGATCGTGCGGAACTCTCCGAGCTTGCGGCTGGCGCGTGCATGCTCCGCGCTGACACGCGCGGCGAGCTCCTGATTGTCCCAGAAGCCCGGATCGCTCATCTCCCGCTCGAGCGCGCTCGCGCGCTCACTCAGCTCAGCGGGGTCAAAGATAGTCCGCAAGCAGTTTTAGCTGCTTGCGGATAGCCGCGAGTCGCTGGGGCAGCGGCTCTGAGGGTGCGGTCGTCATTGCAGCCAGCCTACCCGATCCACCTCCGCAAGCGACCGGGACGGGCTGTACGCTGAAAGGTATGGCATTTGCTCCTATAACGAGCAGCTCCGATCCGCGCTGGATCCGCGCGATCTCGCACCCGCTGCGGATCCGCCTGCTGGCGATGCTCGACGAGCACGCCGCCAGCCCGGTCGTGCTCGCAGGCAAGCTCGAGCAGTCGCTCGGAACGGTCTCCTACCACGTCCGCACGCTTCATGATCTAGGGCTGCTGGACCTCGTCGACACCCGCCAGCGCCGCGGCGCAACCGAGCACATCTACCGCGCGCGCGCCCATCCGCGCTTCACCGACCCCGGCGAGCAACTGGAGACGCTGCCCGGCCAGCGGACCGTCACCGCCGCCCTCGACCAGATCCACGACAACGCCAGCCGCTCAGCCGCAGCCGGCGGATTTGACCATGCCGACGCGCAGTTCACCAGAACTCCGCTCAAGCTGGATGAGCAGGGCTGGTCCGAGCTCGCGCAGGCGACCAGGGCCTGGCTGCAGAAGGCCGCGAGGATCGAGCGCGAAGCCGCCGAGCGACTCGCGCAGGACGCGCGCGCGGCGCTCGATGCGGGGCTCGTGGTCCTGTTCTTCGAAGCCCTCCCGTTCAGCGCCGCCGAACGCTCGTGACGGCGCCATGAGCTTCGTGGGGCGCTGAGGGCACCCTACCAACTAATGGCTAGCACCCGAATGGCTTAGGGCCCGCGGGCCCGAAGCCTAAGCAGCCGGCCGCACGGCCTGTCCGTCAGCGTCGAACAGTCCCGGCACCGAGAAATAGCGCTCACCGGTGTCATACGAGAAGGTCAGCACAACGCTGCCGTCGGGCATCTCCGGGAGCTTCTTCGCCACCGCCGCGAGCGCTGCGCCCGAAGAGGGTCCGACGAAGATGCCCTCTTCGCGAGCTACCCGGACCGCGTACGCGAACGCGTCCTGCTCGGTGACCGTGATCGCGCCGTCGAGCGTGTCGCGGTGCAGGTTGCGCGGCACAAACCCGGCGCCGATTCCTTGCAGGCGGTGCGGGGACGGGGCGCCGCCGCTGATCACGGACGACTTCTCGGGCTCAACCGCAAACGTCTGGAGGCTGGGGAAGTGCTCCTTGAGCACCTCACTGACGCCGCTGATATGCCCACCGGTACCGACCCCGGTGATCAGGAAGTCGATCCCGTCGGGGAAATCCGCAAGGATCTCAGCAGCGGTGCTGAGACGGTGGATCTCGACGTTCGCCGGGTTCTCGAACTGCTGTGGCATCCATGCTCCGGGCGTGCTCGCGACGATCTCCGCGGCGCGCTCGATCGCGCCCTTCATCCCCTGCTCGCGCGGCGTCAGCTCCAGATCCGCGCCGTACACCGCGAACAGCCGGCGGCGCTCGATCGACATCGACTCCGGCATTACCAACAGCAGCCGGTAGCCCTTCACGGCGGCCGCGATCGCCAGCCCCACCCCGGTGTTACCCGACGTCGGCTCGACGATCAGGCTGTCCGAGCTGATCACGGCGCGGCGCTCGGCGTCCTCGATCATCGCCACGCCGATGCGGTCCTTGATGCTGCCGCCCGGGTTACCGCGCTCGGCCTTCATCCAGACCTCAACGCGCGCATCGAACAGACGGTTGATCCGGATGTGTGGCGTGTTTCCGATCGTTTCGAGGATGTTGTTGAACCTCACGCTGCTCTCCCATGTTCAATGACTCCCAGGAAGCATCAGCCACCTGGCTGCGCCGTCAAATGTTGAATTCGAGAAGATCGTCAGCGGCGCCGAGCTGGGTATCATGACTCTCCACCCTGGCCGTCGGCATGACCACCGAGTAGGGCGGCACGCTGCGGGTCAGCCAGACGTTGCCGCCGATGCGGCTGCCGCGGCCGATCACCGTCTGCCCGCCGAGGATCGTCGCATTCGCATAGATCACGACGTCGTCGCCGATCGTCGGGTGGCGCTTGACGCTCTCCAGACGCCTGTTGACGCGCGCGGCACCGAGCGTGACGCCCTGGTAGAGGCGCACGCGTGCGCCCAGCTCCGCCGTCTCGCCGATCACGATCCCGGTGCCGTGGTCGACCGCGAACGACGCTCCGATCCGCGCTCCCGGGTGGATGTCGATCCCCGTCGCGCGGTGCGCGACCTCGGCGACCAGCCGCGGGAACAGCTTCACGCGACCGTACAGCTCGTGCGCGATCCGGTACGCCGCAATCGCCAGGAAGCCCGGGTAGGCGAGGATCACCTCGTCGACGTTCTCCGCCGCCGGATCGCCGTCGTAGATCGCCTGCGCGTCCAGCAGCAGCGCCTCGCGGATCGCGCCCAGATGGGAGAACAGATGCTCGACGGCCGCCGCCCAGCGCACGCGGTCGGCGTCGCTGCCCCCAGGCGCAGCCAGCGCCTGGACGAGCAGGCGCCGCAGGCCGGCCAGCTCGCCGGCGAGCTCGTCGCGCTCCTGCCCGAGGTGATCGGCGAAGTGCGGGAACAGCAACCCCATCGTCCCGTAGAAGAACCGCTCCGCCATCCTGCGCATGTCCGGCGGAAGCGCATGCTCGCTGTGTGCGCGAGCGAGCATGTCGAGCAGCTGCTGCTTGCCCGCCTGCGCGACGATCACGAGCGCCTCGCTACCTCGATCCGGGGTCGGCCTCTGCTTGTCTGGTTGAGCTGCCATATGCCTTGATGCTAGCCCCCCCAGCGGGAGCGCGGCACCGATGGCGCTAGGCGCCGTGGCACTTCTTGTACTTCCTACCAGATCCACACCAGCATGGATCGTTGCGCCCCGGCTCGGGTTCCGCGACGCGCCGCTGCACGACCGCCGCGGGCGCCGGCGCGCCGCCACCGGGCATGCCGGGCGACACGCCGGGCACCCCGGGGGAGCCGATCGCGCCCGCCTCCGCCTGCGCCTCCGCGGCGGCGGCGGCGATCGCCGACGCGCCGGCGGGCATCCCAGTGCCACCGGAGTAGGTGACACGACCACCACCGGTCGGCGAGCTCGCGGATCGACTCGGTCGGCGAGACGGCATCGGTGGCGGCATGTCGTCTGGTCCCTGGACGGTCACCTGCACGTTGAAGATCATCCGCGTGAAGTCGCCCCAGACCGTGTTCATCAGGTCACGGAACAGCTCGAACGCCTCGTTCTTGTACGCGACCAGCGGCTCGATCTGGGCGAAGCCGCGCAAGTGGATCCCCTCGCGCAGGTAGTCCATGTCGTACAGGTGCTCGCGCCAGCGCTGGTCGATGATCTGCAGCAGCAGCAACCGCTCGATCTCGCGCATCAGCTCCTCGCCGAGCTCCTGCTCGCGGCGTTCGTACTGCGCGATCGCCTCCTCGCGCAGGCGCAGTACGAGATCCTCGCGGTCGATCTGGTAGGCATCGATGTTCAGGATCGCCTCGCTCGGCGTGAAGATCTCCTGGATGCGGTGCAGCAGCCCGCGGACGTCCCAGTCCTCGACGAAGTCGCCGGCCGTGTAGTCGCTCACGAGCCGCTCGATCAGGCTCTCGACCTCCCCGCGCGCGGCGTCTCCCATGTCACGTCCCTCGAGCACCTCGTCACGGTAGGTGTAGATCACCTCGCGCTGCTGGTTGAGCACGTCGTCGTATTCGAGCGTGTGCTTGCGCGCCAGGAAGTGCTGCTCCTCGACCTTCCGCTGCGCCTTCTCGATCTGCTTGGAGAGCATCCCGGCTTCGATCGGCTCCTCGTTGCCCTCCGCGTCGACGCTCCCGAGCCGGTCCAGGATCTTGTAGATCCGGTCGCCGGCGAATAGGCGCACGAGATCGTCCTCAGCGGACAGGAAGAAGCGGGACTCACCAGGGTCGCCCTGACGGCCTGAGCGGCCGCGCAACTGGTTGTCGATCCGCCGCGACTCATGCCGCTCGGTCCCCAGGATGTACAGGCCGCCAGCGTCTAGCACCACCGACCGCGCCGCCTCGATGCGTTCTTGCACCGTGCTCAGCGCGCGGGCGTGGTGCTCGTCGTAGTCAGGCATGCCCGGCCGCAGGCCGAGCTTCGTCAGCTCGATCTGCGTGAGATGCTCCGGGTTGCCGCCGAGCTTGATGTCCACGCCGCGGCCGGCCATGTTGGTCGCGATCGTGACGGCACCGGGGGCGCCCGCCTCGGCGACGATCTCGGCTTCGCGCGCGGCGTGCTCGGGCTTGGCGTTGAGCACACTGTGCTTGATCCCCTTGCGCGTCAGCGCACCCGAGAGCAGCTCGGAGACTTCGACCGAGATCGTCCCGACGAGCACCGGCTGCTCGCTGTTGTGGCGCATCTCGATCTCACGCGCGACCGCCGACCACTTGCCGTCCTTGGTCTTGTAGACCTGATCGTTGCAGTCCTTGCGGACCATCGGCGCGTTGGTCGGGATCTGGACGACCGGAAGGTTGTAGATCTTCATGAACTCGGTCGCCTCGGTGAGCGCCGTCCCCGTCATCCCGGCGAGCTTGTCGTACATGCGGAAGTAGTTCTGTAGCGTGATCGTCGCGAGCGTCTGGTTCTCCTCCTGGACGCGCACGCCCTCCTTGGCTTCGACCGCCTGGTGCAGGCCCTCCGACCAGCGCCGTCCCTCGAGGATGCGCCCGGTGAACTCGTCGATGATCTTCACCTCGCCGTCGATCACGGCGTAGTCGACATCGCGCTTGTAGAGCGACTGCG
>JBKQKK010000412.1:0-3794 GCA_052147535.1 Solirubrobacteraceae bacterium | reverse complement strand
ACGCCGACGAATTCCGCGACGCCGAGACTCGCACTGAGCCGCAACGAGGCGGCCGCATCGCTCGGGATGTCGCTTCGGCACTTCCAGCGTCACGTCCAGCCGCACATCGCCTGCATCTACTCGGGTCAGCTCCGGCTGTATCCGATCGCAGAACTCGAGCGGTGGATGCACGCCCAGGACTGGCGCCGCGGCAACGCTGCGTAGACAATGTGCTCATGGCGAGCAAGGACACGAAGACTCGGTTCCAGGGGGTGTATTGCCGCCACCAGGTCAGCTGCCCGCTCGACGAATCCGGACGGTGTCGCTGCACCCCGACCTACTACGGCGTCGTCTACGACCGATCCACAAAGCGCCAGGTCAAGACGAAGCGTATGGCGGGCGCCGAAGCCGCGCGGAACGCTCGCGCCGATCTGATCGCCGAACTCGAACGCGGCGAGGCGCGCACCGGCGGCAACCTGAGACTGACCGAGGCTCGGGAGAAGTTCGTCATCGCCGCTCGCAACGGAAAGGTGCTCAACAAACGCGGGCACCGGTACAAGCCGCGCGCGATCGACGACATCGAGGAGGTCCTGCGCGTCCACGTCGAGCCGACGCTCGGTACCAAGCGGATCACCGGAATCCGCCGCGGCCACATCCAGGGGATCATCGACGAGCTCAGCCCAATCCTCTCCGGCAGTCGCGTGCGATCGGTCGCTAACGCAATCCGGTCCCTGTACCGGTGGGCCCAGGATCGCGACCTCGCCCAACACGATCCCGCCGCGCTACTCCGGCTGCCCGCCATGGACGCGACGCCGATCGAGCGCGTCGCCTCGCCAGCGGAGTTCGCGCAGCTGGTCGCGGCGCTGCCGCTCGAGATGGGTCTCCCCTACGCGCTGGCCGGCTACGGCATGGGCCGGCGCGCCCAGATCATCCGGCTGCGCTGGAGCGATGTCGACCTGGAGGTCGGAGCGATCGAGTGGGGCGTCGAGTGGGAGGCTCGGAAGTACGAGGCATCAAGACGCATCGTGCCCGTTGTCCCCCAGCTTCTCACTCTGCTCAAGCGCCGCTACCTCGAGCTCGGCCGCCCGAAGGAGGGCCTAGTCTGTCCACGCCACGTGGAATGGGCCACCACGGGCCTGCTGAACACTGGCTGGCTCGCAACACGGGCGCGCAAGGAATGGGAGAACGCGGAGCTCGAGCCGATCACGCTCCAGGAGGCACGCCATACCGCAGCGACGTGGCTCGATGCTGCCGGTGTGCGGCCTAAAGTTGCCTCAGTGCTGATGGGTCATTCAACGCCAGAGCGCCAGCCGGGCGCCGCTCCGATCACGCTCGCGCGCTACACGCACGCGCTGCCGGAGGACATCGAGCGTGCTCGCACGCAGCTCGGCGACTACCTCACGGCCCGCGAGCAAGAGCAGAGGGCGGCAAAATGAGCTCTCATTCCCTTTTCCGTTCCCCTGGCAAAAAATCCCCAGTAACCACGGGCGTTTTCAGGATCGTACACCGGTCTCGAAAACCGGTATGGGCCTTTCGGTCCATCGGGGGTTCGAATCCCCCCTCTCCGTTTGTTTAGTACCGCGCGCGGGCCCACCTGATCGCGCGACACAGACAGGCGCGCGGTCCCCCCATGCTGTGCGGTTGGTCAGCGCAGGTCAACGCGGGCCAGACCGAACGCTTCCGCGCAATGCTCGCTGCCGCACGCGCGGTGCCGCACCGAGCATGAGGTCGCTCGCCCTGTCATCGGTCGCCGCCGCGCGCTTGAACGCCGAGACCGGCACGGGCCGCGCCAATGCGGGTCATTGCAGGACACGCCGAGTCCTGGGCCACGTCGCGTCGTTCCCTTGGCACGATCGCACGGGCAACTCGGAGCAGCCGGACTCCATGCTCGCAATGACCGACTCCGACCGCGGGGTGATCGCGAGACGCAGCATCGTCGCCGACGGTGGCCGGCAACGTCGCCAAGCTCCCCTGTCCCGAGGCCCGGAATCCCGTTCAGGGCGACCGGCAAGCCGAGCCCGCCTCAACTCAAGCAGGCGATGAGACGGGTCGTGGAATCCACGGCTGGCGAGGCGGGGGCAGGATCCGGGGTTTGCCTGCGCAGGCCTGCGACCGCGGGGGGAGCTCATTGCGAGTTTGGATGTTTCGTGGTCGCTGGAGGCGGCGTCCTGGCGTTCGCCGGCGCCGCTGCCGGATACAGGCGCGCATGTGCAGGTGGCGATCTCCCAGCAGTAGCCGGCGAGCTCGCGGGCGATCGCGACCGCGACGACCCCGCCTGGTTTGCGGCGCGTGTCTTTGAGCTGGCGCCAGCGGGCGTTGAGCCGGCGCTGCGCGCGCCAGGAGATGTTGATGATCTCGGGTGCTTGCCCGCGCTGGCGGCGCTCGAGCGCCTCGCCGACCGCCGGGCCCCGGCGGTAGTGGTGCGCCGCCTCAACGAGCAGCCGGCGGGCGTGGGTGGAGCCGGCCTTGGTGATCGACCCGAGGCGGCGTTGCGCGCCGCTGGTGTGCTCTGATGGGACGATCCCGAGGTAGGCGGCGAGCTGGTCGGGATGATCAAAGCGCTCCCACGTCCCGATCTCCGCGCACAACCCGAGCGCCGAGAGCGTGTCGATCCCGCGCAGGCACCGTAACCGCGCGACAGTGTCCGCGCACGGCGCGCTCAGCGCGAGCTTCGCGAGGTCGGCTTCGACCTGGTCGCGGCGGGCGATCAGCACATCATGGGCGTGCAAGTAGTCCGCCAGCGTCGCCGCAGAGGCATGGTCAGCGAAGCGCACCGAGGTCAGCCACGAGCGGTGCTTTTTCGACCACGCCTCGCCTGGGCCCTCCCAGTAGATCTCGCGGCGCAACAAGAACTTCCCGATCCGGTGGCGCGCGCGCATCAGATCCACCCGGATGTCCTCGCGGCAGCGCACCAGATCCCGCAGCTGCTCACGCTCCACAGACGGGATCGTGACCAGCGTCAACCCGCCGGCGGCGAGAAGCCTCGCCAGACGGATCGCGTCACGCTTGTCGGTCTTGACCCGGTCCGAGGGTGGGCGCTCGGTCTTGCTCGGCGCGCACACCGACACCTCGATGCCCTCGGCGCGGGCGCGGCGCGCCAGCCCGTAGCCGGTCGGGCCCGCTTCATAGACCATCCGCGCCGGGCGCGCGACTCCACGCAGCCATGGCAGCAGCTCGTGCGGGTGGCCGACGACCCGCCTGGTCACGATCTCGCCCGTCGCCTGATCAAAAATCGCGAGCGTCGACTCGCGCGCGTGCACGTCTAGACCGACCCAACGGATACCGTCAGGCATGTCGGTACCTCCTCGTAGATGTGGCCCGCGTCGAAGCTGGTACCTTCGACGCGAACGTCAACCCCGCTACGCGGGGGTGCCGACTACCTTCGACGCTGAAGGAGCCGGTCCTCCATATTGTCTAATGTAGGACAGGCTGCCGCTCGCCGCCCGACCCAGAAGCGATCCGCTTAGCGAGCCAGCCCCCTGCTACGAGGGAAGCAGGACCGAAGCGGGCAACGCCGAGTCCCTGCTTCTCGCCAAACGCGGAACTCGCCGGCCGCGTCGGCCGATCGGCGGCCTCACCGATCAGCCCAGACCCAGGTTTCGCGGAAGGGGAGAGCTGGCGCTTGCTCGATTCTTGCTAGCGCCGACCGCCGCTCTCGACGAGAAGCAGCGGTCTGATCGAAAGGCATGAGACCGCTGCAATGCCGCTGAAGGAGCCACCGTACTTTGGCCGGGAATTAGCTGACCGACCGCCGGCCAGCTAGCACTCCGGGATTGCCGGGACCGGCTGCGCTTGCCAAGTTCTGAGCAAGCGCT
>JBKQKK010000411.1:0-3422 GCA_052147535.1 Solirubrobacteraceae bacterium | reverse complement strand
CCGGTCTCGGGGCTCGCGATCTCACAGTTGAAGCAGGCGCCGGAAGGACTGCATGTATCCAACTACGTGCCGGCCGAAGCCGAGCGCGCGCTCCGAGCGCTCGATAACCTCGGCACGCGCTCCCACCCGGACTCGAGGGATCCGGGCGATTGTGCGTCGGCTGGAAACCTTCTGGCGCGAGCGGTGGACGATCGCGTTCACGCGAATGCAAAAGCGGTGCTGACGACGTTCGCTGATGCTTTGTTCGGAAGGACAGCGAGGTTGAGTCGCCGAGGACTACCGCTTTTGACTCAACCACCAGCGGCGAGTCAGCAAGCACGCGGCTCCTGCTGTTGGCGAGGAGCGGCGAAGCGGCCACCCGCGGCGTGAGTCTTGGTTGCGTCCTTGCACCGAACTCGGTGCCGGCTCGGTCGACGCTTCCGCGTCCGACTGGGAGGAGTCAGTGGGCTTGACAGGTTGGCCGAACTCTCGCTTGCAGCATCGGCCGGAGCTGATGTCGCACTACCGCCGGTCTTCTCAATCCCGTCCGTTGCCCAAGTCAGCGCCGGCGCCGTCCGGTCTAGCGCTCTGCGATTCGGATTCGGAATGGACCGGTATGACGGTGTCGAAGCGATCTCTAGCTACCCTAATCGCCGTTCCGACGAAGGCATTCGTTCACAGCCGATCGCAGCGGCGCCGGAAGCGCAGGCGGAAAGGGCAAGTAGAAGTCGATCGTGTCGGCGACGTAGGCACGACCGACACGGTACTGGGCGTCCGCGAGCGTTCCGGCTCCCACGACCACCCGGTTGACCGCGCGGCTCGCGCGTGCGGCTGCCCGCGGCGTGGCGAACACGAAGATGCTCGTGTCGTACCCCACCACATCGACGTACTTGTCGCCCTGCTGGTAGTGACCACCAGTCCACAGCTCGATGCCACTTTCGGCTCTCACCCGGCGGGTGGCGGCACGGGGGAGAATCGCTTTGAGGTCGGGCCTGACGCTCGACTGCAGGCAGCTGCGCAGGCTCATAAGGTCCTTGCTGGCCGGTGGGTTGTGGCGCACAGGCGAAGTCTCGCGGCCCCTGGCCGGCGAGCCGGTGTGCGTCGAGGACGAGGTCGCTGCCGCACACCCAGAGGTGAGTAGCGCGCCAAGTGCAACGAGCGCCGCCATGCAAGCGCGCTTACGCGTTGAGAGGGTGAACACGACTGGCATCGCCGCAGCATGCGCTCCCCCCGCTGGCTCAGGTATCCCAATATTGCGCCATCACCAGCCCCCGCTCCAGCGCTTGCGATCGTCGCAAACCAGAAGCCCGCGAAGGCCGTCCTGAATGCAAAAGCAAGCGTCGGGGAACGTATCTCGCGGACTGAGCTCCGCGCGAAGCAGGGGCAGCCGATACGGCGCACGGAGATAGCGGGGCTGCCTGTGGTGTCACGCGTGTGCCGATGTCCCGTGACTAGGTTTCCGTTGAGGTCCCGCAGGGTGAGGTTACTGGTGGGTGTCGTCGTCGGCCGGAAGGACGCCATCCTCGCGGGCATACGCTTCGTCCAGGCCTGGGAAGTCCTCCCGGGTCCAGCTGAGCGCGCCCCGTTGCAACTCCTCGACGATCCTGTCGACCCACGCAAGTTCGGCAGCAGTGACGGCGCGTTGGTACTCGACCTCGAGCAGCGTGACGCGTGGCAGCGCCTGCGTGTGCTCTGCAAGGACGGCGTCGAGTTCGGCGAGGGAAGCCCGCATTGAATCGGCGCGGGATCGCAGCGCCGCGAGCACGCCCGCCGGCCCCAGGATCATCGCGAACGAGAGCGCGGCCGGAAACTGTGGGTACTCGTTGCGCGGGTTCGCGAGCATGTCATCTAGCCAGGCGAGCACCATCTGTTGGCCTCGGTCGGTCAGCTCGTATACCGTCCGCTCTGGGTAGCGTTGATCGCGCTCGGTCTGACGCACGGCGATTAGTCCGGCGTCATGAAGGCGGTTGATCGCCTTGTACAGGCTCGCGCGCTGCGCGACGTTGACGACCTGGTCCTTGCCCCATTCCCGGAGCAGCCGCTGGATGCCGTACGGATGAAGCGGCCCGCCCGTCAGGAGGCCGAGCACCGCCAGCGCGAGGGGAGAGGAACGGGGCGCATCGGGCATCGACGCAAGCGAGCGTAACGCGCGTAGCCGATCTTGACGACTAGTTATGAAGTTACTAGTCTCTGCAGGCACTATGACCGCACAGCCTGTTTCTGAGACCAAGCGCCGCAAGCTCCTGCCCGAAATGGAGGGCCGCAGCGCCCGCCGGTACGCGAAGCTGCGCGGTACCGAACCGCAGCTCGCCGCCTACCGCCGGCAGGCCGTCGAGTTGACCGCGGACCTGCCTGACGGTGCCGCGATCCTCGAAGTAGCACCCGGACCCGGCTACTTGTCCGTCGAACTCGCCCGCCTCAGCCGCTTCGCGGTGACGGGTCTCGACGTCAGTCACACCTTCGTCGAGCTGGCACGCGAGCTCGCGCGGCGCGCTGGCGTTAGCGTTGACTTCCACCAGGGCGACGCGACGGCGATGCCCTTCCCCGCCGGCCAGTTCGATCTAGTCGTTTGCCAGGCCGCGTTCAAGAACTTCGCCCGCCCGGTCACCGCCCTCAACGAGATGCACCGGGTGCTCCGCACAGGCGGCCGGGCGATCGTGCAGGACATGAGCGCGGAAGCCACCTCCGACGCGATCGCCGCGGAGGTCGCCGGGATGCAGACCGGACGGCTGGCGGCGCTCACGACCCGCGTCATCCTCACCGGACTGCGTCGCCGGGCCTACACACCGGGACAATTCGACGCACTGGCGCGCCAGAGCAAGTTCGTCGACGCGTTGATCAGCACCGCCGGCATTGGCCTTGAGGTCACCTTGATCAAAGCGGACCGCTGATCGCCGGGGCAGTCGGCGGACACGGAGCCCTGCGACCAGCAGGCGGACCAGTTGAGCCGGCTCGGAGATGATTGCGACATCGCAGGGACTACGGCTGCCTCGAGCGGCGGCCACATTCCCTCCTTTGGCCACGCGCGAGGCCGGCCGCAGCGCCGCGTCAGAGATGAGGCCGAGGCTGTCGCTGAAGAGGTCATCGACGGTCCGGCCCGGCTCGAAGTAGTCCTTGATCGCGGCGGTCAGCGTGGGGTAAGCACTGCCCGCTCGACCTATCCTCACGGTTAGCCGGGCGCAAGCCGCTCCCGGTCCTCCCGCCCGAGAAGCCCGTCGGCCGGATGCACCGCCAGGTCGCGCTCGGACAGGTCAGCGGATCAGGGCAACAGTCGTGCTGGCGGATCTCCTCGCGCCGGCCGTCTCCGCCGACTCCGTCGCCGCGGTAGAAGCTCACGCGCGTAGGCCCACCGGTGCTCGTGCTCGACGAGCTCGCGCACCGAACACCGAAGTTGGTCGCGCACGCCGGCCGCCCCCACCCCAATTCGATCCAGCTCGAGCCGG
>JBKQKK010000410.1:0-5413 GCA_052147535.1 Solirubrobacteraceae bacterium | reverse complement strand
ATGACAGAAGGGGTCTCTGGCGGGGCGTTAGGCGCGCCCGTCGGCAGGCAGGCTGACGAGCTGGGCGCTTCGTTCCCATAGGCTCCGTGCGAGGTTGTCGTCCTGGGCCTGGTCGCTGGGGGCGACCACCTGTTCGTCTTCGATGTACTTCCCGGTGAGGGCAGCGGCGTCGTCGGATAGGGCGAGCCACACCAGCGAGTGGGCGCCGCGCTCCGGGGAGCGGAGGAAGGGCGCACCCAGCGTAGCGATGACTTTCCAGATTCCGTTTTCGTTCTTGGCGAAGCCGGTTCGAACGACGCCGGGGTGAAAGCAGTTGGCGTTCAGCTCCGGCGCACGCCTGGCCAGCTCGCGGGTGAACAGGATGTTGCACAGCTTCGAGGTGCCGTACACGCGTGGCGAGTAGGACTTCTCCGATTGCAGGTCGTCGAGGTCCAGGCGCCCGGACCGGTGGGCGCCGGACGCGGTGGTCACGACGCGGCCGCCGGCAAGGCGGTCTCGCAGCAGGTTCGTGAGCAGGAACGGTGCGAGATGGTTGAGCGCGAAGGTCTGCTCCAAGCCCTCAGAGGTCTCCTTGCGCGAGGCGAACAGTGCCCCCGCGTTGTTGGCAAGGACGTCGACCTGCTCGTGGCGCCCACGGATCTCGTCGGCCAGCACCCGGACGTTGGACATCAGCGATAGGTCGGACACGTGCCCGTGGACCCGTCCACCGCCACCGGCTGTCGCGGCTTCTTCAGCGACCAACCGGACGCGCTCAGGATCGCGTCCCACGAGGACGACCTCGGCACCTCGCCGAGCGAGCTCGATCGCGGCGGCTCGCCCGATGCCGCGAGTAGCTCCCGTGAGCACGACGACAGTCACGCAACTGACCTTACCTGCGCCCGCTCGCCTCGCCTGCATCGTGGATCGGCGAGCGGGCCGCGGGGGTGGCCCCGAGAGTCCCCGGATCCGCGCGACGGAGGGGAGTGGGCCGGCCGGTCCGAGATGCTCGTGGCGGACACAGAGCAGAGACTCCGCCACCAGCGCGATAACGAAAACGATGCCCGCCACCCACGCATACCGCTCCCACGGCTTCGCGGTCCGCATCGCCGCCACGAGAACGACACGTCGAGCACGCCCCGGTGGCTCCTGGCCGTCGGCGCCACCGAGCTCTGAAACGAGCGGGGGCCGAAGATGGACGATCGCATGTCGTGTCAGCCTGCGAGGCTGTAGGGCGGGTACTGGTCGGTGAGGAAGCTGACGTATGCTTCGACGCGGAGTGTGTAGCGGTAGGCGCTGACTAGGAAGTCGCGGATTCCGGCTGGGTACTCGCCGCGGACGAGGACAGCGAAGAACCCGGCGATGATTCCCAGGCAAGAGAGCACCGCGAGACCGCCGACCACGAAGTACTGCGGGATGGCCAGAAGCCATTTGTACAGCGGCTTCCAGCGGTCGAGGCGCTCGGGGTAGGTCAGGCGCAGCGACGTGCGCGGCTCGATGCCGTCGTCCTCGCTGGACAGCGTGAAATCGAACGGCGGGTAGTCCTCGTGCATGAAGAAGACGTAGCTGAGGGCACGCCACTCGTAGCGATAGGTCATAACGATGAAGTCGAACAGCGGGCGCGGTATCCGTTCGGTGAACAGCACCGTGAAGAGGCTGATCAGGGTCAGCACGCCACGAACGCAGCGCAGCGCATAGACGACCATGAGGTGGGGAATGGCCAGTAGCCACTGCACCAAGGGGCGCCAGCGGGTGATGCGAGCGTCGGCGTTGAACTCCAGTTGGAGCTCAGGGACGAACGTGGACATGATGCCTCTTTCGGTGAGGCCGCTCCGGGAAGGAGCGGCGGGTGTGCGTCCAATGATGTGAAGGTGAGTACCGGGCCTACCGGGGGGTGCATGCACCCCCCGGTAGATCCGAATGTCCGGTTACTCGGTGGCGATCGCGGTGAGCACGTCGAGTCGGGCGGCGCGGCGGGCGGGCCATCTCGCGGCGGCGACGCCGAGCAGCGCCGCCAGGATCAGGAAGACGATCAGGAGAGAGGCGGGGACCGAGATGATGCTGACGCCGCTTTGCCGCAGCGACGCGGCGAGCGAGACGCCCAGTGCGGTACCGATGAGGAGGCCGGTGACGGCGCCGAACAGCGCGATGATCACCGACTCCGAGCGGATCATCGCCCGCACCTGTGGCCGCTTCATGCCGACCGCGCGGAGCAGCCCGATCTCGCGGGTGCGCTCGAACACCGACAGCATCAGCGTGTTGACGATCCCGATCAGGGCGATCAGCACCGCGAGCGCGAGCATGACGTAGATCAGGCCGAGCAGCGAGTTGATGCTCTTCTGCTGGGCGGCCTCATACTGTGCCCGGGTCTGGATCGTGAGGTCCGGGTACGCGCTCAGCGCGCTGTTGAAGGTGCTCTCGAGTCCGGGCGCGCCGCTCACCAGGATGGTGCCCGCTTCGGGGTTGTCGAAGTGCGCCACGAATACGGCGTCGCCGACGACAAAGCTGCCGACGAGCGCGTTGGACTGGTAGATCCCACCGATCCGTAGCTTCGTCGGGCCGGTCTGGGCAAACACGACCGCCGCGACCGATCCGACCCTGAGGTGGTCGGCGCTCGCCGTCGTGGTGTCGATCAGCAGCTCGCCCGCGGCCAGCGCGGGAGCAGCGCTGCCCGCCGTCATCGACAGGTGCACGGTCTTCGCCAGATGGGCCGGGCTGGTGGCGGTCAGGCTCGAGAGCGAGCCGTCGAATTGGAACTGCCCGGAGTAGGTGGTCGCGACCGCGTTGACCCCCGGCACGCGGGCAACAATCGGCGCCACGGAGTCGCTGACCGCGCCCGATCCGCCCGACTCGGTAATGAGGTAGTCGGCGGCGACGGCGTTGTCGACGTCGCTCTTCCCAGATGCGGATAGGGAGGCGCCGAGGACGGCGATCGCTGAGACGAGCGCCAGGCCCACCATCAGCGCCGCGGCAGTCTGCGCGGTGCGGCGGGGGTTGCGCATCGCGTTCTCGCGGCCCAGCTTCCCGGGCGTGCCGAGCAGCGCTACGAGCGGGCGCCCGAGCACGCCCGCCATCGGGCGGGCCACGATCGACGCCAGCATGCCGGCGGCGACGAACACGGCGAGCGTGCCGAGCCCGACCAGCGCGATCGCCGGCTTGGTCAGCCCCACCACGAGCACGAGGACGCCGATGGCGGCGACGATGCCGCCAACGAGCATCCGACGGCGGGAGGACTCTGGCTCGTCTTCACTGTGCTCGACCAGTGCCGCTACCGGCGCGATCCGGACCGCCCGGCGCGCGGGGATGATCGCCGAGATCATGGTGACGCCGACGCCGACCGCGATCGCGACCACGGCCGTGCGGGGCTCGAACACCAGCGGCGCCGACGGCAGCGAGATGCCGAAACCGCTCAGCAATGCCTTCAGGCCGAGCGCCGCGAGCACGCCGAGACCGAGCCCGACCAGTGAGGCGGCCAGTCCCATCAGGGCGGCCTCGCCGAGCACGGACCGGAACAGCTGCCGGCGGCTGGCGCCGACGACGCGCAGCAGCGCCAGCTCGCGGGTGCGCTGGCCGACGGTAATCGAGAAGGTGTTGAAGATCGTGAAGCCGCCGACGAACAGCGCGATGAACGCGAACACGAGCAGCGCGGTCGAGATGAACGACAGCTCGCTGTCGACGGCGCTGGTCAGCTCGCCGGCGACGGTCTGGCCGCTGACGACCTGCACGCCCGCCGGCAGGACCCTTGCGATCGCAGCTTGCAGCGCGACGTTGTCGGCGCCCGGCTTGGCGAGGACATCGATCGCGTCATAGCGGCCGCGCGAGTCGAACAGGGCTTGTGCGGTCGGCAGCGAGAACCCGGCGATCGTCTCGCCGAGCAGGTTGTCGTCGGAGCCGAAGGTGACGATGCCGGTGATCGTGAACGCGCGCGGTGCACCCGTCAGGAACAGCACGCGCACGCGGTCGCCGATCGCGAAGTGGTATTTCGTGGCGGTCGCCTTGTCCATCACGACATCGTCGGCGGCGGTCGGGGCGTGGCCCGCGGCCAGCCGAACCGCCGACACCTGCGGGTCGAGGTCATACGAGAAGCCCTCGGTCGCTGCACCACCGTTCTTGATCGCGGTCCCGCTGGGAGCAACGAACTGGGCCTGACCCTGGACGAAGCCGTCAACGAACGCGACGCCAGGCAGACGGCGCACCTCCGGGGCGATCGACTCCGGCACCGGCTTGTGGTACGCGGTGCTATCGAGCGCAGCGCTGCTGCTGGTAAACGCCGCCCGGCCGCGGATCTCGAAGCTGACGTGCTGGTAGGCGGTGCCGATCAGGGAGTTGAAGGTGCTGTTGAGCGTGTCGCCCAGGACCAGCGTCCCGGTCACGAACGTGACCCCCAACACGATCGCCAGGGCGGTCAGGGCGAGGCGAAGCCTGCGGGCGCGGAGGCCCTTGAGCGTGACGGTTCGCATGTCAGCTCCCCAAGTGCAGCATCTGCTCGAAAACGGAGTCGGCGGTCGGCGCGAACAACTCGCCGACCACCCTGCCGTCAGCGAGGAACACGACCCGGTCGGCGTAGGCCGCGGCCCGCGGATCGTGCGTCACCATCACAATCGCCTGGCCGTCCTCGTCCACCGAGCGGCGCAGGAACGCCAGCACCCCGGCGGACGCCGCCGAGTCGAGGTTGCCGGTCGGCTCGTCCGCGAAGACGAGGTCGGGCCGGCAGATCAGCGCACGAGCGCAGGCGGTCCGCTGCCGCTGGCCGCCGGACAGCTCGCTCGGACGATGCGACAGCCGGTCGCCGATACCGAGCGCCCCGACCAGGTAATCGAACCACGCCCGGTCAATCGCCGTGCGGGCGAGGCTAGCGGGGAGCATGATGTTCTCGCCCGCGGTCAGCGTGGGCACTAGGTTGAACGACTGGAACACAAAGCCAACCCGGCTGCGCCGCAGGTCCGTCAGACCGCCGTCGTCGAGCGTGCCGATCTCCTGGTCGGCGACGAAGGTGCGCCCCGACGTGGGCACGTCAAGCCCAGCCATGCAATGCATCAGCGTCGACTTGCCCGACCCCGACGGCCCCATCACGGCCGTGAAACGACCAGGATCGAACTCGACGCTGACGCCATCCAGCGCATGGACCACGACGTCACCCGCGCCGTAGCTTTTCGTGAGATCCACGGCGCGAGCAGCCGGCACTGCCGTGCTGCTCGTGCTGCTCGTGCTGCTCGTGCTGCTCGCGCTGCTGATGCTCATGTCAGGCTCCTTGAGGGGCGTCGGCCAGCTCGCCAGCCGGTAGTGGGTTGCATTTCGTCTGCTCGGTGCGTTGCATGTCGTTTCCTCCGTTTAGGTGGACTGCGTAGAGCGGCAGCTTTCCATCCAGGCGGAGGCGTTTCGGTGGGGCGGCCAGGCGTCTTGGCGTTCGGGTCGCCCGCACACGGTGGTACGGTTA
>JBKQKK010000409.1:0-8636 GCA_052147535.1 Solirubrobacteraceae bacterium | reverse complement strand
GTGGGCCTGAACTGGCTACGGATCGGAGTACCGAGAAGAACTGTACAACCGGTCTCGGATGCCTGGCAACGGTCGGGCAACTGTCACCGCGGGCGGCGGTTGCGGGCAACCTTCTCGGTCGTAAAGGCCTCAAATACGGGCATTTCAACGATCCTAACTGCCAGTGAATACTGGGCCTGCGCGATGCCCTCCGGCCTTCTAAGCCGTGGGTCGCAGGTTCGAGTCCTGCCGGGGGCGCTCCTAAGCTCGCATCTCGATGCATGTGTACGCCAACCGGCTTTGCCGCCATGGTGAAGGACCGGCTGGACGGAATCAACGTTGTTCTTGATGATGATGATCGGTTGGTCGCTGACGCGGATGTTTGCTTGTGGCGACGCTCGTCTGCCCGTCCAAACGGGACATAAGGACCCGGTCTCGCGCGGCCAGGCAAAGCCGCTGTTCGCTTTGAGCGTGCTCGCGCTTTCATGCGGTCAGCTGGGGACGTCCACGGTGCATCTGCGGGTTACAATCAAGGTGCCCGCTACACGCGAGGACCGCTACCCACCTCCACAGGTCAGATGAAGGTCACGTCCTCAACCGCGTCCGGGTCCTTGTCCTTCAGGTCCTCAAGCGCGCCATGCGCCTTGTCGATCGTTGAGTCGAGCTTGCCGTTGTCCCCTTGGCGCTCGTGGTCGGCGACGTCGTCGAGTTGTTTGATTCGCTCGACAGGCTCGGTCTCGGGTGTTTCGCCCTTCGCTTTGCCCATTGAGCCGATCATGGCAGACGCTGTGCCGCGCGGTCCGTTTTGGCGAAGCCCTTCGAGCCGGCGGCCGCGGATCCTGGACAAGCTCGGCATCCCTTGCTCGCGCGCCTCGACTGGACTACCTTTTCGACATCGATCTGTTGAACAGCGAGCCGTGCACCTGGTGCGGCAACCGCGTCGACGCTGACGACGGCTTTCGCGCCTACGAGCTGGCCAGCGGGCGCCGCGCCGTCTTCTGCCGGGTCGAGCACATCGTCCCGTGGGCGATCCGGGGCTCGCGTTGGGGGGCCGGCGGCGTGAGCGAGCCGGCCGGCAACGAAGAGCGGCCTTCGAGCTGCTCGCATTGCGGCGCACAGCTCGGCGAGTTGCATGTCCTACTGGTGCGCCATCGCGGTGAGCACCGTATCGCCGACGGCTTCTGCAGCGTCACGCATTTGCGCGACTGGGCCAAGGCCGGCGGTCGGTGGCGATAGCGGGTGCGCGCTTCGCTCAGCTGGCATCGGCGAGCACGAGCTCTTGGCGCGTTCGGCTCCAGCGCACGACCGAAAGGGTGTGGCCGCGCTGCAGGCCAGTAGCGGGATCGAGCTCGAAGGCGCCGAAGAAGATCGTTGTACGCAGTCGCCGGGCCGCGCCGAGGGGGTCGTCCGGGTCGAGCTCGAGGCAGCGGCCGGCGATCAGCGCGGCCGCATAGGCCTGGGCGGCGACGTAGTCGAGCTCGCTGAGCGCGCTCGCGCGGGCGTCGGCGATCAGCTCCGCTGAGCTTGGCCCGAGCTCGGGCGACGTGCGGGTCTGCGGGTGCCATTGCACCGGCGCGAGGAGGCCCTCCGGATCGCCCGGCGCCTGATCGAGCGTGCCGGCAGCCTTTGGGTGCTTGAGCGTGATGTAGAGCGGCAACGTCGGGTTGGAGCCGCCGCCGGCGACGGTCCCGATGCCGCTCACCACCCCTGGCGTGGCGTCCCCGTCGAGCAGCGTGATCTGCACCTGGTTGTCGACCTTGACCTCGGTCTGCTCGGACGCGTCGAGGTCGACGACCACCTGACGGCGGGTCGAGGTCGCCTGCATGATTGCCGCGCCGGGCCCAGCGTTGGTCCCGAGTGTTGCGTTGACGGTCGTGATCCGGACCTGTCCTGGCAGGAACACGGCCTGCCCCTCGGCCAGGTAACCCGGTCTCATCCTCACCGAGCTCGTATTGCAACCGCTCCAGTGCATAGGCGATCTCGGCGCTGAAGTAGTCGGAGTTGGGGTCCAGCTCCGTTCACCACGCTGTAGTCCGACCCGCCCGACGTCGTGTACTCAACCCTGCCATCGGCGCTGATTTGGGATGAGAGCGTTCCTTCGGTGACGGTCGTGATCGACGTTGGGTAGCTGTTATCGCTGACCCCGCGCGTTCGGGCGGGGTGCCCGCCGAACACGCCAGTCGTCAATCCGCCGCCCACAGCGACGACGAGCACGACCCCCGACCGCCCCGACGAGCACCCGGCCACGCCGACGCCGCGGTGGCGGGGCCAGCATCGCTGGCACTTGGTCCGTAGATGGTGATGTGGTGGCGCTCATCGTCATCCGCCTGTCACTGGAATTTGACTGGAGCCGGTCAGGTACTTACTGCACTTCTGGAAAGCGCGCTGGAAGGCGGGCGAGTTCTCGTTGATCCCGCTGCTCCGAGTGATCGGCCCGTCGAGGAAGTTCGGCACGCCGTCAGAGCGCATGCAGCGCGCCATCTTCAGCGCGGCTGCCTGCATCTGCGGTGTCTGGGTGATCGCCTTCGGCGTTGCGCCCGCTCCAAACGACTTGCAGTCGTTCGCAGCGGTCTCGTACGCCGGCGATTCTGGGTTCACACTCGACGGGAGTTGGAGCTGGCCTGAGCTGCTGGGGTCGGGGAAGTTCGGCACGCCGTGAGAGCGCATGCATTGCGCGAAGGTAAGCAAGTGCGACTTGATCGTTGATGTGCTGCTCGTCTTCGCGCTCGCAGATGAGTTGACATGCGCGACGCTCCCGCCGCTGGAGCCGCCACAGCCCGCGAGCAGTATCGCGGCGGCTGCGGCGAGCGCCGCATCGGCCAGCAGGCCGGTGCGGATCGTTCGTAGTTGGCGCCGCACGCGGGTCGACCAGGGCGGGTCGGTCGCGGTGGTGCGGTTGATGATCTTCATGCTGCTCGGGCCTCCTTGAAAGGGTTGAGGTTCGCTTCGGAGGCGTTGTACGAAACGGCTGGTCGCAGGCGCCTCTCAGAAACGGCGACCTGGCTGCGACCTTCGCGGGCCTAAGATCGGGAGGCTTGGGCCATGAGTCCGGAGAAGTCGATGCGACTGCTACTTGTCGAGGATCACGAGTTTCTGGCCGACACGGTCGCGGGGGGTCTGCGCCGTGAGGGCATCGCCGTCGATGTCGCCTACGACGGCCGCGACGCGCTCGCGCGCTCGAGAGTGATCCCGTATGACGTGATCGTGCTCGACCGCGACCTCCCGGAATTGCATGGCGATGAGGTCTGCCGCGCGCTCGTGGCCGAGGGCTCGGAGAGTCGCGTGCTGATGCTGACCGCCGCCGACGCCGTCGAAGACCGAATCGAAGGGCTCGGGCTCGGCGCCGACGACTATCTCCCCAAGCCGTTTGACTTCGGCGAGCTCGTCGCCCGCATCCGGGCGCTCGCCCGCCGCGGCGGCCCATCGCTACCGCCAACCCTCGAACACGGCGATCTGAGCCTCGACCCGGCGCGACGAGTCGCCGTCCGCAGCGGCCGGCGACTCGCGCTGCGCCCCAAGGAGTTCGGCGTGCTCGAATGTCTGCTGGCCGCCCAAGGCCGGGTCGTGTCCGCCGAGGAGCTTCTGCAACGCGTGTGGGACGAGCACGCCGACCCATTCAGCAGCGCCGTGAAGAACACCATCTCCCGCCTGCGGGCCGAGCTCGGGAACCCTCCGCTGATCGACACCATCCGCGAAGCCGGCTACCGGATCCAGTGACCACACGCGCCGATCATCCACCGCTTGCGTCCCGCTCCTGGCTGCGACTGCCGCGCCGGACCGCGCGGCTACGACTCAGCCTGCTCTACGGCGGCCTGTTCCTCGTATGCGGCGGCGGGCTTTTAGCGATCACCTACGGGCTCGTGCGCGCGAACGTGTCCTCAACGGTGAGCGTTCTCGGTGTGCCGACGACCGCCGGCACTGTCCCTCAGCATGCACACATAGTGCCGCGCCCGCTCGGGCACCCGCACAGCCGCCCAGCCGGAACGAGCCCATCTCCCGCCGCGCTCGTCGAGATCGCGGACAGACAGAAGCGGGTCGATCTCAACGCCGAGCTGGTGTGGTCGGGGGTCGCGCTGGCGATCTTGACGCTGGTCTCGTTTGGCCTTGGCTGGTATGTCGCCGGGCGGCTGCTGCGACCTGTGCGAACGATCGCCCGTACCGCCCGGACGATCTCTGCCCGCAACCTCAACGAGCGCCTCGCGCTCGACGGCCCCGACGACGAGTTCAAGGAACTCGGCGACACCCTCGACGATCTGTTCGCGCGTCTACAGGCGGCGTTCGACTCCCAACGGCACTTCGTCGCCAACGCCTCGCATGAGCTCCGCACCCCGCTGACTGTCGAGCGCTCGCTGCTCCAGATCGCGCTCTCCGACCCCAACCCCACGATCGAGTCGCTGCTCATCACCTGCCAGAACGCGCTGTTCAATAGCGAACAACAACAACACCTGATCGACGGATTGCTGACGCTCGCCCGGAGCGAAGGCGGACTCGACAACCGAGAACCCTGCGACCTCGCGCCGACCACCCGGCAAGTCCTGCTCACCCCGCGAACCGACGCCGACCGCCTGGAACTCACGATCAACACGAACGTGCAACCCGCACCGGTCGAGGGAAACTCGCGTCTGCTCGAACGGCTCGTCAGCAACCTCGTCGAGAACGCGATCCAACACAACACTTTCGGCGGACACGTCGAAATCACCACCGGAACCCGCGACCAGCAGGCCTTCCTGACCGTGACCAACGGCGGTCCCGTGATCCCGGCTGGCGAAGTACAGCGACTCTTCCAACCCTTCCATCGAGTCAGCGGTGCCCGAACCCAACACAACAACGGACACGGCCTCGGGCTCTCCATCGTTCAAGCAATCGCAACTGCGCACGACGCCACGATCACCACCCACGCCCAGCCAGACGGCGGTCTTATGATCGAGGTCAGCTTCCCGCGATCCGAGAAGCCACGCGGGCACGCACCTACCAGTGAGTCGCATGCTGAGCAAGAGAACGATCGCCACGCCAGGCAGGACGCCCCACTCGCTGGCGAGCGGCGCTAGCCCCGTCGCTCGCGCACCCAGTCGCGGCTGTCGGGAGGGACGAATCTCTGATGTAACCGGCCAACCCCACCCGTTGGCGGCAAATGCCTCCGCCAGCACAAACGCAGGGCTCGCCGCGCACGATACGACAGACCCCGTATTCGCCAACTGGGCGTCTCTCCTCCCGCGGCCCCGCGGTCGACCTGGCCGAGCGTCCTCGTATCCGCGCTTTGGGGGTTCGCGGTTGTCATCAACGAGGGGCTACGCGATGGACCGAAGGCATGGCCCGCTGGCGACGCTTGACCTTGACCCTGCGGGAGGCCGCACACTTGTGCGGTAACCCTGTCAGGAGGCAGTGTGCAGGTCGATCTAATGAGCATCGGAGAGTTCGCCAGACGTTCGCGGCTCTCGCCTAAGGCACTCCGGCTCTATGACGAGCTCCGTCTGCTAGAGCCGGCGCGTGTCGTTGATGACTCCGGGTTTCGCTAATACTCGGCGTCACAGCTCGACCGCGCCGACCTCGAGATGTCGATGCTCACCATGCACCTCCTCCAAGCCTCGCTAGTGCTCGTCAACACGCTCATCATCCAACAGATCGTCGCCGAGCCCGAATGGGCCGAACGACTCACCGACCGCGACCGTACAGCGCTCACGGCCCTGATCTGGAGCCACATCAACCCATACGGCACCTTCCACATCGACATGAACACCCACCTCGGCCTCGGACCCGCCGAGGCAGAAGCAGCGTAGATCGTCCACCAACGACGATTAGTGGACGCTACTTTGCCCCTGGTGACACGAACCCGAGCACTGGGCCGACACGGATGGCGAGCGCGCCCGGAAGGTGGCCGCCATGATGACCTGGGACGGGGAGATGAGTACAAAGCCGGCATCGCTCAATGTCGCCAATACGCCCGAGGAGGGCGCGCAGAACATCACTTCGGCAGTCCAAGCGATGTACGCATCCGAGATAGACCTCCAGCGAGCTGTCACAGGGCAGATCGTCATGATGCCTGACAGCCATTTCGCCGCGATGCATCCAGCGGATCGCGACACCTTGCGGAGCCTAATGGGCCCACTCGGGCTCCTTCTTGCTCTCCGACGGAGCCTGTCTGACGTCTGGGTTATATACGATTAAACGAGTAGCTCGTCGGCTCGCGGGCGACTCGGGGCGGGTACGATCTCGACCAGCGACATAAACGCGTGCAGTACGTCGGGATCGAACTGGGTGCCGGCGCAGCGCTCGAGTTCGGCGAGCGCCGCGCCGACGGTCATGTGTTGGCTGTAGCTGCGGTCTGAGGTCATCGCGTCGAAGGCGTCGCAGACCGCGATGATGCGCGAGCCGATGGGAATGTCCGGGCCCGTGAGCGCGTCGGGGTAGCCGCTGCCGTCGATCCGCTCGTGCGAGGAGCGCACGAGTTTCGCGACCGGGAGCAGCGCCGGCGCGGCGGCGATGATGCTCTCACCGATGAGCGTGTGGCGGCGGATGAACGCCCACTCGTCGCTGTCGAGGGGTCCAGGTTTGTTGAGGATCGCGTCAGGGATTGCCACCTTGCCGATGTCGTGTAGCTCTGCGCCCTGACGGATCAGCTCGATCTCCTCGCCGGGCAAGCCGAGCTGCGCCGCGACCCGCTCGGAGAGGTGTGCGACACCGCTGCCATGGCTGTGAAGGGCGCCGTCGCGCTGCTGGAGCGCGGCTATGAGGACGTCCATACTCTGCCGTGCCGGGGAGGACGGGCTTCGCTGTTTATTGCGGTACATGGCCTGGTCGGCGAGACTCAACGCCGCTGAGGCATCGACGGCGTCGTTGGGGAAGCGGCACCAGCCGTAGGAGCAGGTGATCGAGAACCCTTCCCCCTGGTCGCTTAGTGCGAGCGCCCACTCCGCGATCATCACCTCGGGGTGCTCTTCTCCCAGCTTTGCGAGCACACAGAACTCGTCGCCGCCCATGCGATACGCGCGACCGGTGCGGGCGGCGCTGGCGTCGAGTTGGCGACCTAATCGCGCGAGCAGCGCATCGCCGGCGGGATGGCCGAAGGTGTCGTTATAGGACTTAAAGCCGTTAAGGTCGAACAACACGAGGATTCCGGGGTCCTCGGCTGCGGATTCGAGCGCTTGCTCGAGATCGAGGTTGAGCCGCCGGCGGTTGGGCAGGCGAGTGAGCGCGTCGGTGAGCGCCTGCCGCTGGCTGGCGCGGAGCACTCGCACGTTCTCGCGGAATGTGATTGCAAGCCGGACGATGACCGCCATGAGCGATGCCGTCGCCAAGCTGATCGCGAGCAGCCCGACGTCGCCGATCGCGGCCCCGTAGACGAGGACGCCGAGGGCGAGCAGCGCGAACGCCGAGGGCACCATGAGCATCCGCCAGCTGTCGAGCGGGATGCTGCGAACGGGGGCGGGCGGCTGCCAGGCCGCCAGCGCGAGCAGCACGATCGCGACTGGCCAGCCCATGTCAAAGACGCTGCCCGGGTGATAGGTGCCGATCGTGTTCTGGTAGACGTAGAAGCCGTCGGACATCCCGAACACTACGAACCCCGCGGCAACGAGCAGCAGCGCTCGATCGAGCTTCCAGCCGCTCAGGCCGCCGACCGCAACGACGAACGCGACAAGCAGCAGGTCTAGCAGCGGATAGGCGAGCGCAATCCCGACGGAGATCGGGTCTCCCCCGATAGCGGCGAGTACGACCTTGAGCAGCACAGCGGCACCGATGGCGCCGACGGCGAGCGCCCCGATCAACCCGTCGAGCCAGATGCTCGCGCGAAATTCCGAGACCCGCGAGCGGAGCATCAACACCAAGGCCGCATACGCACCCGGATAAATAGACAAATACCCCGCATCGGCCCAGGACGGAATCGGAACCTGTTTTGCGTTGAACAGCGCAACCGTGAAGTAAATGTTGCCGCCGGCCCAGGTCAGCAGCGCGACGCCGAGAACCAACCACGCAGAGCGCTCACGCTCGACGCAGGCGGCGCGCGCAACGCACGACGCGGCCGAACCGATCAGCACGACGTTATAGATCCACTTGACGAACAAGCCATCGAGTCGCGAGCCGCCCAGCTTGAACGCCGCGTGCGCGACCATCGCGGCGAGCAGCAGCACGAGCGCCGCGAGCGCGATCCGCACTGCACCAGACCTCAAGCGAGAAGAACCCACGTCGAAGTCGAACACTTGGTAGCTATCGACCTTGCCATCGGCCAACTTAAGCAGGGGTAGCCAACATAAGCCGAAAAGGGGTAATAGGCAGGACGCGAGCCCGGAAAGCCTTGATATCGCGGGGCGATCGGCACCACATCGCCCCGTCGGAGACGCTTTGGAGGTCGGATCGGGTCAGCCGCGACGGCCGCCTCAGGCCGCTCAGAGGGCCCTCGGAAGCGGTGTTACACCTTTTTGCTCTTATGTTGGCTGGACCGTTCACCCAGTAGTCGAAGGTCGAGATGTAGTTCGTGATCTTTAGCGCAAGCTTCGTTCCGGTGTTCCCCAAACCCCGATGCAGCGTGCGGTATGACGAACAGCCGAGTCGGGCACTTAGCGACTGCGTCTCCAGGGCTTCTCACGATGTCCGGCAAGCAGGGTTTCCGTCGCGGGTTCAGACGGCGGATGTCTGCAGCGTCGGGCGCTCGGCAAGCCACG
>JBKQKK010000408.1:0-5314 GCA_052147535.1 Solirubrobacteraceae bacterium | reverse complement strand
GTGACCGACCTGGCCCTTGCCGTCCGCCGTCACAGTTAGCTTGTCAACCAGCGATTCATGCGCCACCATATGGGTGATCCTCCTGAAGTTCGGGAAAGCGAGCCTGGTAACCCGCATTATCCCTGCTAAGGCGGACGTTCCCGCGCCCCGGCCAGCCCGGGGCGCGGTCGTTTAATCCGAGGGTTTCCGTCTTACTGCAAGATCGAGGCCAGATGCCCGGCCTTCGCAGCCGAGCAGTGGACTTCACACCGCTGGGGTGTTACCGGTTCGCCGCGCCGCCGGGCGCGCGCTTGAAAATGCGCGCGTCCCAGCGGCCAGCGGCGGTAGCCGGACGTCGATGGATGTCGGTTGGCGGCTCGTTGGGCGGCTGCCAGGATCGGTGCAACCTATGCGTCGTGGTACGCGAACTCCCACGGATGTGGTCGGAGGCGGATCGCGTCGACCTCGGCCTCGCGCTTGTAGCACACGTAGGACTCGATCAGATCAGTCGTGAACACGTCATCCTCGAGCAGGAACGAGTGGTCGGCTTCGAGCGCGTCCAGGCTCGCGTCGAGCGAGCCGGGCACGCGCCCGATGGATGCGAGCGTTTCCGGCGGCAGCTCGTAGATGTCAGCGTCGAGCGGCGCGCCGGGGTCAAGTCCGCGCTTGATCCCGTCGAGCCCCGCGAGCACCAACGCGGAAAAAGCGAGGTACGGGTTGGCGGTCGGGTCGGGCGAGCGAAACTCGATTCGCTTGGTCTTCGGCGCTTGGTGGTACATCGGCACTCGCACGCACGCTGAGCTGAGCGGTTACGAGCCGAGTAGACGAGGTTCACCGGCGCCTCGAAGCCCGGCACGAGCCGGCGGTACGAGTTCGTGGTCGGCGCGCAGAACGCCATCAGGGCAGAGGCGTGCTCGAGCAGCCCGCCGATGTAGTGGATAGCGAGCTCGCTCAGGTCCGCGTACCGGCCCTTGCTATACATCAGCGGTTCGCCGTCCTTCCACAACGACTGGTGCACGTGCATGCCGGACCCGTTCTCCTGGAAGATGGGCTTCGGCATGAACGTCGCCACCTTGCCCGCCGCCGCGGCTGTGCTTTTGACCAGGTACTTGTAGATCATGATCTGGTCCGCCATCTTCAGCAGTGGCTGGAAGCGCATGTCGATCTCGCCCTGGCCGCCCGAGGAGACTTCGTGGTGGTGAAACTCGCACCTGATCCCCAGCGACTCCATCGTCATCACCATCTCGCTGCGTAGGTTGGCGAGCGAGTCGGATGGCGGCACCGGGAAGTAGCCCTCCTTCTGGCGGAGCTTGTAAGCGAGGTTCGGTTCCGGTTTGTCGACCTCACCGGTGTTCCAGAAACCCTCCTTCGAGTCGATCTCATAGAAGGCGCGGTGCTCGCTTTGCTCGTAGGCGAGGTGGTCGAACACGAAGAACTCCGCCTCGGGACCGAAGTAGGCGACGTCGGCGATCCCACTTTGCACGAGGTACTTCTCGGCCTTTTGAGCTATGAAGCGCGGATCGCGGCTGTACGGCTCGCCCAGAACCGGATCTGCGATCGAACAGATCAGCGACAAGGTCGTGCGCGTGTAGTACGGGTCGATGAACGCCGTTGTCGCGTCCGGCATCAGGAGCATGTCGGACTCGTGGATCTCCTGAAAGCCGCGGATCGAGGAGCCGTCGAACCCAAGCCCGGTTTCGAAATCCCCCTCGTCGAGCGCGGTGAGCGGTAGCGTCATGTGCTGCCAGGTACCGGGCAGGTCGACGAACTTGAGGTCCACCATCTCTGCCTTATGCTCACCGGCGAACGCCAGGGCTTCGGCGGCGGTTGTGGCGCTGGCCGCCGACGCTGAATATGTTCTGTCTGTGCTCGACACCGAGGTGCCCTCCTTGCTATTCGACTGCGTCGAAGCCGGGCGGACCCCCGCGCCGGCACATGAGAGGGTGTGGACTGCGTAGATTCTGAGAGTCAGACGTTCCGCCCGTCGGTGGCATGCGGGCGCGCTGAAGCACTCGTGATCGCAACGGGAGCGTATCGCGGAACGCGGCGCTCTGGTGCAGCTCCAGGCGCCGTGCTGGGGTGTCGCGTCGACAGGAACCAGCGCGGAAAGCACGCGCCCGCACGGACGGAGGCTGTCGCTGCAAAACCGGCGGACTCACGGGAAGTCGCTCAGATGCCTTGGCATGGTCCGCCGGCCCTTCTGGCCACGAGCGCGGGGGCTACGCGATCGCTTAAGCGACGGGCTTGTCTGACGACCGCGCTTACGTGGATCGTGAGCCAGGCGATCCGGTAGCAACTGCTCCCCGAGGTAAAGACCCGCAGGTGTAAAAACGTCGCCACCGACGCACTTGCCTAAGTACTTGCCACTCCCGGACCACAGGCCATCGCCGTCGCGAAACCCGACGTAGCTGCCATTGCAGCGCCACAGATCCACGCAATAAAGGCTAACGATTGTCGCATGGGATCCGGGAAGCCAAACCCTCCCTGGGTGGGGTGAGCAGGCGGTGCTGAGATCAGCGCCAGTTGGCCCAGGGTGATCGCTCGAGCGTTAGCGCTAGCTGCCGCTCGGCGCGGATTATGTGCATGACTGCGTTGATCAACGCGTCGGTGGGTGACGCCTGCGGGAAGTAGCCACGCGCCGGCAACGCTGGCGGTGTTGTCCACCGGTCCGGCTCTGAGCTCCGCGCAGACGGCCACCGTCACGGTCCGGTCGCTTCGCGCCCGGCAACCTACCGGTCAATACGGTTCCGCCGCAGATCGCCGGCACGCCCGTGCAAGGAAACACGCTCGTGACCGGCCGCGGGTCATTTACCGCACCGACGGTGGTGGCCCAACTCGGCGACGGCGTCTACAAGCAAGGCGTCATCGTAAAGCGACCAGCAAGTCGCCAACGGTCAAGATCATCCGCAACGCCTTTCGCGGCGAGTGAGCTACCGCAAAACAACTTCACTCGCCAATTCTTGAGCTTTTTGGTCGCGTTATGACGTAACAGACGCTAGCCTTCGCGCATGGGCCCCGAATGCCAGATCCGCCGCGGGCTGCCGGCCGACTCTCAGGAGGTGCGAAGATGAACGCCGCGAGGTTGCACGCCTATCGCGAGGCGCTGAGACTCGATGAGATCGACGAGCCGAAGGTCGATGGCCCGCTTGAGGTGATCGTCCGTATCGGCGCTGCTGGTCTGTGCCGGACTGACCTTCACATCCGAGAGGGCCAGTGGGCGCAGAAGTCTGGCGTCGATTTGCCGTACACGCCGGGTCACGAAAACGCTGGCTGGGTACACGAGATCGGGCCGGCGGTGAGCAATGTGGCCGTCGGCGACACCGTGATCGTGCATCCCTATATCTCCTGCGGGCTGTGCCCGCCGTGCAGGTCCGGCGACGATATGCACTGCCTGAACGGCTCCTTCCCCGGCATTGACCGCGACGGCGGCTTTGCTGAGTTTCTGAAAACCTCGGCTCGATCGCTCGTCAAGCTTGATCCATCGCTGGCTCCCAAGGACATCGCGGCGCTTGCGGATGCGGGCCTGACCGCGATCCACGCCGTGAAGAAGGCGATCCCCGTGCTCACCGCGGGCACGCACGCAGTAGTGATCGGGGCTGGGGGGCTCGGCCACATCGGCATCCAGTGCTTGAAGGCGATGACGCCAGCGGACGTCATCGTGATCGATCCCTCCGAGCCTGCGCTGGCGCTCGCGCGAGAGTTGGGTGCCGATCATACGATCAAGGTTGATGGGCAGCACGTAGGCACGGTGCGAGAGATGACCGATGGCCTTGGCGCCGAGACGATCATCGACTTCGTCGGCGAGAGAGGAGCGATCGAGGACGGCATCGCCATGGTCCGTGACGGCGGCTTTTACTACGTGATCGGGTATGGCGAGAACATCAACATCCCGACGATCGACGTGATCTCCCGTGAGATCTCATTTATCGGGAACTTGGTCGGGACCTACAACGACCTGTCGGAGCTGATGACGCTGACGGCACAGGGCAAGGTCAAGTTGCACACGACGACGTATCCGCTCGATGCGATCAACGACGCGATGGCAGATCTCGACGCGGGACGCCTGCAGGGTCGCGGGATCCTCGTTCCCACAGGCGCGGAATAGCACCAGAGAACCACAGCAAAGGAAGCAGAAATGGCACGAACCCCGCAGGAAGTCTTCCAACATCACGGCGAGGCGCTGATGGCCGAGGACCTCGACGGTATCGTCAGCGACTACTCCGACGACGCACTGTTCATCACCCCCGACGGTGTTAGGCACGGCAAGAACGGAGTCCGTGAGGGTTTTGTCAAGCTGCTCAGCGACCTACCCGGCGCCAGCTGGGAGCTGCCGACGCAGATCTTTGAAGACGACATCCTGCTGCTCGAGTGGAAGGCCGAGTCAGAGAAGGTGAAGGCACAGGACGGGATCGACACTTTCGTCTTCCGAGACGGACTAATCCGCGTGCAGACCGTCCGGTACACGTTGGTACCCCAGGACTGAGCCGACCAGCGGTTTGGAGTGCTGAGCACCGTGGTCAGGTGAGAAGTCGCGCAGCAAAGCCCGCGTGCTCGCATCCGCCCATCTCTGGGCTTGGCGCCCAAGCCGGCCGCACGCATGCAATGCGAGGGGAGTGACGGCGGCGCTCGCTATCGATGGCTGCCGACCTGTAAATCCTCGCGGGCGCGCGAAGATGTTGGGGACGGCTCCACCACTCATGGCGTACGGGCCGACCTTGATGAGGGTCGAAGGCGGACCTAGTCCATCGATTGGTGAGCAAGCAGTGCGCGAGCGTGCGTATTGAGCGTCGCACCATTCCGTTCGGCGGCCGCGAGCGGAAGCGGACCCCACTCGTTGACGCGATTGAAGCGCCCGACATAGATCGGCACCCGCCCGCCGCGTCGATCCCGCACGAAGATCGTGCCTTGGCTTCGGCCGGCGCCGGTCATCTTCCAAACGATGCTGTCCAGCGCCTGGGGCTTGGTGGTTGGACGCTGCTCATGCGGCTGCGGTACAGCCCTGATCGAGTCTTGATGTCGATCGGTCCGTGGCGGCGGAAGGTTGATCTGGAGGCGGGATGGAGGTCGGGCGCGTCACGGACTGAGAACCGGGGGGCGGCTGGCGCTTACGTGGACTCAGGTCGGCTGGCCTCAGGGCGCCGGCACGCTGCTTGAGATCGCGTTCGAGCCGCGCTCGGCGACGGAACGACGGTGCGGCTCGAGCACTCAGGTGGGAGCGCGTGCCGAGGTTATCGAGCGCTCGGAGCGCGCGCTCGGCTTCGGCCGGCACGTAGTTGGATACATGCAGTCCTTCCGGCGCCTGCTTCAACTGTGAGATCGCGAGCCCCGAGACCGG
>JBKQKK010000407.1:0-7732 GCA_052147535.1 Solirubrobacteraceae bacterium | reverse complement strand
GTGGATTTGGGGGCGACGTGAGTGGGGACGCTAGCCGGGCCAGTCCCCGGGTGGCGTTGCGTCTTGCTGCGTGTCGACGCGACGTGCGTTCGGGGTGAGCACCGGATCGCGAACGAGATCGCTGATGAGGGCCTCGGATCCGCCGATGCAGGCCCAGTCGTCATCATCCCAGAGGAATGAGACGAGCCAGGAGCGATCTTCGGGGAACATCAATTCGGGGAGTTCGGTGCTCTTCCAGTTGGGTCGTCCGTTTGGTGCTGGTCGCCATGTCGATGCCTGGTGAGGCCCAGCGAGAACGAGCACGTAGCGCCAGCCGGAGTAGGCGGTCACCTTGGGCGCTTGCCAGAAGACGATGTCGCTGGCACCGGTGTCCAGATACCCCAGCCACCAGTCCGTGGTGCCGGCGTGTCGGCGCAACACTTCGACAAATGCGAGGTCTTGAACCCGCTCGCGGCTGAGATCGCGGGGGAAGTCCGGCGCGCCGGGATAGTTCGTCAGCGTCGCGTAGGCCCCAAAGGACGAGGGGATCGCCGCGGTGATCTGGCGCCCGCTGCCGGTTTGCTCGGTGATCCAGTCGACCTCTTCCTGACCGCCTATGGGCCAGACGATGCCGTCCTTGATCTGGGTGGGGAGCGCCTCGTGCATTCTCAGGCCGTCGGGTCCGGCGGCTCGGGCCCGAGTAGGCGGGCTGCGGGGTCGGGGATGGGTTCGAGCGTCAGAGTTGCGGGCTCGATGTCGCGCGCGGCGATCGTGATGGTGAGGTTGTCGTGTCGGCGGACAGCGACCCAGCGTCCGGTTGGCGTGCTGAGTGTGAGGAACGGTTGCGGGGTCCCGTCGATCGTGATCAGCTGCTCGGCTGGCGTGGCTTCAAGGGCAGCGGCGTGACGATCGCGGCGGCGCGCTGCGAACCAGAGCATGGTCGCGGCATCGGAGAGCCCGTCGGGCAGTGGCCGGTTGTGGTCGTCGTGAACCCATGCCTCGAGCGCGCGCTGGGTTCGGCGCAGCTCGCTGTTGTGACGCTGATTGATCGCGGTGGTGACCGTGAGATCGGGACGGCGGAACGGGTCGTCGGTCTCCTCGGCGTAATGTCCAATCGTGATCTTGGTGAGATCGTTCCCGCTTGATCCGCTTCCGGTGATTCTGGCTAGCCAGGTTTCGGTGGCGTAGATCGGGAAGGTGACGCCGCGGAGGGTCATCGTGTCTGAGTACCACTTCTGAACGCGAGCCTCGGCGCGGTGGCGGGCGATTCTTGCCGCCTTGGCTGTCTCGTCCTCGTCGTCGGGAGAGATATAGGCAAACAGCGATGTTCCCGCGCCTTCTTCATGGCCGCACCGGCGGCAGACAACGATGCGGCATGGCTCCAAAGGACCGTCGTGGCCGTGGCCGCCGCGGCCGCCGCGTGATCCGTCTGTGGGCAGGACCTCGTCATAGTCGATCGCGCCGCAGGCGGGGCACGGCTCTTCTGCGTCGGTGACGTGTGTCCGTGTCCAGTCGGCCGGCAGCGGTCGCGGGACTGGCGCACCGTTCTCATCACGAGAGCAGACGATGGGTCCGCGGCCGTCGTTGGGTTGCTGGAGGATCGTGGCGTAGACGCCGTTGCCGGTCGTTGCGGCGACTCGGGTCCCGCGGTCGTCGATGATCTCGGCGCTGACCGCGCGGGGTGGCAGCAGGCCGGCCACGATCGAGCGAGCCTCATCGAGCCCGGTTTGCAGCGGCCGGTAGTCATCTCGGCCCCGGAGGGGCTGGCCATGATCGTCGTTGATCTCGTGGGTGATGACGATCGTGCCGTCGTCTCGTTGGATGACTCCTTGGCCTTCTGGCAGCTGGATCAGAACGGTCGGCATCGGCAGATTGTTGCGCGTGGAGGTCCCGGCGCCTCGCCAACACGCTGCCGGCACGCCGCCGCCGCGGGCCTGCACCGCCTGATTTTCGCATCCCTTCGGGCTGCGGTAGGGGCGGCACAGGCCCGCAGCGGGCGGGCCGACAAGCCCAGGAGGCGACCATGGCCAAGAACTCATCGCGCAAGTTGACCGAGCAGGAGCGCGCTGACCGCCACCGTCGGGATCGCGAACGTCTGCAGCGTGCTGCCGCGGAGTTGCTGTCGTCCGCGGGATGGGCGCGGTGGGTTCGTGTCCGCGCGATGTTCCATTCGTATTCGGCGTCCAACTGCATGCTTTTGGCTGCTCAATGCCACGAGCGGGGAATCGTGCCGTCCCGGATCGCTGGGTTCAACACGTGGCTGCGGCTTGGCAGGTGCGTTCGTAAAGGCGAGGTCGCGTTGCGGATCCTCGCGCCAGTACCGGTCGCCGTGAAGGAGCGCCGGGAGGACGACGAGGATCCCGGGCAGCGGCGCGTGTTCTTCAAGACGGTGTTCGTGTTTGACGTCTCACAGACCGAGATCCGCGATGGAGCCGAACCGGCTGAGCTCGAGCCGCCACGTGAGCCGTTGAAGGGCGACTCGCACGCGTATCTGCTCGCGCCGCTCGAGGCGTTCGCCGGGTCGCTCGGGTACTCGGTGTCGTTCCAGACGATCGAAGGCTCAGTGGGCGGTTGGTGCGATCGGCAGAACAAGCGGATCGTCGTCGACGCTAACGTGCCGGCGAACGCGCGGCTGCGGACGTTGATCCATGAGACCGCCCATGCGCTGGGCGTTGATTATCAGCGCTATTCGCGCGCTCAGGCCGAGGTGATTGTGGACACGGTCACGCTTCTGGCGTCGAGCAGCGTTGGCTTGCGGGTCGACGGCGAGACGATCCCGTATGTCGCTGGGTGGGGCGAGACCGGCGCGTTGGAGGCCGTGACCGAGTTCGCCGAGACGATCGATCGGATCGCCAGGCAGATCGAGGACGTGCTCCACGCGAGCGCCCCGGCGGTCGAGAACCTGGCGGCGTAAGGGGGTTGTGGGCTGCTCAGCCGGCGCTGCGGTTGTGCTGGCTGAGCAGGTCGCGGTTGATCTCGCGGACTGCGTCGAGCTCTTCACGGGCGGCCGCGAGCGTTTCCTCGAGCTCGAACGCGCGGGCTTCGGATTGCTCCAGACGCGCGTGGAGTGGGTGCTGCTCGTCGGTCTGGGGCAGCTCGTCGCTGGGCAGCGCGTCGGCGACCTCGCGGCCGAGGATCTCGGAGAGGCGCTGCTCGAGCGTTCTGACCTGCTGGCGCAGGCGGTGGCTCTGCGCCTTGTAGTTCTCGGCATCCGCACGCAGCGACGCGCCCGTCACACGTGCGCTCGCGATCGCCGTCAGGCTGCTCGACTCGGTTGCACGCAGAGCGCGGAGCTCAAGCTCGGCGCGTAGGTCGGGGTGGCTGTAGATGAACTTTCGCGACACGCCGGCGTGTCGGGCGATGCCGGCGATCGTGACCTCGCCGCCCGAGGCGAGAAACGCGTCAACGGCGGTGGCGACGCGTTCGCGTTTGAGCTGCGAGGCGAGTCGCCTCTGGCTGTGCATCGCCACGCCACGGCCGCTCACGGGCTGGTGTTCGCGGTGCGGTTGGCGCGTGGGGTGAGTGTCGGGCGGGGTTGGCTGGTCGCGAGCCGGAACCGAGCCGGGATCTCGGTCGCGAGCTGGGCTCGGACGCGGCGGGTGACCGCGATCGCGTCGATGACAGCGGCACGGTCGGCGGGATCGAGCTGCTCGATCAGCTCCTCGTTGCGACGGACCAGAGCGCGGACCGCGGTGATCTCCTGCTCGCTCGGAGCCGCGTCGCGTAGCGCCCAGTCCGCGAGCGCAGGCACGGCGCCGGCAAGCCGTTCGCGGTCAAGCAGCAGCTTGTGCAAGTAGTCGCGCAGCTCGGGCTGGCTTGACGGGTCGGTGCGGAAGTGCTCACAGCCGAAGCACCGGTGTCGGTACGGGCAGGAGTGACCGCCGGCCTTGACGTTGCTCGGTTCGGTGCAGTGCCCCATCGGCACAGCGGTCTGCCCGATCTGCTGGCGCAGCCGTTCGCTGGCGAGCAGCTGCGCAACGACCGGCGTTCGCGGGTTGCCGTGACAGTCGATCTGCAGCGGCGCGAGCATATCGACGGCTTTCCGTTTGCGGACGTCGCGGACGGTGTAGTACCCCTGGGTCGTGTTCATGTTCGCGTGCCCCATCAGCTCGGCGAGCACGTCGACCGGGGTGCCGTTATCGGCGTGACGCTGCGCGTAGCTGTGCCGGAACGCGTAGGCGATCACCCGCTCGCGCGGGAACGCGTGACCGTCGCTGTCGAGCAGCACCCCGAGCGCCGTGACCCATCGGCGGATCACACGGCCAAGCGCCATCTCCTTCATCGCCAGCAGCCCGCCCGGGTTGCAGTTCACCCGCGGGAACAGCACCCGCTGCCCGGGTCTGGTGTCCGGGAAACGCTCAGCGACCCATCGCTTCTGGGCGCTGATCGCGTCTGCGGTCGCTGCGTCGATCGGCAGTCGGCAGCCGCGGCGGCCGACTTTCGGCATGTCATGAACGAGTACCGCCAGCTTCCCGCGGCTGCCGTGCTCGTCGACGTCGGTGTCGTAGGCCAGGCAGTCCCACGGGAGTTCGCAGATCTCGCTCGGGCGTCGTCCGGTCGCGGCGAGCAGCTGCACAGCGGCACGCGCGGCCGGCCCTTGGAGTCGTTGCAGCAGAGCGAGCGCCGGCTCGTCGAGCAGCTGAGCGAGCACGACCGGCGGGAGCGCCCGCCCGGGCTCGGGCGTCCAGCGCTTCTTGAGCGCGCGAACGTCCTGGCGCGAGAGCGTGAAATCGCCCGGCAGCCCGAACAGCGCCCTGCCAGGGCCAAGACCCCAGTCGCGCGCCTCCCGTAAGAACTGCGCGAGCCGCGCGACGGTCGTGCGCCGCTGCCAAGCCGTCAACCGGCCGCTGGCCTGCAGGCGACCGAGCCGCGCGAGCAGCGCGGTGATGTCCCCACGGCCGAGCGCCGCCGGGAGTGCACCCTCGTCCTCGCGGCGAGCGAGCGACCGCGAGAGCTCATTCAGCGCGTAGATCATGTTCGTCAAACCGTGGGGGTGGACTGCCGAGACCTTCTCGCGCGTCCACTCCTTCGCGAGCACGCGAAGCCACGGCTGCGCCAGGGCGGTGAAGTCCATCCGCCACGCCTGCGTGCTGCCGAACACCCGCAGATCCCACACGTCCTTCTCGAACTCCGTCTCGGGGTCGGCGGCCGCGAGTCGCAGGCGATCCTGCGCGAACTCGATGAACAGCCTCACCGCATCGCTCGCGATCTTCCGAGCGTCGAGCTCGAGGATCGACCCGACATCGGCTGCGCGCAGTCGGTTGATCACACGGCGCAGCTCGGTGATCCGCGAGCGGCGGGGACGCTCGATCGAGACCGTCAAACCGACCAACACCTCCAGCATCACCCGCTCCGGCAGGCCGCCCAGGTCGAGGAACCGCGCCGCCGGCAGCGGCCTCTCGACCTCGCTCGCCCAACGATCAAACGCCGCCCCGCGAGGTGCGCCAACGCGACGCCAATGCCGCCAGTGCTCGGCGCAGATCCCGTCGTTGCCGCGCGCGAGCGCGTCGCAATCAAGGACGCAACGCCCGAACGTCGTCCGCGGGTACCGCGCATCTCCCTCAACGTATGCGGTGATCGACTGTCCGCGTCGCGTGCGGGTCGCGTGACAGGAGTCGCACAACCCCGCCGAATGGGCCGGCCGTTGGTGACCGGGCGTCCGGCACACCAGGCAGACCCGCTCTGGATCCTCGCTGCGGATCTGCGTCACGGACGCCAAGAACCCGTCAAGGCCACCATCCTCGCGCGTACGTAGCCAGCGGCGGTAACGGTTCTGGCAGCGGGCACAGAGCGTCGTCGCGGTGTGCTCGGTCACGTTCTCACAACCCCGCACCGGGCAGCGCGCATACCCGAACAGCGGATCGGACGGCGACGGCACGAACCGTCGCGTCATGGCGTCCCACCCGCGCCGCTCGAGCTCCGGCATGTCGATCAGCGCGAGGATCCGATCCGGCTTGGCGCCGACGCGAAGCGCGTGCTCAGCGAACGCGAGCTTCACGACGACGGGCCCGCGGTCGGAGGCCGTAGCGCTGCGATCCGGTCGACCGCCTCGCGTTGACGGCCGCGGGTTGGGTGCAGATAGATCTGGGTCGAGGTGATACTCGCGTGACCCAGCAGCGCCTGCGTGACGTCCAGACCGCCCGCCTCCATCAGCGCCGTCCCGGCCGCGTGCCGGAGCATATGCGGCGTGACGCGCCGGCCGAGCTCCGCTCGCGCCGAGAGCGAGCCGAACAGCTGCGCGACCCGGCCGTAGCGCATCGGCGCGCCCAACGGCTCGCCGAACAGGTTCACGAACACGAAATCGCAGTCCTCCGCCTCCCGGCAGCGTTCGCGCTCGTCCAAGTACAGGTCGTAGTAGGACACGACGTACTGCGCCAACGGCACGACCCGCTCACGCCGAGACTTCGCCGCCGCGCCGTTGGGGTTATCCCGCGGCACGACATGCAGATGCGGCCCTGGGACAGCGCACCCCAGACCGGCAGCAGACGCCATCAAGTGCAGATCCGAGCGGCGCAACCCGAGCGCCTCACCGATCCGCAACCCCGAGAACCACAACAGCACCAACAGGAACCGATCACGCCAGCACCCCGCTGCCTCAAGCAGTGCCTCCCACTCGTCCTGCCCGGCGACGCGCGGCGTGCCGACCCGAGTCGCGCGGAGCTTGTGACGCGGCCGAACGCGGTAGCGCAGACCGCCATCCTCCGCACGCAGCTCCGCCGGCAAGAACCGGTCATCGCCGACCTCGTAGAGCACCGCCATCACCGCCGCGTCGACGCGACGGTGCGCGACCGCGTGCTTGTAGAACTCGCGGACGACCGACAGGACGTGGTTGATCCGTCCCGCGCTGCGAACCTCCCCGAACCCGCGTCCCCGGCGCGAGATCGTCGTCGTGCGCAACATCAACACGAACCGCGACAGCTCGCGTGCTGCCCGCTCGAGATCGCGCTCAGATCGCGCAACCCAATCCAGAAACAACGCCAGCTCGCTCGCATACAGCTTCGTCGTCGACTCCGTGCGATCAGCACCGAACCGCAAATCCCGGAGAAAGGCATCAGGCGCCTCGACGATCTCATACCCATCGTTGACGACCGTCCAATACGCCAGCCCGCCCGGCAGCACAATCCGCAACGAGCGAAACGAGACATCAGAGGACGGCGCAGCCGCCACAGAGAGACGGAGACCGCTCACACGACCGACCGTACGCGGACCCGCGGACATCGAGGGGGGTGCCGCGGAGGCGCGCCCCGCCGACGATCCTCCAGCTCGGCCCTCCGGGCCTTCGCTTCCGGCTCGACGGCGGCATCCTCCAAACACACGCCAGTCACGTCGGTAACACGATCAGAAACCCGTCCCCGAAACCAGGCGAAAGCGCCATCCAGGACACACGAAGAAGCACTCTGGGGACGGCATAAAACGGTCACGTATCTCGCGTGCGCGAGTGCGGGTCTTGATGTCTCGGGCGACTGATCCCGTATGTCGCGGGGTGGGGTGAGAACGGCGCGCTTGAGGCAGTCAGCGAGTTCGCGCGCACGATCGATCAGCTCGCGCGGCGGATCGAAGACGTTCTCGCACACGCCACGGCACGGGAACAGCCGGTCGCGGCATGAGGGGTGCCGTTGACGAAGCTGTCACTAGAGGCAATGTGGCCCGCAGGGAGCGGGCAGCTCTGAATGAATCACTGACAACACACAGCCGCGGCGAACACCAATTGGAGCATAAATCTGATGTATAAATCTGCATATCTGATTCTCTG
>JBKQKK010000406.1:0-19330 GCA_052147535.1 Solirubrobacteraceae bacterium | reverse complement strand
CAAGCGCGGCCATGGACGGTTCCTTCGACCAGGTTCAAAAAGCCATTGCATCATAGCATTGCTAGTTCACTATTTCATGGTTACGTTTACGTTCATGCTCGGCGCCGCCCGGCGGAGGGGTGCCCGGGCGACCCAGCCGAGAAGGCGACGGAAGCTGCCCCCACCTCCTGGCGCACGGCGGGCTCCCGTAGCGCTCGCGAGCGCCGTCCTTCTGGTGCCTCCGTGCTCCCCGGCGCGCAGACGCGGGAAGTGGCTCATCCCGATCCCGTGATGGGTTACGGTTCGCGAGCGGTCTTTTCGGCGTCTCGTCCTCTCTGATCTGAACAAGACCGCAGCCAACCTGGAGGGGTATCCCGTGACTGTCATGTCTACAAGCCGGGCGCTTGACCACATCGCCTCGGTGCCGCTCGGCGGCCACTACGACGGCAGCGGCGCCAGCTTCGCGCTGATCAGCAGCGTTGCGGAGGCGGTCGAGCTGTGCCTGTTCGACGACTCGGGTGCGGAGACGCGCTGGAACCTGAATCAGGAAGACGCGTACGTATGGAACGGCTACTTGCAGGGCGCCCGACCGGGTCAGCGGTACGGCTTTCGCGTATATGGGCCCTGGGATCCGGCGGCGGGCACCCGCTGCAACCCTGCCAAGCTGCTGCTCGACCCCTACGCCCGCGCCGTCGCGGGCGAGGTGCGCTGGAATCCCGCGGTCTACGGCCACGTGTCCGATAACCCGGATCGAGCTAGCGGCAGCGACTCGGCGCCGTACGTGCCGCGCTCGGTTCTGCTGGCCGAGGATTTTGACTGGGGCCCGGACCGCAGTCCGGGCCGGGCGCTGGCCGACTCGATCTTCTACGAAGTTCACGTAAAGGGTTTCACCAAGCTGCACCCCGACGTACCCGAGCAGCTGCGCGGCACTTACGCTGGGCTGGCGCACCCGGCTGCCGTCGCGCACCTGCAGCGGCTCGGTGTGACCGCCGTGGAGTTGCTGCCGGTGCATCAGTATGTGAACGATGCGTTCCTGGTTGCGCGCGGGCTGCGCAACTACTGGGGATACCAGTCGATCGGCTACTTCGCGCCGCACAACGCGTACTCATCGACGGGTGACGGTGGCGGTCAGGTCGATGAGTTCCGCCGCATGGTCCGGGCGCTACACGACGCGGGCCTCGAGGTGATCCTCGATGTCGTCTTCAACCACACCGCCGAGGGCAGCGAGTCGGGGCCGACGCTGTGCTTCCGCGGCATCGACAATGCCGCCTACTATCGACTGCAGGACGACCGCTCGCGTTACGTCGATGACACCGGCTGTGGCAACACCGTGGACCTGCATCAGCCATACGCGCTGCGTATGGTGATGGACGCGCTACGCTACTGGGTGCAGGACATGCACGTCGACGGCTTTCGCTTTGACCTCGCAGCCAGCCTCGGACGCGCGAGCAGCAACTTTGACAAGTATTCGTCGTTTCTGGAGGCGGTCGGCCAGGATCCGGCGCTCTCACACGTGAAGCTGATCGCCGAACCGTGGGACATCGGCTGGGGAGGCTACGACCTCGGACAGTTCCCACCGGGCTGGAGCGAGTGGAACGGCAAGTACCGCGATACGGTACGCGACTTCTGGCGCGCAACCCCCGGCATGCTGCCGGACCTCGCGACCCGCCTCACTGGCTCGAGCGACCTGTTCGGCCACGGCGGCCGCCGCGCCACCGCCTCGGTCAACATCATCACCGTGCATGATGGTTTCACGCTCGCGGACCTCGTCGGCTATGACAGCAAGCACAACGAAGCCAACGGCGAAGACAACCGCGATGGGACCGATGATAACCGCAGCTGGAACTGCGGCGTGGAAGGCCGCACTGACGACCCGGCAGTGCTTGCGTTGCGTGCGCGTCAGCGGCGCAACTTCATCGCCACGCTGCTGCTCTCCGAAGGCGTCCCGCTGCTGCTCGGCGGCGACGAGTTCGCGCGCAGCCAGGCAGGCAACAACAACGCCTACTGCCAGGACGACGAGCTGACCTGGTTTGACTGGAGCGCCGCGGCGCAGCACGCGGACCAAGTCGACTTCACAGCGCGGCTGTGCCGCCTTCGCGAACAGCACGCGGCGTTCCGCCGCCGCCAGTTCTTCCGTGGCAAGCCGGCGCACGAGAACGGCCGGGACGACCTCGACTGGTATCGACCTGACGGCGGGGCGATGAGCCCGCGGGACTGGTGCGACCCCAACGCGCGCGCGATCACGATGGCACTGAGCGGCGCCACCGGTGAGGACGATCTTCCGGATGAGCCATTCCTGCTGCTGGTCAACGGCTGGTGGGAGCCGCTGGACTTCACGGTTCCCGAGCCGCTGGGCGACATCGGCTGGGTGATCGAGGTCGACACCGCCGAGCCTGGCGCTGCTGGCCGCGCCGTCGATCCGTCGTGCGTCGTGCCGCTGATCGGACGCTCGCTGACGCTGCTACGCGGCACACAGCCCAGGCACTGACCTCCAACGCGACCCGCGAGCGGACCGCCTCGCGCGCGGCTGGCGGCCGGGCAGAACTCGCTGCGGCTCGGCATGTGATCGGATCCCGATGCGGCGCGGGCGGACGGCCGCTCGCGTTATTTTCTTCGTGATGAGTGCCGAGGTACACGATCGTGGTGAGCTCGTGCGCTCCTACGAGGAGATCCGGGCGCGGGCGGTTGCGCTTGCGGGCGGGCCGGGGGACATGCCGCAGCGCGTGGCGATCCTGCATTCGATCTTCGAGGACTCGGGGGGCAATCACGTCTTCCCGGAGGTCGCGCTTCACGGCGCACTGTGGGCCTACGGTTTCTACGAGCGGCGTGGCGCGGTGAGTCGCGCGATCACCTACCGCTACTTTTACGACCGCGATGAGCGGGCGCGCCGCGCGTACATGCTGTTCGCGTTTTCCCAGGGTTTCAAGGAGGCCAACCGTTCGGTGTTCGTGGATACCTACACGAACTACTACTTCACCAAGCGCCATGGAGATGCGCCAGGCGCCGACGCGATCGTGCCGGCGCAGTTGCTCGATGCGCTGCACCGCGTGCATCATGCCGCGCGATCGGGCCGCGCGCTCACGTCCGGCGAACGTCGGCGCGTGTTTGAGACAGCTCTCCTGTTCGAGCAGGAGAGCACGGTTGGTCCGAAGGTAAAGGACGAGGTTGCGAAGTTCGACTGCCCGATCCTGACGGCGATCGTGCTCAAGCCGATCGTGCGCTTCAACTACTTCCCTCGGTTCAGAATGCTCCGCTTCCACGATTTCAGCAACACCGACGAGCGCATCGAGAAGGCGTTGGCGAGCCTCGATCTGGCCGAGCAGGCCGGCTGGCCGCGTGTGGCGCAGTGCATCCGCTATCACGGGATCCTCCCGGAGCGGTTCTTCTCCGAGCCGATCGCATACGCCGACGGGCTCCGAGCCGTCGTCTGACGCGCCGGTTGCCGGTCGATCAGCCTTCCTGGGCGGTCGGCCTCACGAGGATCTCGTTGATGTCGACGTGCGGTGGCTGTGAGACGGCGAACATGACCGCCCGCGCGATGTCCTGCGCGGCGAGCCCGTCGGTGATCGGGTGCTCGAAGAACGGTGTGTCGACCATCCCTGGCTCGATGACTGTGACGCGCACGCCCGTCCCGTTGCACTCTTGGCGTAGGGATTCGCCCATGCCGGTGATCGCCCACTTCGTCGCGGAGTACAGCGAGCCGGGGAGCGCTCGACGGCCGGCCACCGAGCCGGTTAGCACGAAATGGCCGCGGGTCTCCTTGATGGCGGGCAGCGTGGCCCGCACCGTCAGCGCCGCGCCGTAAACGTTTGTCAGCACCATCGCGCGCCAGTGTTCCGGGCTCTCATTGAGAAATCCCCGCGCCGCGCCGAAGCCGGCGTTGGCGAATGCCACGTCGATCCGTCCGAACGCCTCGAGCGCGCGCTGCACCATTTCCTCCTGCTGCTCCCACTCAGTCACGTCGCACCGCACCGCGAGCGCTCGCGCGGAGTCGCCCAGTTCGGCCGCGAGCGAGGACAGGCGCTCCGGCGATCGTGCCGCGAGCACGAGTCGAAAGCCCGCGGCGGCCGCGGCGCGCGCGGTCGCGGCGCCGATCCCGCTCGAGGCGCCGGTGATCAGGAAGACACGGTTCTCTGGCATCTGACGATCATTGCAGCCGGCGTGCCGCGGCGATCCGCTCCTCCGGGGACCCAGACCGACAGTGTCCTGCCAACGTAACCTGAAGACCGGCTGTGGCGCTGATACCGCGGATGGCGGCTATGGTCGGTGGCGGAACACAGCTCGTTTGCGTCGAGCGCTAGGAGACAACGTGCCGGACAAGAAAGTGAGCAGTGGCGAGCAGCAGCGAATCCTTGGCGACGGTTCCGTGATCCCCGCGCTTGGGCTAGGCGTATGGCAGGTTCCCGAAGGGCCCGCGTGCGAGCAGGCTGTCCGCTGGGCGCTCGAGGCCGGATACCGGCATATCGACACGGCACAGGCCTACGGAAACGAAGCAAGCGTCGGACAGGCGTTGCGCGCCAGCAGTATCCCCCGCGAGGAGGTATTCCTCACCACGAAGTTCCACCCCGCGCGTCGCGACCCGGCGGCGGAGGTCCAGGACAGCTTGCGTCGCCTCGGCGTTGACCAAGTGGATCTCTACATCATCCACTGGCCTCACAGGGGGCCGACCTGGGCGTGGCCTGGAATGGAGGCCGCACGCGAACGCGGATACGTCCGCTCGATCGGCGTCTCGAACTTCAGCGTCGACGAACTCGAGCAGGTCAGCGCGATCGCGAGTTCCCCGCCCGTGATCAATCAGGTCCAGTTCAGCCCGTTTGAGAACCGCCGGGCGCTGCTGGAGGCATGCGCCGCGCGCAAAGTCGCCGTTGAGGCATACAGCCCGCTGGGGACCGGTCGGCACCTCTCTCATCGCACCGTTGTCCAGGTCGCGCAGAGCCTCGGCCGGACCCCGGCGCAGGTTCTCCTACGCTGGTGCCTGCAGCGGGGCGCGATCGTCCTGCCCAAGTCGACCCACCGGGAGCGAATCGAAGAGAACGCCAAGGTGTTCGACTTCTCGTTGTCAGACACTGACATGGCCACCCTTGATGCGCTCGACACGACCCGAGCTACCGACAAAGCCCGCGAGCGGAAGTGGTGGTGACGGGTCCCACGACACCGCCGGCGGGGTTTCGTCCGGAGGGAGATCCGATTGGACGTCGCGCCCGAACTCAAACAGCGGCGAGCCCTTGGCAGGGGGCGTGCACGTCCATATTTCTAGGCCGACTGAGTCTCGGCCGGCGGATCTCCAAAATCCGCCGAGGTCAACCGCAGCTGTCGGTCGCCAACGCGAACCACGTCATCCAGGTGAAGCTGTCTGCCGCGACGCGCCTCTCGTTGTCCGTTGACCCACACCGGCTCGATCGCGAGGAATGCCTTGATCTCAGCGCCACTATCGATCATTCCCGCCAGCTTCAACAGCTGACCGAGACGGATCGTCTGACCGCGAATCCGCACGTCGTCCGGCATCAACCCAGGGTATCGTCGGCAGAATGCCTGATCCGCCGGCAGCAGGGCTTGGGTTGGGCCTGCTGGGGTCTGACGCGGTCGTGCTGGGGTCGGACGCGGTCGTGCTGGCGCGCGCGGCCGTGCGATCGGCGATAGTTCCCGCCGATGGTCCGAGTTCGTGACTTCGACGGCGTCCGCGGCGGCCCTCGCTGGCCGGCGGGAGGACAAGCACGCCTCCGTGCGCCGGTTGGAGCCACGCTGTTGCGAGATGAACTTTTGAGGTGAGACGGTGTACGCAACCGTTCGTCGGCATCTGATCGCCGCCGGTTCGATTGTCGCGTTGACGCAGCGGGTCGACGAGGAGCTTGCTCCGGCCCTCAGACAGCAGCCAGGGTTCGTTTGCTACTTCGCGCTCGGCATCGACGAGACGACGATTGAGATGATCAGCGTTTTCCAAGACCAGGAATCCGCTGAGCGCGCCCACGAGTTCGCCGCCACCTACTTACGCGCGAACCTCGCGGAGTTCAAGTTGACGTCGGAGGCGATGACTGGTGGCGAAGTGCTGGTGAGTTACGCGGTGCTGGAAGCACTCGAGGATGCCGACCGCCGGCGCGCTGGACGTTCTCGTGCGCGGCCCTTGCCAACAGATGTGGCCAAGCGTCCGGTCCTGGTCGTGGGGGCAACCGGCCGGACCGGCAGGCTGGTCGTCGATCGCCTCCTCGAGCGGGGCGTGGCTGTGCATGCGCTCGTCCGAGACCCGGCGAAGGGACGCGAGATGCTTCCATCGGGGGTCCAGCAGTTCGTTGGGAACGCCCGCAGCAGTCACACGTTGATCGCACCGATGGCGGGCGTCGGCGCGGTGATGATCGCTACGGCCGGCGGCAGCGAACAGGAGAATACCGCCGAGCTTGTCGACTACTTTGGCACGCTGAACCTCATCGGGCAGGCCGTCGCCAGCCATGTCGATCTGATCGTGTTTGTCTCGACGCTCGGTGCTACTCGTCCTACGCATTCGATGGATGTGGAGCCGACCAGCCTGGGATGGAAAGCAAGGGCCGAGGAGATCATCCGAAGCTCGGGCGTCCCCTATTGCATCGTCCGAGCGGGTTGGCTGACAGACGGAGCGGGCGGCGAGTCGCTATCGGTGTCGCAAGGCGACACCGCCGACGGGCGGATCTCCCGCACAGACCTAGCTGACGTTTGCACCCAGCTGCTGTTCCTCCCAAGCGCGCTGGGAAAGACGATCGACGTCGTCGCGGCGCGGGAAGGATCAGCGAGGAGTCTCGAGGCCGCGATTGCGGCCGCCGCACCCGACACAGCACCCGCACCGGACCTAGCACCCGGATCGCACATCAGGCCCAGCACGCCCATCACCGATGTTTCGGTCCGCGACCAGGGCTAGCAATGTCTCGAGTGTTCGCGGTTGTGTTTTGCAGACTTGTGGTCGGGCCACGCGTTCACGAGTGGCACGTCAGCTTGTGGGTGGTGGATCGCTGGGGGCGAGCACAGCGCCGAGCTGGCCGTACACTTGCGTAGGATCAGTGTGATGGAGTTGCCTTGCGGTCCGCGTGCGCCCGCCGCCTGGCAGACGGTTGCCTGGATGGTGCGGCCGGCGGCGTTTCTGCGCCGCGCGCATCAGCGCTTCGGAGACCCGGTCACGGTCCGGACGTACTGGACTCAGGAGCCGATGGTGCTGTTCTCCGATCCCGACGCGGTCCGCGATGTGTTCCGCCTCGATCCGGCGATCGCCCCCGCCGGGCAGAGTTGGGAGTTTCTGCGCCCGTTCGCGGGGCCGCGTTCGATTTTGCTGCTCGACGGGGAGGAGCATCTGCGCGAGCGGCGGCTGCTGCAGACGCCGTTTCACGGCGAACGCATGCGCGCGCTGACGCCGACGGTGGCCGAGCTCGCACGGCAGGAACTGAGCTCGTGGAGCGGGCGCGTCAGCGCGCTCGAGCGGATGCGCCAGCTGACGCTGGAGATCATCCTGCGCGTCGTGTTCGGCGCCCGCGACGAGCAGGAAGCCGCGCAGTTGCGAGACGCGGTGGAGGGGACGCTGGACAGCGTTCGCTCAATGCCGCAGATGCTCGCGATGGCGCTCGTGCAACGTGATCTCGGGCCGCATAGCCCGTGGGGACGCTTTCGCATCGCGGTGGAGCGGTTCGACGGGTTGCTGCTTGACCATGTGGCGCGCCGGCGTGCGGAAGGAGGCGATGACTCGGTGCTCGCGCTGCTGCTCCAGCAGCGCGACGAGGACGGCAACCCGCCCAGTGACCGGCACCTGCGTGACCAGCTCGTCGCGCTGCTGGTGGGCGGTCACGACAGCACGGCTGCTTCGCTGGCGTGGGCGTTTGAGCGGCTCGCGCGCCACCCGGTCGTGCTCGCGCGGATGCGAGAAGGCGATCCGGCCTACCTCGACGCAGTCGTAAAGGAGGTCCTGCGGGCACGTCCGGCTTTGACGATCGCGCCGCGAAGACTGCTCGCGCCGGTCGAGATCGCCGGGCGATCACTGCCGGCCGGCGTCCAGGTCGCCGCCTGCCTATGGCTTGCTCTGAGGCGGGAGGACCTCTGGCCGCAGGCGGCCGCGTTTCGACCCGAGAGATGGCTCGAGGGGTCGCCATCGCACCCTCTGTCGTGGATTCCCTTCGGGGGAGGCGTACGGCGCTGCGCCGGAGCGCCGTTCGCCGAGATGGAGATGCGAGAGGTACTCCGCGTCGCAGCGGACCTGAGGATCCGGCCGCTGAATCCAGACCCCGAGCGCGCGAGGCGCAGCATGCTCGTCGTTACGCCACACCGCGGCGCGGAGGTACTCGTCGCATAGCCATCCGAACTCGTCCCCGGCGCCGGCCTGCTATCGCCGCGGACGTGCCGGTCCTGACGGCCTGACTACCGCCAGCGCATATCGCGTTCGGCATCGGCGATGTGGTGCTCGAGGCGGGGCCCCGGGGCCTCGGTTCTGGGGCACCGGGCACCGGGCCCAGGGGCGGCCGTTGCTAGTTTCGTGCGGGCTCGCGCGGTGCGGGCGCGTGCTCGCGCCGCAGTCGGCGGGGATACAACTCCGACAGCCGCTCCCCAACCCGCAGCCGGCGTCGCGGCGGAGCCGATTCCGAAAGCGGCAGGCCACCGCAGGACGGGACCGGCTGCGGCGCGCGGGGCGGCGACTCCTCGCCGCGGCTCCCGTAAGTGCTGCCGTCATCGTCGTCGTGAACTACGGCGTGATGCGAGTAGTAGGCGAACGCGAGCAGCCCGGCGATCATCGCGATGTGTGGGAGTATGAGAAGCACGTAGATCATGAGGCAGGCGGAGAAAGCTAGCTGAAGCGCAGCCACGTTCGCGCCGATCCGAGCGGAGGTCGATAAACCCTAATCCAGCGTTGCGGCGGTGGCAGCTCAAAGGACACGGCTCGCAGCTAGAGCTCCCTTTCCGTGCGGAAAGGGAGCTACTAAAGTGCTCGTGGCATGCAGACGGCGCAGAGGTCCGGACTTGTGCTCGGCGGCGGCGGCATCACCGGCATCGCGTGGGAGCTCGGTCTGGTTGCTGGCCTGGCGGAAGCCGGCGTTGATCTGCTGAGCGCTGATCTGATCGTCGGGACATCCGCGGGTTCGGTGGTGGGAGCCCAGATCACGAGCGGCACGCCGATCGAACTGCTCTACCAACGGCAGCTGGAACCGCCGTCGAGGGAGCTGGCGGCCCGCATCGGCTCGCGCGAGAAGCTCGGCTACCTGGCGGCGCTGGTGCGCTCGCGGGGGGACCAGGCCAGGCTCGGCCGCCGGCTCGGAGAGCTGTCGTTCAGGGCTGCGAGCGCCGGCCGGCTACCGAGTGTGGAGCAGCGGCTGGCCGTCATCCGGTCGCGGTTGCCGTCGACACAGTGGCCTACGTGCGATCTGCGGGTTACGGCTGTCGACGCACGCTCCGGGGAGTTTCGGGTGATCACGAGACTCGACGGCGTGCCGCTTGTCGACGCCGTTGCCGCGAGCTGCGCCGTTCCGGGCGTGTATCCGCCGATTCCGATCGGCGCGCGGACCTACATCGACGGCGGGCTTCGCAGCAGCGCCAACGCTGATCTCGCCGCTGGCTGCGCGAAGATCGTTGTGTTCGCGCCGATCTCCCGCGCGGTCGGGTCGATCAAGAGCCCGAGCCGGCAGCTAGAGCGGCTCGGCGCCGCTTCGATCGTGGTCGCACCTGACCGGGCGTCGCTCGCGGCGATCGGCCACAACGTGCTTGATCCCGCTGCCCGGCGCGGCGCCGCGCAAGCGGGCCGCGCGCAGGCGAGCCTTGTTCTGGCGCAGGTCCGGGCCGTGTGGACTTAGGCCGGGTTCTCGCCGGGGCCGCCAGGGTCGCCGGGGCCGCCAGGGTCGCCGGGGCCGCCGGGGCGAACAAGCCTGAGCTGCCGCTGGTCGTGACAAACCGCTTGCGCGGCCCCTTCGGTGGGCCGCGCCGCTACGCTGCAACCATGTTCAGCGCCGATCTCGAGTTCTCCGCGCACCAACGCGGCCCCCGCACCTGCGGGAGCGCCCAGCGATTTGTGGTCACGTGACCGGAGCCGGCCGGCCGACTAGAACCGCGGGCCAGCAGGCAGCGAGCCGCCGGCCGACGGACGAACAGACGATGCTGACCGAGCTCTGGCAGATCAGCCATTTCGGCTGGATCACCGAAGCGGCCGTTCGCCGCAGCGTGATCATCGCCAGCGGCCGTGACATCACGCCAACCCTTGTAGTAGACGGCTTGCGGCAGCTGCTCGAGCGGGGCTGGGTCGAGCAGCGCCCGAGCGCCGCCGGTGCGGGCGAGTCCGAGTGGCGTCTGACAAGCAGCGGCCGCAGTGCCGTCCCGCGCCGGTGAACGTGCTGCCTGGCCTGCTCAGCCTTGTGCAGGATTCTGCCTGGCCTGCTCAGCCTTGAGCGCGATCCGGCGCACATCCTCCCAGCCGGCCATCTGCTAACCATAGCCCCCCGGGTTGGTACGGTCCATCGATGGCATCCAGGACATGGTTCATCACCGGTGCGTCACGCGGATTCGGGCGGCAATGGGCACAGGCTGCGCTGCAGCGCGGCGAGCGCGTAGTCGGCACGGCGCGGGATCCCGCCACGCTCGAGGATCTTGTGCGGCGGTTCGGCGGCGCGCTACTGCCGCTGACGCTCGACGTTACCGCGCGCGCAGGAACGGCAGCGCCGCCTGCGTGACCCACAGCGCACCGAACACGTTCGTCTCGAACTGGTCGCGTATCTCCTCCAAGCGAAGCGCCGGGACATGGCGATGGATCTGCAGGAGCTTGTCGCCGTGCGCTGGTCTGCGCCCGCTCGCTGATCATCCAGCGGCGCCGATCGGCGTGACGGGTTCCTCGTGAGTGCGCTGGACGCGAGCGGGCATCAGGCGCGCCGCCGTCGCGCTTGCAGTCTGCAGTGCCCAGTTGGTGGTCGTCACCACGCCGAGGATCAGGACGACCCCGGAGAGGCCGAAGATGATCCACCATCCCGGATGCGTGGCGGCGGCGAACTCGGGACCGAAAGCGTTGGCCGCGCCGGCGCCGGCGACCGCACCGATCACTGCGACGCCGAGCGTCTGGCCGACCTGGCGGCTGGTTGACGCCACGGCGGCGGCGACGCCCGCCTGTGCAGGCGGCATACCCGAGATCGCCGTGTTGGTGATCGGCGGGTTGACCAGTCCGAACCCCACGCCGAACATCAGGTAGGAGAGGAACAGCAGCCAAGCCGGCGTGGTCGAATCGAGGCCGATCAGCAGTAACGCGCTGATCATCTGCGCGACGCCGGCGGCGACGAGCGGCAGCCGCGCTCCGCGCCGCCCTGTGATCCGGCCGGAGAGCGGCGCGAAGATCAGCATCATCGCGGCGATCGGCAGCGTGTACAGGCCTGCATGGAACGGTGAGAGGTGCCTGACGTCCTGCAAGTAGATGGTGTTGAGGAATAGAAAGCCGCCGAGGCCGGCGAACGTGCAGACCGCGATCGCGCTGGCCCCCGAGAACGGGACGCTGAGGAAGAAGCGCATCTCCAGCAGCGGCTCCTCGCGACGCAGCTCGTAGAGCACCAGCGCCACGAAGGCCAGTGCGCTGAAGCTGAACAGGCCGAGAATTGCGATCGAAGTCCAGCCGTAGCTGTGACCTTCGATGATCGCATAGGTGAGCGACGCCAGCGCCGCGATCACGAGCACCTGGCCGACCGGATCGAGCCGCCGCGGGCGGTCCGAGCGCGATTCGGGAACGAACAGAGTCGTGAGCGCCAGCGCGAGCGCGCCGACCGGGAGGTTGATCACGAACACCCACCTCCAGCCGGCACTGTCGACAAGCGCGCCGCCCACGACCGGGCCCAGCGACATGCTGATCCCGATCATCGCTCCCCAGATCCCGATCGCCTGCGCACGCTCACGCGGATCCTCGAAGACGTTGCGGATGATCGACATCGCCACCGGGTTGAGCATCGAGGCGCCGATCGCCTGCAACACGCGCGCCGCGATCAGCGCGTTGAGGGTGGGAGCCAGCGCACACAGCCCCGATCCGAGCGTGAACACGATCAGTCCGGTCTGGAACACGCGCTTACGGCCGATCCGGTCTGCTGTGGACCCGGCCAGCATCAGCAGGCTCGCGATCGTCAGCGTATAGGCGTCGATCGTCCACTGCAAGCCGGACACCGAGGCGTGCAGCGACCGGTGGATCGACGGCAGCGCGACGTTGACGATCGTGCTGTCGAGCCCGACGAGCAGCAGGCTCATCGAGCAGATCACGAGCACCACCATGCGGCGGCGGCGGTCGAGGTGCAGTTGCGACGCGGGTGGCGACTGGGACATCGTCAACGATCGTAGAGTTCTCGGCGGTGGACCACCACAAGCACGGCGGCGAGGCGGACCACGGGCTCAGCCTGATGGGCGGCTTGGCCGCGCTCAGCCTCGACGCGCTCTCGAGCGTCGCCTACGGCCCGGAGGCGATGATCACGGTGCTGATCCTCGCCGGAACGAGCGGGCTGAGGTACGCGATCCCGTTGACACTCGTGATCACGGCGATGCTGGCGTTGCTTGTCATCTCCTACACGCAGGTGATTTCAGCCTACCCGGATGGCGGCGGGGCTTACGCGGTGGCCAAGCACGACCTCGGCCGGTTCTGGGCGCTGTTGGCGGCCGCCTCGCTGGTGGTGGACTATGTGCTGACCGTGGCCGTCAGCCTTGCGGCCGGCGCCGCCAGCCTCGGGAGCGTGTTCCCCTCACTATCGCATCAACTGCTGCCCGTGTGCCTGGGCGGCTTGGCGCTGCTGACGGTCGTGAACCTGTTCGGGATCAACGAGTCCGCCAAGCTGCTGATGGTGCCGACGATCGTGTTCGTCGCCAGCATCTTCGCGTTGATCATCGTCGGGCCGTTTCACCCGCATCCGGTGGCGGTCATCGGCACGCCGATCCAGCGCGGCCCGCCGCAGGCGCTCACGATCCTGCTGATCCTGAAGGCGTTCGCGTCGGGCTGCTCGGCGGTGACCGGCGTCGAGGCGATCGCCAACGGCGTGCCGTCGTTCCGCGGTCCGCGGGTGCGCAACGCGCAGCGCACGGAGATCTCACTCGGGATCCTGCTCGGCCTGATGCTGGTCGGCCTCGCGGTGCTGGTCCACCACCACGACGTTGTGCCGCGCAACAACGTCACCATCCTGGCGCAGGCCACGGCCGCCGCGTTCGGGACTGGATGGATGTTCTACGTGTCGAACATCGCTGTAACCGTCGTGCTCGCGTTCGCCGCCAACACGAGCTTCGGCGGCCTGCCGGTGTTGATGAACCTGCTTGCCAAGGATCACCGGCTGCCGCACCTGTTCTATCTGCGCGCCGAGAAGCCCGTTTTCCGGCACGGGATCGTCGCGCTGGCGCTCGCTTCGATGCTGCTGCTGATCGCCGTCGACGGCGACACCGAGCGCCTGATCCCGCTGTTCACGATCGGTGTGTTCGTCGGCCTGACGATCAGCCAGGTTGGGCTTGTGCGCCACTGGCGCAGCCTTCGACCCCCGCGCTGGCGCGTGCGCGCCAGCCTGAACGGCGCCGGCGCGTCGATGACCGCGGTCGCGGTGCTGATCTTCCTGTTTACCAAGTTTCTGGCGGGCGCGTGGGTGGTCTGCATCGCGGTGCCGCTGCTGATCTGGCTGTTCTCGCACACCGAGCACTACTACGCTGAGGTGGCGGAGGAACTGCAGCTCGGCGTGCTACCGTCGGTGCCGCGCGGGCGCGAGAGCGTCGTGATCGTGCCCACGACGACGGTCAACCTACTCAGCGAGCGTGCGCTCAGCGCCGCGCTGTCGCTCGGTGAGACGGTGATCGCCGTGGCTGTGGCGGGCGACTCCGAGGAGCGCAACCAGATCCTGCATGACTGGGGGAGGTGGCGTTGCGCGGTGCCGATCGAAGTGCTAATCGACCCGCAGCGCTCGCTGGTGCGCACCGTGCTGCGCTACATCGAATCCGTCGAGGCGGAGCGAGATGTGACGATCACCGTGCTGATCCCCGAGGTGATACCGAGAAGACGGCGCCATGAGATCCTGCACAACCAGCGGGGCCGCCTGCTAGAGGTCGTGTTGAAGTCGCGAACCGGCGTCGTCGTCGCGACCCTGCCGTTCCACCTGCACGAGAAGTAGCCGCAAGCCTCAAGGGAGCGGCGGGAAGGTGTAGAAGCGGTGAGGAGGGACGTACGGACCGACCTCGAGCACGATCTCGGCGTGCCCGGTGAGCGGCACGTTGCCGGGCGCCCGGTGCAGACGGCGTCCGTCGACGAACACCATAACGTGTGCGCCCGGCGCCGCTGCAAACGATGCTAGCTGCGAATCGGACAGCGGCTGGCCCCACGAACGGAACAGGTCAGACAGCGTCAGCCGGCGGCCGGGCCGCACGAGCACCACCCCCGTCGGATCGAGTGTGACCAGCGCCCCATAGCAGCGCGCGCCGACGATCCGGTCCGACGCGAAGCTGCGCGGCGCCGTCGTCCCGATCCCGGCGGCGACGAGCACGACCTGGTTGGCGGCGAACAGCTCGACGTGCGCCTCGAGGCGCGCCCCCAGCGCCGGGCGGCAACGGCCCACCGCCGGGCCGCTGGCCGGCGGGTGAAAGCGCTCGCCACGGCCGATCGTGCGCGCCTCGAGCAGCAACCAGCGGGGGATCGCGCCGGCTGCCGGCCGCGGTTGCGTTGAACCGCAGCCGTATAGCAGCAGGCTTGCCGCCAGCAGGCTTGCCGCCGGCAGCGCGCCGATCCCCAGCGACGCGTGCCGGTGCCGGCGCTGCCCCGTCAGGGCGGCGCCGATCGCCAGGCGGGCGGCGGCCATACACTTGATGGCTGCCCGCCATGGAACCGTCGGTCGCCGGCGTGTCGTCTTCGGGCTCATCGATCTTGGCAACTGATTGCACGCATATTCTCGGTCCACGTCCGCGCCGCGCACGCCTGGGCCCGGTGGCCACGCTGATCGTGGCGCTGATTGCCCTGTTCGGGGCCTGCGGCGGCTGGTGGGCTCAGGCGGCGCGAGCCGACGGCGATCCAGCCAGCGACGTCCTCCTGAACTACTCCTACTTCCTGCCTTTTGACGCGGGGAGCGCCACGGTCGTCTACCAGCCGCGGCTAGTCGCGGTCCTGCAGGCGGCGGAGCGCGAGGGATTCCCGATCCGGGTCGCGGTGATAGCCCATCAGGACGATCTCGGGTCGGTCGCGTCGCTCTGGGGCCGGTCGGTTGCCTACGCTAGGTTCCTCGGCGAGGAGCTGTCATTCGTGTACCGCGGGCAGGTTCTGGTGGTGATGCCCAACGGGCTCGGCCTGTTCACGGTCGGCTCTCTGCCAAAGGCGGAGATCACGGCGCTCGCTGCGATCTCCGCGCCCGGCTCGGGCACGCGCCTGGCAAGCAGTGCAATCGCGGCGGTGCGCGTGCTGGCCGCCGCAGCCGGGCACACGCTGCCCGGAACGATCGCGACCGCGCCTGGGGTCGCGGCGCCATCCTCCACCGCCACGGGCTCGTTGCTGGCGTTCGGGGCCGGCGCGATCCTGATCGCGCTCGCGTGGACCGCGAGCCTCCGCGCAAGGCCCCTGCAGACGCGTCGCAGGACGACGATCTCCCCAGCCCCGTGAGCATCCGGCTGCGCCCGTTGAACGCGCTGCTCGCCGTGCTGTTGTGCGCGTGCGCCGCCGCGCTGGCGCTGAGCTCCCTGACGGCCAGCGCCAGAGCGGATGGGGACCCCGGCAGCGACGAGCTCGTCAACCAGAACCTGTTCTTCGGCTTCGACGCGGGCGTGACTGTACCCCAGCAGGTCGAGCTGGGAAACCTGCTGGACGCGGCGGGTAAGGCCGGCTTCCCCGTGCGGGTGGCGATCATCGCGCACCCGGATGACCTCGGGTCGATCGCGCCTTTGTGGCTGGCGCCGGCCCACTACGCCGCGTTCCTCGGATACGAGCTTTCGAACGCGTACACGCATCTGCTGCTGGTCGTGATGCCCAACGGCTTTGGCATCAACTGGCCCGGCCACAACGCGGCCGCGGCATACCGCCTGCTGTCCGGGGTTGTGATCAAGCCGGGGGCCGCGGGCCTGAGCGACGCGACGCTCACCGCCGTACAGCGGCTCGCTGCCGGCTACGGGATCAGGCTGGCGCTCGGAATCGGCGCCCCGGGCGCCGCCCGCGGGCCGCGCAGCTCCGGAGTTGCGCAGGCGAGCGTCCCTGCCGCTGGGCAGAGCGCCTCGGGATCGACCAACGCCACGAGCGGCGCCGGCAGTGGCGCCGGCAGTGGCAGTGGCAGTGGCAGCACGATCGTGATCATCGTTGCGCTGGTCGTGCTTGCGATGGTGCTGCTCACGGCCTGGCTGCTGCTCCGCTGGCAGCGGAGCACGGAGGCGAGCAGCATCCGCTGGCCGTTCCCCGCGCTGGCAGCGCTGGCAGCGCTGACCGCGGTGCTACTCGTGGGCGTCGTCGCGGTGGGCCTCACGTCGTCCTCGTCCTCGTCCTCATTCTCCTCGGCTGGCCAGGAGCTCGCGAGCAATCCAAGACTCGACCCCGGCACGGCGCTCCCAGGCAGGCCGGCGCCGAATTTCACTCTCTACAGCGAGTACGGCGAACCGGTGTCGCTGCGCTCTTTCCGCGGCAAGGTTGTGATCCTCGCGTTCAACGACGCCGAGTGCACGACGATCTGCCCGCTGACCACAAGCGCGATGCTCGACGCCAGGCGGATGCTCGGAGCGGCGGCATCGAAGCTGCAACTGCTGGGCGTCGACGCGGATCCGAAGGCCACGTCGATCGAGGACCTCGCCAGCTACACCCAGCTGCACGGGCTCGAGCATCAATGGGTCTACCTCACCGGCTCGCTGGCGCAGCTACGGCGCGTATGGGGAAACTACGGAATCGAGGCGGACGTCATCCGCGGCCTGATCTCCCACACGCCTGCGCTGTACCTGATCGACGCCCAGGGACGCCTGCGCAAGGTCTACCTGACCTACCAGTCCTACGCTGCCGTCGGCCAGTTCGGACAGGTCCTGGCGCGGGATGTCGCGCAGCTGCTTCCGCATCACCCGCGCGTGGATTCGACCCTTTCGTATGCGGAGGTCAAGGGGATCAGTCCCAGCGTGCGCGTGACGGTGCCGCGCGCCGGCGGTGGGACGGTGCCGCTTGGCCCCGGGGCGGCGCCGCGCCTGTACCTGTTCTTCGCGACCTGGGATCGTGAGGTCACCGGACTCGCCGGTGAGCTCGACACGCTCAACCGCTACCAGTCAGCGGCCGCCTCCGGAGCCCTGCCGTCGCTCACGGCGATCGACGAAGGCAGCGTGGAGCCCTCTCCCAGCGCGCTCCCAGCCTTCCAGCACAGCTTGCCGCGGCCGCTCTCATATCCGGTTGGGATCGATGCGAGCGGGCGTGTGGCCGACGGCTACGGCGTGACCGGTCAGCCGTATTTCGTGCTGAGCTCAGCCGGCGGCCAGATCCTTTGGTACGAGCCAATCTACGCGCCGAGCTGGCCCAGCATCAGCGGGCTTGAAAGCGCCGTGCGCAATGCGCTGGCGAGAGCACCGAAGGCTCCGTCGAGCATGCTCGCGACCCAGCGGCTGCTGGCGGGCTCCCCGGCGCCGCTGACGGCGCTGCATCAGCAGGCGAGCCGGCTCCTCGGCTGGGCACCGGCGCTGAAGGCGCGGGTGCGAGCGCTGCGCGGCTACCCGATCGTGGTCGACGCCTGGGCCTCGTGGTGCACGTCCTGCCAGGCCGAGTTCGGCCTGATGCGCAGCGCCTCCGCCCGCTACGGCCGTCAGGTGGCATTCCTCGGCGTCGACTATGACGACGGGGCCGCGCAGGCGCGGGCGTTCATGGCAACGCACTGGCTTAGCTACCCGAGCTACCAGGCCGAGCCGGGCGGCCTCTCGGCGTTTCTCCCGGGCGGCCTCGAGGGCCTGCCGACGACCTTCATCATCAACCGGGATGGCAAGGTCGTCAACATCTACGACGGCGAGTACGACTCGCAGGGCTCGCTCGACGCCGCGATCGCGCAGTACGCGCTTCGCGGATAACCTCCTCAGTGCGCCGCTACAGCAGCCGCACGATCGCGATCACGCCGACGATCACGATCAGCGCGCGCAGCGCCGCCGGCGGGAGCCGGCGGCCCCAGCGGGCTCCGATCATCCCGCCGAGGATCGCGCCGGCGGCGATCAGGCCCGCGGGCGCCCAAGCCACCTGCGCTGCGAACACGAAGATCACGCCCGCGACGAAGTTCACGAGCCCGGCCAGCACGTTCTTGAGCGCGTTGATTCGGTGCAGGCTCTCGTCGAGCGCGAGTCCGAGGATCGCGAGCAGCAGGATCCCTTGCGCAGCGCCGAAATAGCCGCCGTAGATGCCGCTCAGAAACACGGCGAGCATCGCCAACGGCCCCGGGCGCTCGTGCGCCGCGCGGCGCCTGGAGTCGAGCGCGCGCACGAGCCGCGGCGACAGTATGATCGCGACCAGCGCCAGCGTGATGAACGCCGGCACGATCGCCTTGAACGCCGAGGCGGGCAGCGTCAGCAGTAGCGTCGCGCCGAGCACAGAGCCGAGCACTGATGCGGCAGCGAAGCGCACCGCCCGAGTGTGCTGACCGTCAAGCTCGGCGCGGTAGCCGATCGCGCCGGTGGCCGAGCCGGGGACCAGCCCGATCGTGTTCGTCACGTTCGCGGTCACCGGCGCGTAGCCGAACGCGAGCAGCACCGGGAAGGTGATCAGCGTGCCGCTACCGACCACCGTGTTGACCGTGCCGGCAGCAATGCCCGCGCCGAAGATCGCGAGCGCGTGCAGCGGCGTCATCTTCTTCTCCGAGGGGGCACCCGGCATACCGTACGCGGCCGGCGCGAAGCTACGACTACGCCCCTGCTACCGGCTCAGCCGCGGTGATTGCTGGGGACGGTCGTACGGCAATCAAGACGGTCGTGCTGCGAGGTTCAGCGGCGAAGCGTCGGGACGCGCGTCGTGTGGCGGTGCCACGGCCTGATCGACCTCGCGTAGCAATGCGGGCTGGTACATCTCGCGCCGTGGCGTCGCCTGCTCGACCTCGCGTCGCAGCGCCGGCTCCTCCAAGTCTCGCCGTGGGTCGGGCCGCAGCACGACGATCTCCCCCGGCGCCTCATCGATCAGCCAGGCAACGTCGCCGGGGTCGAAGCCCGGCTGGTTGCGGGCGCTGGCGGCGATCACTATCTGCTCAAAGCGCTCGTGCTGAATTGTCTGGCGCAGCGCGTGACGGTAAGTGCGCCCGCGTTCGATCCGCGCGTCGACCGGCACGCCGAACTTGCTCGCGCGCTGCTCGATCGCGTCCTGCAGTGACATCGCGATCTTCGACTGGCGCGGCAACGGTGCCTCGAGCGGAAGCTGCAGCGACACACGGGCGAGGAACACCGGCACGAGCGTCGCCTCGTCAGC
>JBKQKK010000405.1:0-7015 GCA_052147535.1 Solirubrobacteraceae bacterium | reverse complement strand
GAACGGCGGCCGGCACCTTCCCAGCACCTACACGCTGCACGAAGCACCGTCCGCTCTCGATGGCGGCATTTCAGGACTGGCAGGGCCGCAAGCTGGGACTGGCAGGGCCGCAGATCAGGACTGGCAGCGCGGCTTTTCGGCCACCGTCGGTCCTGGCTTGCGGCCCTCTATCGCGCGCACGAGAGAGCCGGCCGTAGAAAAGGCTTTAGAAACCCTTTCCCCTTCAGCTCAGATAGGGATGAAGGGGGGTGGGGATCGCACTTCGGCGGCGATCGAGTTGTGCGATGCGCTCGTGTCGGCATGGGAGCCGGCGCTTGGCGAGAGTCCCCCGCCGCTCCTATCTCGCTGATCGGGAACGGTGGTTGGCGGCCGCGGGCGAGCTGCTCGAGCGTCATCCGCGAGGCCGGTTGCAGTACGCGCTGGACTACATGCTCGGCGACGAGATCCTGGGTTCGAGGGCGCTGACGATGCCGGCGTTCGCGAAGGTCGCCGACCAGCTGTTGGCCCGCCACCACGCCCGATCGCGCGGGGCCACGAGCCCACCCGCCGCGCCGGCCGGCGTGAGGGGGTGGCCGGCAGCGCGGGAATTGCTGGAGCGCGCTGCGCACCGCTACGGTCGCGATGACCGCGCCGGCGCGCTCGCCGAGCTGAGGACGCACAGCGAGCTGTTGGCGGTGTTCGTGGAGCGGGTGCGGTGGAGCACGCTGTGCGAGCAGCAGATGCGCTACAGCGACGGTCGCTACGCCCAGCTCTGGAACGAGCTGCTCCACGACCATGCCACCGGTGGCGCGGAGGCAGCGGCATGACCGCCACCACGAACGGCCAACGCCCTGGGGTCGGGGTGGTGCCGCCGCACAACCTCGAGGCGGAGTGCTCGGTGCTCGGCGCGGTGCTGCTCGACGACCGCCATCTCCTTGCCGTCATCGGCGACGAGCGTCTTCGCCCGGAGCATTTCTACCGCGAGGCGCACGCGTCGGTGTTCGCGGCGATCCTCACGCTGCACCAGGCGGGTCGCAAGATCGATCATCTGACCGTCGCCGAGGCGCTGCGTGAGCGCGCCAAGCTCAAGCAGGTAGGGGGCGCTGGCGCGATCGAAGACCTCGTCGGATGGGTGCCCGCAACCGGCAATGCCCGGGAGTACGGGCGGATCGTGCGCGAGAACGCGCAGCTGCGCGCGCTGCTGCTCGCGACCTACGAGATCCAGGCGCAGATCGCGCAGCGCCGCGATCAGGCGCCGGAGCTGATCGATCAGGCAGAGCGTCTGATCTTCGCGCTATGCGCCCGCGACAACGCGTCAAAGCAGCGGCTGCTTGAGCACGCCGTCTCAGACGAGCTCGACCGACTCGAGCAGGCCTCGCGGGGCGAGCGTGCGCTGCCTGGCCTCTCGACCGGGATCGCTGAGCTTGATCGGTTGCTTGGGGGGTTGCAGAACGGGCGGCTGTATGTGGTCGCGGCGCGACCGGCGATGGGCAAGAGCCTGCTCGCGCTGCAGCTCGCACGCCACGCCGCGAGCGTCGAGGCGACGCGGGTGTTGTTCGCGTCGCTGGAGATAAGCGACTCCGAGACCGCGCAGCGGCACCTCGCAGCACTCTCGGGCGTTGACCCCGAACGGCTTCACCTCGGCCGCGTCGAAGCCGAGGACTGGACGCCGCTCCTACAAGCCGCATGCGAGACGCAGGACACGCCGATGCACCTGCTCGACGACGGCGACCTGTCGCTCATGCGGCTGCGCGCGGTCGCGCGGCAGATCGCGGTCCGCGACGGGAGACTCGGGCTAGTCGTCGTTGACTACCTGCAGCTGATGCGCGTCGAACGGCCGTCCGGTAGCAGGGTCGAGGACGTCTCCGAGCTCAGCCGCGGACTCAAGCGACTCGCGTGCGAGCTCGACTGCCCCGTGATCGCCGTCGCGCAACTCTCACGCGCAGTCGAGCAACGCCCCGACAAGCGACCCGTGCTGGCAGACCTGCGGGAGTCCGGGCAGATCGAAGCGGACGCCGACTGCGTGCTAATGCTCTACCGAGAGGACTACTACGACCGCGACTCCGAGCGCCCGGGCGAGCTGGACACCATCGTCCGCAAGAACCGCCAGGGGCGGCTCGGGCAAACGACCACGAGGCAGGATCCGCAGACTGCGGTTTCTGCCCACCGAGCGGCAACCCAACGACCCTGACGGCGGGCGCGCGGCCGGGCTTGCGGGAGGCCGGCGATGACGAGAACCACCGCCACAGCGGCTTGCGTTGAGCGTGCGGTGCAGACGCCGCTGCTGACACAGGCACAGACGCAGCTACAGACCCGGGATCTTTACTCGGGGAGGTTTCCGCCCCCGCCCCCACTGCGCTTCCGCGGCGCTCCGGACAATGACAGCCGCTCTCGCAGGGGTTCTCTCGCGCGACCCGCCGCGGCGGGCTGGTGATCCCCCCGGCCGCGCCGCGCACGAGACGACTTTGGCGAGCTTCGAGGGCCGCCCCGGCACCCGTCACCTGTATGGCGAGGTGTTCTGCGAAGCGATCGAGCAGTCACAGCGCGACGCGCTGGATAAGCCCCGCCCGGAGCTGGTCGTCAAGGTCGACCGCTCCGGGCTGAACGAGCATCACCCGATCGTCGAGCGGCTCTACGGCGCGACCGACCGGCTGCTGGTCCCGATCGTCGCCGCAAAGGAGCGCGCGCGACCAGGTCGGACTACGCGCGCTGAACGATCTCCTCAAGACCGCGTTTGAGCAGCCCGGCAACACGGGGGCCGAACCCGGCAACAATCCCGCCAACAAGCCATACCCATAGGACCCGCCGAGGAAGACGAACCGCCGCAGCAGGACGAGCCGCCCCAGGAGGACGAGGTGACCGATTCCGCTGAACCTCGCGAACCTGCTGAACCTCACGCGCCAAGCGAGCCAGCGACACCGGCCGTGGCGCGGGCGCTGTGGTTGAAGCAATCCTCCGTGCGTCTGCATCCCGGCGAGAAGCGCACCGTCACGCCGCTCGCCGACCCTGCCCAGGTCCCGCCCGGCAGCAGCGTCCAGATCGAGGCCGACCCCGGGCTGACGGTCACGCTCCGTGGCGAGGTGATCCCCGAGCCCGGCAGCCGCGGCTAGAGCACCCTGCAAGCCGACACGCGCGCGCCTGACGGTCGAGCCCGGCGCTCGCCTCACGATGCTGGCGGCCGCCGGCGAGCACACCCGCCGAGCTTGAGATCGTGATCGTCCCCCACCGCGCGTCGGGCTGGGTCAGAGAGATCGCCCGCAAGAACGAAGACCAGACGATCGAGGCCCGAGTTCGACCCCGAGACCGGGATCGTGGCCGTGTACGAGGGCCGACGCGAGTTCCGCGAGCTCGAACGCGCCGCCAAGCACGCCGGGACAGCAAAAAACGCGCACCCGAGTACGTCCCCTACCGGATGCTCGAGGTCGAAGCCGCCGCCAACGCCGTGTACGCGTGGGCCGCCGAGCAGATCCTCGCCCAGCGCCTACCCGAAGAACGCCCCCAAGACCCCGGCGAATACGCCCGACACGAACACCAAACCCTACGCCAGCGCGCCCACCACAAAGTGATGCAGGCGTTCCTCGAACCCGAGATCTTCGAAGGCGCCGTCACCGTCCAGCGAACACCCGCCAGCTCCCGCAGCGCGCAACTGAAACTCGTCCAGGACAACCCCGAATAGGAGCGCCCCGAACCTGGTCGAGCGGGTAGAACCCCTCGAACTCCCCCTGTCGTGGCGGACGTGCCAGCCGGTGCAGTTGCCCGTCGTCATACACCTCTTGCGTGAGCGTCCACGTGCGCTGGCCGTGGGGCCACGAGTCGCCGTCCTCGACGAGCTCGGCCTCAGCAGCCTCGATCGCGCGGTGGAACAGCTGGTCCGTGTCGCGCGCGTCGAGACGCCCCGTCCGCTCCAGGTCGCAGCGGCCGGGCGGTGTAGGAGGGTGCGACGGCTACGGTCGATCGAGCGTTTGTGGCCGCGGGTGGGAAGATGACGCGATGGACCTGACGCGCGGGATCGTTGAGCGTGGGCGAGGTGTGGGTGATGGCGGGTAGGGCTGTCGTGAACCGCTCGCAGTCGTTGACGATCCAGACGCTGCGGGGGCCGGTCGAGGTCGTGCGTCAGTAGTGGCGCTCGCGCCGGGCGAGTAGCGGCTGGCAGTGGGAGTGGCTCGCGCGGCGCCGTGGGCAGCGTGATTGGAAGCAGGGGCCGACGGCGCGCGAGGCGATCCGCCGGGCGACGCTGACGGCGCCGCGCCAGCAGCCGGGGTGGCTGCTGGACGCGGCTGCGCAGGCGGTCAAGGAACTCGAGACGTGATCGCTCGCCGTCGCGGACGGCTGCGGGTGTGGTCCTCGGCCGTCACGCCGCGCTGGCAGGGACGAGGCCGAGTAGAAGCCGTCGATCGCGACAGGACAACGTCGCGCGCGACCGCGATCGTTTTCTAGGACAGTGGGCCCCCCGACTGGCAGGCGGGTGGGAGGATCCCAGCAGAAACTGGCGCTAAGAGCGCCGTCAAGCTGCGTCGGCATGCCCCAACCGCGTCGGCATCCTTTATGAGTGGACCCCAAGGGACAGCTACCCAAGCAGAGAGCCTCGTAGGCGGCGCTGCCCCGAGTCTTCGGCCGCGCTGACGATCGAGGCGGCGTGTACTCTCGCGTGGTTATCGTGTCCTACCGCGGCCCGCTCGAGCATCCGGCGGCACCCGAGCGCAGCCCGGATCAGCGCATGGCCGCGCTCAACATGGCCGAACTCCGCACGTTCCGCGCGCAGCTCAAACGTGATCTCAAGGCCGGCTGGGCGTCGATCGCCCCGCTGCTGCTCGACCCGCCCGCGTTCCTGCAGACCGCCAAGGTGTTCGACCTGCTGCTCGCGGTCCCCAAGGTCGGGAGGGTCAAGGCCACGAAGTTTCTGGACAGCTGCCGGGTTTCACCCAGCAAGACGTTTGGCGGTCTCAGCGACCGCCAACGCGCGGAGCTCGCTGCACGCCTGGACCGGTAGCGGCCGAGTGGGGAGGGCGCCTTTGCGGGTACAGCGATCGGCCTGGTCGCGTCTCACGAGGACCGTTCCTGCGACAAGTGGCGGCGGGGAGAGACGTTCCCGTGCTCACTAGCCTTTCGGCGTCTCACGACGCTCGGCGAAAATCGGTGGCACACGATTTGTATATCTGGGCGCTATACTCATTCGTACGTGCTCGTTGAGTTGTTTTTGGCGGATCTCCCGGCGCCTGCTGTGAGCCGGCGGGCTTCGTGGGATCGCGTCGTCAGGGCGGGGGAATGCGCCCCGAGTTCGAGTGGGACGAGGACAACGAGGACAAGCTGGTGCGCAACCACAACGTCTCGGCCTGGGAGGCCGAGCAATGCTTTGCTAACCCGCACACCAAGCGCCGTCATGGCGACGCGCTGCTGCTGCTCGGCGTGACGGACGGTGGGCGCATGCTGTTTTTGGTCTATGAGCAGAGGCCTCGCGGGGTGGCGCGGGTCTACAGCGCCCGGGAGATGACCGATCGGGAGCGGCGGACCTACCGTCGGTATGCGCGATGAGTGACGACCGCTGGGAGGGCCTGCTCGAGCGAGACTGGTCGGAGGCGTGGGAGACGCTTCCTGAGGCGCCGGAGCTGGTAGCGCGGGCGAAGACCGCGCAGATCACGCTCAGGCTCCCGGTCGGCCTGGTTGAGCGCGTAAAGCGCGTGTCCGCCGCACGCTCGCTGCCCTACCACATCTTGGTGCGCTCCTGGCTGGTCGACGCGCTGCGGGAATCGCTTGTCCCACCGGGCGAGCTTGCGCTCGAGCCTCAGGCCGAGCAGCTGAACATCAAGCTCGATCAGGCGCTTTTGGATCGGTTGAAGGCGCGCGCGCATGAGCTCCGCCGTCCGTATCACCGGTTGGCGCGCGAGTGGGTCGATGCCGCGCTGGCGCGAGAGGAGGAGGCGCTCGGGCTCGCTGCCGCGCCCGCCGGTTGGCCTGGTATCAAGGATCTGATGGTGCTCCTGCTACACGCCACCAACACGCGCGAGCAGGACGCCATCCGCGGCATGACCCGCCTGCAAAAGCTCCTGTTCGTGATCGAGCAAACGATCGACTCCCAGACTGGCGGCTTCTACGCCTACAACTACGGTCCGTTCAACGAGGGAGTCAACGACGCGGCCAGGGCGCTTGCGCTCGCGGGTTTCCTCAAAGGCGCCGAGCCGGCGACGGCGGGGCCGCCGTCGTTTGCGGAGATGATCGCCACAGCGAGCGAGCGCGCTGGCCCGCGAGAGCCTGAGGAGTTTGTGCTCAACGAGCAAGGACATGAGGCCGCCGAGCGCCTGCGGCGATCCAACCGCGCCTACGAGCAGCTGTTCGAGCGGATCCGCGAGATCCGGGCGCAGTGGGACACCCCGGATCTCGTCGACCGCGTCTACGAGACCTGGCCGCAGTACGCCGAGCGATCGGTGATCAAAGATGAGGTCGCTGCTCGGCGGCGAGCGCGAGAGCCGTGAGCGCGAGAGCCGTGAGCGCACCGCGGCTGCATCACGTCGTGCGGGTGCGGAGGTCCGAGGACCTCGACTTCCTGCGAAGGGGGATCATGGACGAGGTCCTGATCAATGCCAACCAGCTCGAAAGCAGCCCTGAGAGCACGGCGGCCGCCCTGCGCCGGACCGGGCTTGCGTTCAGCGTCGATCCGATGCTGTATCGCTTTCAAAAGCCGGCGTGTTGGCGCAACGGGAAAGGGGAGACCAAGCGCAACTACGCCCGCCTGGGGAAGGCTTACGTGAGGGGCACGAGCATCGAGCTGCCGGCCGGACCGCTGATCGAGGTCGTTCCGACCGAGCAGGAGTGGCGGACCCTGGCTGGCAATGTCATCGCCTACCAGCGCGCCAAGGTGGACACGCCCACTCAGCTGGACCTGCTCTCCACGGAGGTCCCTCGGGCGCTTCGGCCGGTCCGGTTCAACGCGCCAGCGCTTGTGGCTGACTCGCCCGCGGAGGACGGCGTCAATCGGCTGCTGTCCGAGGCTAGCGCCGAGGCCGCCGGGGAGCCGATCGCCTTGTCGGTGATCGTTCCG
>JBKQKK010000404.1:0-23046 GCA_052147535.1 Solirubrobacteraceae bacterium | reverse complement strand
TCTCGAGCAGCGCGATGATCGTGCGCCCGACCGCGACCGCCGTTCCGTTGAGAGTGCTCGCGGGCAGCGGCCGGCCGGATTGGCGGCGCACGCGGATCTCGAGCCGGCGCGCCTGGTAGTCGGTCGTGTTGGAGCAGGAGGTCAGCTCGCGGTAGCGCTGCTGGCCGGGCAGCCAGGCCTCGCAGTCGTACTTCTTGGCGGCCGAGGCGCCGAGCTCCTCGACGGCGATGTTGACGACGCGGTAGGGGATCTCGAGCTCGCGCAGCAGCGACTCCTCCAGCTCGAGGATCCGCTCGTGCTCGGCAGCGGCCTCCTCGGCGGTCGTGAAGACGAACATCTCGACCTTGTCGAACTGGTGCACGCGGAAGATCCCGCGCGTGTCCTTGCCGGCGGCGCCGGCCTCGCGGCGAAAGCAGGTGGAAAAGCCCGCGTAACGCTTCGGCATGGCCTCACGCGGGAGGATCTCGTCGGCATGCAGCGATGCGAGCGCGACCTCAGAGGTCCCGACCAAGTACAGGTCGTCGTCGGGCAGGTGATAGATCTGCTGCTCGGTGTCGGGCAGGAAGCCGGTGCCGTAGAGCGCCCGCTCGCGCACGAGCACGGGCGGGAGCACCGGCTCGAAGCCCTCCCCGAGAAGCTTCTCGAGCGTGTATCGGACGAGCGCGAGCTCGAGCATCACAAGGCCACCGCGCAGGTAGGCGAAGCGCGTGCCCGACAGGCGCGCGCCGCGCTCGATGTCGATCATCTCGCCGGCCAGCTCGAGGTGGTCCTTGCCCGCAGCGCCGGCCACGCCAATCGTCTTGCGGACGGTGTCCTGCAGCGGCGCACCGGCCGCAGGCAGGTTTGGCAGCGCCACCAGCGCCTGCTCGCGGTCGGCGCGGACGGCGGCCTGCTCGTCGCTCAGCTCACGGCCGCGCGCCGCCAGCGATGCAAGCTGCTCGCGCTCTGCAGGGGTCGGCGCTCCTGTCCGGCCGCGGCTTGCGCTGTTCTGCTCGGCCCGCAGCTTCTCCAGTTGCGAGGTGATCGACCGCCAGCGCTGATCGAGCGCGAGCACACGGTCAACCGCGGCGGCTTCCGGCGCGCCGCGGCGAGCGAGCGCCGCCCGGACCGCGTCGGGCTCGGATCTGATCAGCTTGATGTCGAGCACTTGCGCTCCAGCTGCGCCGACGACGGCCGCTACTTCGTTGCGAGTGGATCCAGCGGCGCAGGCAACGTGCCGAGCGCCCGCTGCTCGCACGTTGGCTGGCCGGGGATCAACGGCGCTTTTCGCCCCGAGAAGCCGGCGACGAACTGCGCGACCTGGCGAGCCTGCTCGCCCACGACGACGTTAGCGGGCATGTAGGCACCTGAGAAACCGCCGTTCTCGATCGCATACAGCACCCGGGCGACCGGGCGCTCGCAGTTGATGTTGAAATTCGGACCGTTGATCGCCTCGGCCGTGCGGATGTTCGCAGCGGAGCCACGAGTTCCCGCGTAGGAGAGCGTGTGACAGCCGCCGCATCGCTGCTGGAATAGCTGCGCGCCCGCCAGATCACTGGCGTAGTTGGGGTCGGATTTCGGGACGCCGATCTTCTCGGTGCCGCACGCGGCGGCGAGCGAAACGATGACGATCGCCGCCAGAAATGTGATCAGGACCCTGGTGCTCCGGTGCATGCGCGCCAAGATCATACGAAAGCGAGCCGTACTTGTGAGCGGTCCTCCTAAACGCGAGTGGCCGCGACTGACGAACTCGCGCGGCCATCTCCCTCGCCAGGACAAGGGCGCTATCACTCGCAGGATGCGGACGGCGACGCGGACGGTATAACCCGCGCGATGGCAAAACCCGCTGACCCAGAGCTGTTCCGGGAGGTGTTCGGCCGCTTCGCGACAGGCGTCGCCGTGATCACGACCGCAGGTCCCGCGGGCGCCGGCGGCATGACCGCAAACGCCCTCTGCTCGCTGTCGCTCGAGCCGCTGCTGGCGCTGGTCTGCTTCGCAAACAGCGCGCGAACGCTAGAGGCGGCGCGCGACGCCGGCGCCTTTGCGGTGAACCTGCTGAGCGCCGATCAGCACGCGATTGCCGGCGTGTTCGCCTCGAAGATGCCGGAGGCAGAGAAGCTGGCGCACGTTGCTCATCGCATCGTCCGCGGGATGCCGGTGATCGAACGGACGCTCGCCTGGGCCGTACTGGAGCTGCGCGAGCTGATCGCCGGCGGCGACCACACGATCGCGATCGGCGAGGTGACCGAAATGGGCCTCGGCCACGGTGATCCGCTGGTCTGGTTCGAGGGTCGCTACCACAGCCTTCCGGGCGCCACCACCTGAGCGGTGCTCACGGGGCGGTGCTCGCCGCGCGCGCCAGCAGCACGACGATGATGATCGCCGCCAACGTCATCACACCGATCTCGCGCCTGATGATCGCCAGCGCCAGCGCCCGCTGCTGATCCTGCGGCAGTTCGCCGACCGCCTGGGCCGACTCGAAGCCGCGCGCGTCCAGGACCGACTGCGCGGAGGAGATCCGGAACTGCTCGCCGATGAACGACATGGCCAACGGCAGCACCCCGTAGACGAGGTGCAAGGTGTCCGACTTGTGGGTCGTGGTCGCCGCGAGTAGGAAGCCGAGCGCCGCCTGCACGACCAGCGACACCTGGGCAACCCGGAGCACGCGCCAGAACCAGCGACTCGGGCTCGAGCGCCACCAGCACCAGGTGCCCCACACAGCAGCGAGCACGTTGAGCGCGACCGTGATCCCGGCGAACGCGACGTGTACGTCCTTCATCGGCGCGCTCCGCGCGCCGGCGCCTGACGCGTTGTGGGCTCGGCCATGCAACCAGGAAGATAGCCGCACGCGACCCGCGCCAGAGACCGCACCGGCCCGCGCCGGGGACCGTAGTGGGGCAGCGCCCGGGGTCCACAGTGATATAACGGCGATTGTGCTGCGCAGCTACCTGCCCGCGATCGTGTTCCTCGTCCTCGGTGGAGCGATCGGCGCTACGTTCTCGATGCTGAATGGCCTGACGGGGGTTCGGACACGTCCGAACCGCAACCGCGTCTCTCCTTACGAGTGCGGCCTTCCGTCCGAGGTGCAGCGGGGTTTCCGCTTCGGGATCAGCTTCTACCTGATCGCGATGCTGTTCATCCTGTTCGACATCGAAGTGATCTTCCTGTACCCGATCGCCGTGCAGCTGCGCTCGTTCGGAAGCTTCGCGCTCGGCGAGACGATCACGTTCGTCGCGCTGCTGATGGTCGCGTTCGTCTATGTCTGGCGCCGGGGGGCGCTCGAGTGGAAATAAAGCGTGAGCCGCTGAGCGGGCCGGCGATCTTCGCAGGTGGCGCTCAGCCTTCAACCGGATCTGCGCCCAGCGACTTCCGCTCGCGCCAGCTGCTCGCCCGTGACATGCTCCGCGGCGAGCTCGAAGGCGAGGCGCTCGATCGCTACGTCGAGCAGGCGGTGATGACGACCACCCTTGACAAGGCCGTCGCCTGGGCCCGCGGCAACTCGATCTATCCGCTCACGTTCGGCCTCGCGTGCTGCGCGATCGAGATGATGACGATCGTCGGCGCACGGCTCGACATCGCGCGCTTTGGCTTTGAGGCATTCCGGGCCTCGCCGCGCCAGGCCGACATGATCCTCCTGTCGGGGCGCGTCTCGATCAAGATGGCGCCCGTGATCCGGCGCATCTACGACCAGATGCTCGAGCCCAAGTGGGCCATCTCGATGGGTGCGTGCTGCTCCTCGATGGGCGTATTCAACAACTACGCGCTGGTGCCCTCCGACAAGTTCATGCCGGTCGACGTGCACGTTCCCGGCTGCCCGCCGCGACCCGAGGCGCTCGCACACGGGATTCTGCGGCTGCGCGAGAAGATCCAGATGACCGGCAAGGAGGGATGGCGGGAGCGCTACGACGCCGTCGGCACCGAAGAAGTGCTGGGCGCCGATTATCCGACCAACGCCGGCGCAGCCGCCGGCACGCCCAAGGACTCGGGCGGTGCCTGACGCGACCGGCCTCGAGCTGATCGCGCAGGAGCTCCGCGAGATCGATCCCACATCGGTCATTGAATCGGTGTTCTTCCGCGAGCGCGCGACGCTCGTGATCGGACCGGCGCAGCTCAAACCTGTGCTCGTTTACCTGATCGGCGCGGGCTACTCGTTCCTGGCGAGCCTGCACGGCTGTGATTACTACCCTGAGGAACCGCGCCTCGGGGTGCTCTACGAGCTGCTCGACATGAAGCGCGTCGACAGGATCACCGTCAAGGCGCGCGTCAGCACCGCCGCCCCGCAGATCGACTCGGTGGTCGATATCTTCCCTGGCGCGGATTTTCCCGAGCGCGAGGTCTACGACATGTTCGGCGTGGTGTTCGAGGGTCATCCCGACCTGCGCCGGATCCTGATGCCGGAGGACTACGAGGGCTTCCCACAACGCCGCGACTTCCCCATCGGTGGCGAGCCGGTCCTGTTCACCTACAACGAAGCGAACAGCTACGGGCGATTCCAGTGAGCCTCAGCGACTACCGCAAGCGAGAAGAATCGATCACGATGTCGGCCGAGCCCGCGGGGCAGGGTCGCACGCATGAGCTGCTGACGCTCAACATCGGCCCTCACCACCCGGCCACGCACGGCGTGCTGCGGCTGATCGCGACGCTCGAGGGCGAGGTCGTGCGCGACATCAAGCCGATCATCGGCTACCTCCACACCGGGATCGAGAAGACGGCCGAGCAGAAGTCCTACTGGAAGGTGATCCCGGTCATCGAGCGGATGGACTACCTTGGCTACTACTTCAACGCGATGGCATTCTGCGGTGCCGTCGAGACGCTTCTGGACCTCGAAGTTCCGCCGCGCGCCCAGTATCTGCGGGTGATCCATCTGGAACTGAACCGGATCATGTCGCACCTCGTCTGGCTCGGCACGAGCGCGCTCGACATCGGCGCGATGTCGATGTTCTGGTACTGCTTTCGCGAGCGCGAGACGATCCTCGACCTGTTCGAGATGTCCTCCGGCCAGCGCATGCACACGCGCTACTTCCAGATCGGCGGCGTGATCGAGGACATCCCCGCCGGCTTCGCCGCCAAGCTCCAGAAGTTCCTCGACATGATGCCCACGCGCGCAGACCAGTACGCCGACCTGCTCGCCAAGAACGAGATCCTGCTTGCGCGCCTGCGCAACACCGGCATCGTCGATCAGCAGACGCTGCTGGGCCTCGGCGTGACCGGGCCGCTGCTGCGGGCGACGGGCAACCCGTGGGACCTGCGCAAGGCGCAGCCCTACTGCAGCTACGAGCAGTTCGAGTTCAAGATCCCGGTCGGCAGCGTCGGCGACAACTACGACCGTTTCCGTGTGCGCCACGCGGAGCTGTACGAGTCGACCAAGATCGTCCAGCAGGCGCTCAGCGGCCTGCCGGAGGGCCCCTACATCACCACCGACCGCAAGATCGCGCTGCCGCCGCGTCACGAGTTGGCGACCAGCATGGAGGCGCTGATCCACCACTTCAAGCTCGTCACCGAGGGCTTTCGTGTGCCGCCGGGCGAGGTCTACTACGCAATCGAGGGTCCCCGCGGCGAGCTCGGCTGCTTCGTTCGCGCGGACGGCTCCGCGAAGCCGGCCCGCGTGCACATGCGCGATCCGAGCTTCGTCAACCTGCAGATGACCGCGCCGATGGTGAAGGATGGCTACATGGCCGACCTGATCGCATCGCTCGCGATGGTCGACCCGATCATGGGCGGCGTGGACCGATGAGCCGCTTCGACGTCAAGCGCTTCGAGCGCGGATCGCGCGTGCCCGGTTGGGATCAATCGGTCGATCTGAGCAAGCCACCGGCGACGATCCCCGACCCGGCACTCACGCCGGTGCCCGCCAAGCTGCGCGAGGGGATCGAGCACGCGATGGCCGATTACCCCGACCGCAAATCGGCGGCGATCCCGGCCCTGCACTTGGCGCAGAACTACCACGGCTGGACCTCGCCGGAGGCGATCACCCAGGTCGCGTGCGTGATGGGCCTGACACCCGCCTACCTGACCAGCGTCGCAAGCTTCTACGACATGTTCGAGCGCGAGCCCAAGCCCCGTCACTACGTGTACGTGTGCACGAACATATCGTGCTCGCTGCGCGGCGCCGACCAGCTGTACGAGGCGATGCTCGAGGCCACGCAGGACGATCCTGACCTGAACGTGCGCGAGTTCGAGTGTCTGGGCGCATGCGACATCGCGCCGATGGCCTCGGTCGACGGCGAGTTCGTGGGCCCGTTGACCAACGAGGATGCCGCGCAGATCGTCGCGGACATGCGCGCCGGACGACCGGTGCTGGAGGCCAAGCAGCTGCGAAACCGCCCATGCGCGCACACCGCCGCCGCCAGCGCGCCGGCACCCACCAGGCCGGCGCCGCCCAAGCCGGAAGCGCCCAAGCCGGAAGCGCCCAAGTCGAAAGCGCCCAAGCCGAAAGCGCCCAAGCCGGAAGCGCTCAAGCCGGAAGCGCCGAAACCGGCACGGGCCGCCCCGGCGCCGACCAAGCCTCGGAGGCCGCCCAGGCAGAAGCGATCGACCAAACCACCGGAGCCGGCGTCATGACCAAGTTCCTCCTGTTCGATGCGATCGACGAGCCTGGCCTCAACACGCTGCCGGTGTACGAGCGCCGCGGCGGCTACGAAGCACTGCGCAAGGCGCTGGCACTGCCGCGCGAGGAGATCGTCAGCCAGATCTCGGCCTCCGGCCTGCGCGGCCGCGGCGGCGCCGGCTTTCGGATGGGCCAGAAGGCCTCGTTCCTCCCCGCCGGGGAGATCGCCCGCTATCTGGTCTGCAACGCCGACGAGTCCGAGCCCGGGACCTTCAAGGACCGTGAGCTGATGCAGAAAACCCCGCACATGCTGATCGAGGGGATCTTGATCGCCACCTACGGCACCGCGATCAACCGTGCCTTCATCTACATCCGCGGCGAGTACGTGCTGCAGGCCGAGATCCTGCAGGCGGCGATCGAAGAGGCGCAGGCGGCCGGCTACCTGGGCGAGCGCATCCTCGGCTCGGACCACTCGCTGAAGCTGGTGCTGCACCGCGGCGCCGGCGCCTACATCTGCGGCGAGGAGACGGGGCTGCTCGACTCGCTCGAGGGTAGACGCGGCAACCCGCGTTTGAAGCCGCCGTTCCCGGCGATCCAGGGCCTGTACCAGGGACCGACGCTGATCAACAACGTCGAGACCCTATGCACGGTCCCGTCGATCATCGAGATGGGCGGCGCGCAGTACGCGAAGATCGGCACTGAAACCTCTACCGGCACGAAGCTCGTGTCGATCTCCGGCGACGTGCAGCGCCCCGGCAACTACGAGATCGAGCTGGGCATCCCCAGCCGCGAGATCATCGATGGACTCGCGGGCGGCCCCGAGCCCGGGCACACGATCAAGATGTGGTTCCCGGGCGGATCGAGCTCGCCTGTACTGACGGCCGACGACCTCGACCTCGCCTACGACTTCGACACGCTCGCCAAGGCCGGCACGATGCTCGGCTCGGGCGCGATCATCGTCGTCGACGACCGCCACCGGGCGCTCGACGTGGCGCTGAAGCTCGCGAAGTTCTACTCGCACGAGTCGTGCGGCAAGTGCGTGCCGTGCCGTGAGGGGACCAACTGGACGATGAAGATGCTGCAGCGCATGGATGCCGGCCTCGCCACGCCGATGGATCTCGACATCCTCGCCTCCGTACAGACCGAGATCATCGGCAACTGCCTGTGCGTGCTCGGCGACGCGATGGCGATGCCGGTCGGATCGATCGTCAAGAAGTTCCGCTCCGAGCTCGAAGCCGAGCTCGAGCATTCACGCCTGCGCGCCGGTTTGCGCAAGTCCGAGGAAGTCGTCCCCGTCGCCGTCGCGGATCCGGTGCTCTGATGCCCAGACCGGAGCGCAAGCTGATCCAGCTGACGATCGACGGCCGCGAGATCCAGGCCGTCGAGGGTCAGATGCTCGTCGACGCCGCCAAGTACGGTGATGTCGAGATCCCCTACTTCTGCTACGAGCCGAAGCTCGGCAACCCGGTCGGCGCCTGCCGCATGTGCCTGGTCGAGATCGAGGGGATTCCAAAGCTGCAGACGTCATGCTCGACGCCGGTCAAGGACGGGATGGTCGTCAACACGACGACCGATCGTGTCCGCCAGGCGCAGAACACGATCGTCGAGTTCCTGCTCGTCAATCATCCGCTCGACTGCCCGGTGTGCGACAAGGGCGGTGAGTGCCCGCTGCAGGACATCACATTCGGCTGGGGCCTGGGGCGCAGCCGCGTGGTCGAGCCAAAACGTCATTTCGTCAAGCCGCTGGCGCTGTCGCCGCTGGTCGCGATCGACCGCGAGCGCTGCATCCTCTGCTACCGCTGCGTGCGCTTCAGCCAGGAGGTGGCCGAGGACTGGCAGCTGATCTTCGCCGAGCGCGCCGCGCACACGTTCGTCGGCACGCACGACGGGCACCCTTACGTGGCGCCGTTCAGCGGCAATATCATCGAGCTCTGCCCGGTAGGTGCGCTGACCTCGCAGCCGTACCGCTTCCGCGCGCGGCCGTGGGACATCGAGGGCGCGGGTGGCATCTGTACGCTCTGCCCTTCGCAGTGCAACGTCACCTTCACGGTGCGCGACGAGAAGGTGCTGCGCGTGCTCGCGCGCGACCACAGCGAGGTCGACGACGGCTGGCTGTGCGACAAGGGCCGCTTCGCCTACCAAGCGATCCACGTCGACGAGCGCATCACCGCTCCGATGGTCCGCGAGGGCGGCTTCCTGCGCGAGGTCTCATGGGAGCACGCGCTCGGGGCGGCGGCGGCGCTCGGCCACCACAAGGGCAAGGTCGGCGCACTGGTCGGCGGCCAGGCTTCCAACGAGGAGGGCTTCCTCCTGCAACGGCTGCTGCGCGAAGGGCTCGACTGCCCCGACATCGACTCGCGCAGCGGCGCCCCGGTCGACCTGCAGACCGCGCGCGCCTTGGCCGCCCCGGCGTTGCAGGCCAATGTCCCGGACCTCGAATTCGCCCACACCGTGCTGCTGCTCGGCTGCGAGCCCCTCGACGACGCACCGATCCTCGATCTGCGGATCCGCAAAGGCGTGCGTCGCAACGGCGTCAAGCTCGCGATCGCCGGCGCCCGCCCGAGCGCGCTGGAGCGCAACGCGACCGTTTGCCTTCGCTACGCGCCCGGCCAGGAGGCAGCTTTTCTGGCCGCGCTCCAGGCGACTATGGCGAACCCCCCCGCCAGCGGCGCCGCGCCGTCCGAGCGCGGTGACGCTGACGCCCCGGCCCCGGATGTCGCGCAGCTGGCGGCGCTGCTGCGCGACGGCGGCGAGGACGTCGTGATCGTCTGGGGCGAGCGGCTCGATCCCGGCGCACTGCCGTCACTGCTGGCGATCGCGCGGACGCTCGGACTGGCGGAGCGCGACGGCGCCGGCCTGCTGGAGATCCCGGCGGGAAGCAACGGTCGCGGACTGCGCGAGGCGGGCGTGCTGCCCAATGCCGGACCAGGTTACGGCGATCTTTCCGGTGCGAGCGCCGGGCGCAGTGCCGCTGAGATCGCCCGCGCCGCCGCCGACGGCGAGCTCAGTGCCCTGTACCTGCTGCAGGTCGACCCCGTGCGCGAGCTCCCTGACCGCACGCTGTGGAACAGGGCTCTGCACCGCGCCGGGCTCGTGATCGCGCACGCGTCGGTGCTGACCGAGGGCCTGCGCGAGCACGCGAACATCATCTTCCCAGCCGAATCGAGCGCCGAGAAAGAGGGCACGGTGGTGCACCCCGATGGGCGCCTGCAGCGGCTGCGCAGCGCGATCAAGCACCCGCACCAGGTTCGCGCCGGCTGGTCGGTGATCGCCGAAGTCGCCAAACGCAACGGCTGCGAGCTGGGTGTGCTGAGCAGCGCGATGGCCTTCCAGCAGCTGGTCGGCGCCGTTCCGTTCTACGTAGGCCTGACGCTCGACGAGATCGGCGGGCGCGGCGTACGCTGGCCGGCACGCGAGCAGGCCGCCGCGATGCCCGCGCCGAGCCAAGCCGCGCCCGCCGCCAGCCAGCGCGCAAAGCGGCTGGCGGCGCAGTCAAACGGAGCGCTGCGGCTCGGCACCTACCGCCCGATCTGGGCCGCTCCGGAGGTCGAGGTGTCCCCCGCCCTGCACTACACGATCGCCGAGCAGACGCTCGAGCTCTCGCCGGTGGACGCGGCACGGCTCGGGATCCTCGACGGCGAGCGCGTCGAGGTAGCCCAATTGGATGACTCGGGCGCCGCCCAATCCGGCGAGGCTGAACGCCGAGCGGGCGGCCAGCCCGAGGGCGCCCGACTGCACGCGAAGGCGGCTGTGCGGAGCGGCGTGACGGAGGGCACCGCGTTCCTCGCCGAGGGCATCGCGGCCGACTCCGCCAACGCCCTCACCGAGCGGCTGGTGAAAGTGAGGCCCGCGTGATCGGATACGCCGCCGTCTACTACGCCGAGCCTTGGTGGATCCAGATCATCAAGGCGATCGTGATCTTCGCGGTCGTGTTCGCGGTCCTGCCGATGCTGACGATCTACGAGCGCAAAGTGCTCGGGCGCTTCCAGCACCGCTACGGCCCCAACCGCGTCGGTCCGTTCGGGCTGTTGCAGCCAATCGCCGAGATCTTCAAGTTCGCCACCAAGGAGCCGTTCCGGCCGTCCACGTCGATCGGCTTTTTGTTCCGGCTGGCGCCGGCGATCGCGATCACGACCGCGGTCGCGGCGCTCGCGATCATCCCGTGGGGCGGTGTGCAGAACATCTTCGGCACGAAGGTGGGCCTATACGGGATCGACGTCTCGATCGGCCCGCTTTACCTGTTCGCACTCGGGGGGATCTCGTTCTACGGGATCATGCTCGGCGGCTGGGCGTCGGGCTCCAAGTACTCATTCCTCGGCGCGATGCGCGGCGCCGCGCAGCTGATCTCCTACGAGGTCTCCCAAGGCCTGGCGCTGGTCGGCGTTGTGATCTCCGCGCAGACGCTATCGCTGGTGGGGATCGTCTACGCGCAGCGCAGCATGTGGTACTTCATCCCGCAGTTCGCGGGCTTCCTGATCTTCCTGACGGCGTCGTTCGCGGAGACCAACCGCGCTCCGTTCGACCTGGTCGAGGCCGACGCGGAGCTGGTCGCGGGCTACTTCACCGAGTACGGCGGGACGGGGTTCGTCGCCTACCTGTTCGGCGAGTACATGAACATGATCGTCGTCTCCGCAATCGCGGTGACGATGTTCCTCGGCGGTTGGCTGCTGCCGTTCGGGATCCACCCGCCCGGCTGGGTTGACCCGATCGTCGTGTTCGCGAAGCTGATGATCTTCTTCACCTTGTTCATCTGGATCCGCGCGACCTTGCCGCGGCTGCGTTACGACCAGCTGATGTCGTTCGGCTGGAAGGTGCTGCTGCCGCTCGCGACCGTCAACCTACTGGTCACAGCGATCGTTGTGGCGTCATGACGTACGACCCCGGCAAGGACGTGATCGAGGTGATGCGCCACCCGGCGCCGAGCCCGGTGGCGCGCACTTACCGCACCTTCGGCGAGACCCTGCGCGGCCTGAAGACGACCTTCATGCGCGTCGTCGAGGGTCCACACACGATCCAGTACCCCGAGCAGAAGACGCCTGTCTATCCGCGCTTCCGGGGCCGCCACAAGCTGCATCGCTTCGAGACTTCGGATCCCGCCCGCCCCGGGCTCGAGAAGTGCGTCGGCTGCTCGCTGTGCGCCGCCGCCTGCCCGGCCGACTGCATCCGCGTGGTCGCCGCCGAGAACACGCCGGAGAACCGGGTCTCGGCCGGCGAGCGCTACGCGGCCGTGTACGAGATCAACCTCAGCCGCTGCATCTTCTGCGGTTACTGCGAGATCGCCTGCCCGTTTGACGCGATCACGATGGGCCACGACTACGAGATGTCAGATTACACGCGCTCGGACCTGATCTTCACCAAGGAGATGCTGCTGTCCGAATCGATCGAGCGCACGCCGCTGCGCAGGGAGGGTGAGTGAGCGTCGTCTTCTTCTTCCTGGCGTCGATCATCGCGATCGCGGGCGCACTCGGCGTGGTGATGCTGCGCAACCCGTTCTACAGCGTGCTCGCGCTGGTCTGCCACCTGGTCGCACTGGCGGCGCTGTTCCTGCTGCTGCGCGCCGAGTTCGTCGCGGCCGCGCAGGTGGTCGTGTACGCCGGCGCGGTGATGGTGCTGTACGTGTTCGTTGTCGCCTACGTCGGCGGCGGCGAGGAACTGGCGGCCGGCACCGCGTTGCGGGTGCTGGGACCGCTGTTCGCGTTCGCGCTCGCGATCGAGCTGTGCGTGGCCATGCTCGGATCGGCGCTGAAGGGCATCTCCGGCAAAGGCGCCCCGTACATCCTCGGATTCGGTACGCCCAGGGAAATCGGAAGGCTGTTCCTGACCAGCTATCTGTTCCCGTTCGAAGTGGCTTCGCTGCTGCTGCTGGTCGCGGCCATCGGTGCGGTCGTGCTGGCGCGGCGCCGGCGCGGGCTCGAGGAGCCGGACGAGCAGCTCGAGCGCCTCGCCACGACGCCGCGGCCGGCTTACACCGGCACGCTCGCCGAGTCCGCAGGCGTCCGGCGGACGCATGCGGTGCCGCTGCCTGACGCTGAGCCGGCGATGGCAGCCCGCGAGGAGCAGCCGGTCGGAGGTGCAGGCGGATGGTGAACGGGCGGATGCCCGCTCGTGCGTGTCTGTGCTGCGCCTCGCCGTTGCCGATGTCCGCAAGGCTTCGGCACGGAGGCGAGCGCTGATGGCGATCGGCTGGTACCTCGCGGTCTCCGCGCTGATCTTCTGCATCGGCGCCGCGGGCGTGCTCACGCGACGCAACCCGCTGGTGATCCTGCTGTGCCTGGAGCTGATGCTGAACGCCGCCAATCTGGCACTGGTCGCGTTCGCGCGGATGCGCGGCGGCGAGGCCGGGCAGGTGTTCGCGCTGATCGTGATGGTGGTAGCCGCCTGCGAGGTCACGGTCGGACTTGGCCTGATCGTCTCGATCTTTCGTCGCAACCTGCCGATCGATGTCGACGAGCTGCACGAGCTGAACGGATGAGCGCGACCACTTTCGGCTGGCTCGTGCTGGCGTTTCCGCTGCTCTCCTCGATCGTGATCGGCTTCGGCCACCGCCGCTTGGGCGCGGCAGCGGGTTGGCTGGGCACGCTTGCGATTGCACTGTCGTTCGCGGCCGCGGTCGGCATGTTGATCGGGCTGCTGAACCGCGCACCGGCGCACCGCGAGCTCACTTCCAGCCTCTGGAACTACGCGGTCAGCGACGGCGTCGACGCGAAGCTCTCGATCCTCGTCGACCCGCTGTCGGTGTTCATGGTCCTGGTCGTCGCCGGCGTCTCGACGTTGATCCACCTGTACTCGGTCTCCTACATGGCCTCCGACCGCGGCTACGCGCGCTTCTTCGCCTACCTCAACTACTTCGTGCTGTCGATGTTGGTGCTGGTGCTGGCCGGCAACTTCGTGCTGCTGATCGTCGGCTGGGCGTTCGTCGGCGCCGCCTCCTACATGCTGATCTCGTTCTGGTACCGGCGCAGCACCGCGACCAGGGCCGGGATCAAGGCGTTCGTGATCAACGTCGTCGGTGATGTCGGCCTGGTGATCGGGACCTTCGTGATCCTCGATCACACGGGCACCGTCAACTTCCTGCAGAGCTTCCACCGCGCCCATCTCGTCTTCCACACCGACCAGACCAGCCTCGTGATCGCCTGCCTGATGTTCCTGGTCGGCGCCTTCGCGAAGTCCGCCCAGGTGCCGCTGCACACGTGGCTGCCGGACGCGATGGAGGGCCCCACCCCGGTCTCCGCGCTGATCCACGCAGCGACGATGGTGACCGCCGGCGTGTATCTGATCTGCCGGCTGCACACGTTCTTCGGGCTGGCGCCGACCGCGGCCGATGTCGGCTCGATCGTCGGCTGCGCAACGCTGCTGATCGCCGGCTCGATTGCAATCGTGGTCACCGACCTGAAGCGCGTGATCGCGTACTCGACGATGTCCCAGATCGGCTACATGATCATGGGCGCCTCGGCCGGCGCCTACTCGGCGGCGATGTTCCACCTGATGGCGCACGCGTTCTTCAAAGCGCTGCTGTTCATGGCAGCCGGCTCGGTGATCGGCGCGATGGCGGGCAACCAGTCGCTTGACCGCATGAGCGGCTTCCGCAAGGCGATGCCGTTCACGTTTGCGTGCTTCATCATCGGCGGCCTCGCGCTGTCCGGGGTGCCGCCGTTCTCGGGCTGGCTGTCCAAGGACGACATCATCGCCTACCTGGACCACCGCGGCGGCGGCTTCGAGGTGCTCGGGATCCTCGCCTACGTGGGCGCGTTCATGACCGGCATCTACACGTTCCGGATGATCTTCCGGGCGTTCTGGGGTGAGCCGTGTCCGGAGGCGCGGGAGCTGGAGCACGGCCACCTCGCACACGCGGAGGTGCCGCGCAACCCGGCGAGCGGCGAGGCGGAGGACGTCGACGTCGGCTTCCCCGGCCCCGAGCACCACATCGCCGAGCGCGAGCTGCCGATGAGGATCGCGATGGGCACGCTGGCGGCGCTGACGATCATCGGTGGCGTGCTGCAGATCCCCGGCGTTGACCACTCGGTCGAGAGCTTCCTGTCGACCACGTTCGCCGACTCGCGGCTCGCGAAGCTCCAGCCGCACGTGTTCCCCGATTGGGTCGGCCTCGTGATCGGCGGACTGATCGCGCTGAGCGCCGTGTTCGTCGCCTACCGCGTCTGGGTTGCGCAACCCGGGAGCGCTCCGCGACTGCAGAAGCGCTTTGCGGCGCTCCACACCTTCCTGGTCAACAAGTGGTACTTCGACGAAGCGATCGACTACGTGATCGTGCGACCGGTGCTGATGCTCGGGCGGCTGGCTGAGTCGGTGCTCGAGCGGATCGTGATCGGAGACGTGGTAACCGGTGGCGTGGTCGGCGTCGTGCGCGGCTGCTCGGCCGTCGTGCGCCGCGCGCAGACCGGAATCCTGCGTTTCTACGCCGCCGCGGTGATCGTCGGGCTCGCGTTCGTCGCTTTCTACTTCCTGCTGTCCGCAACGTGACCGCGATGATCGTCAACACCACAGGGCTGGACCGATGACCCTCTCGATCCTGATCTGGCTGCCGCTGGCGCTGTCGCTGCTGGCATCGCTGGCCCCGGCGCGCGTGGTCGGCAGGCTGACGGCAGCCGCGAGCCTGATCACGCTCGGCGTCGCGATCTCGTTCATCGCCCGCTTCAAGTCGGCTCACATCGGGCTGCAGTTCGTCACCAACCGGGTGTGGATCAGCTCGCTCGGGATCCACTACAAGCTCGGGGCTGACGGGCTGAACATCTCGCTGATCGTGTTGACCGCGCTGCTGTTCACGGTCTCGCTGGTGTGGTCGGCGATGCGGGAGATCGAGCGACCGAAGCTCTACTACTTCCACTTCGGTCTCGCGGAGACCGCCGTGCTCGGGGCGTTTTGCGCTCAGGACCTGGTGCTGTTCGTCGGCTTCTTCGACCTGATGCTGATCCCGTTCTACTTCCTGGTCGGGCAGTGGGGCAGCGGCGAGCGGGTGCGCGCCACCACCAAGCTCGTGATCTACACGGCGGTCGGGTCGTTCTTGATGCTCGCCGCCGCGATCGCGACCGGCGTGATCGCTTCAAGCGAGCACAACACGCCGATCACATTCGTGATCACGAGCCTGCAGCACCTGCCGCTGTCGCGGACCTCGCAGGAATGGCTGTTCGTCTGCTTCGCAGTGGCATTCCTGGTGAAGATGCCGCTGGTCCCGCTGCACGGCTGGCTCGCCGATGCGTACAAGTCGATGCCGATTCCGGTGGTCGCGGTGTTCTCCGGCGTGCTCTCGAAAGTCGCCGCCTACGGCTTCCTGCGGATCGTGCTGCCGCTGTTTCCGATCGCATCCGTCCACTACCAGACGGCGATGCTGCTGATCTCGCTGGTCTCGATCCTGTGGGCCAGCTCGATCGCGTTCACAACCAATGACGCGCGGCTGGTGATCGCCTATTCGAGCGTCGCGCAGCTGGCGTTCATCACGCTCGGGATCTTCTCGCTGCGGTCCCAGGGCGGCCAGGGGGCGTTGCTGCAGATGGTCAACCATGGCCTGGTTACCGCAGCCGCGTTCTTCGTGCTCGCCGCCGTCGCCGCCCGTTGCGGCGGCAGCGAGGACCTGCGCAAGATGGGCGGCGTGGCGTTCCGTGCTCCGGTGTTGACGACCATGTTCCTGATCGTGGCGTTCGCGACCCTGGCGATGCCCGGCTCCTCGAACTTCATCGGCGAGTTCATGATCCTGCTCGGGACCTTCAAGGCGAAGACGGCGATTTCGGTGATCGCGTTCCTCGGTGTGATCGCTGCTGCCGTTTACGCGCTGCGGCTGTTCATCACGGCGATGCACAACAGGGTCGGGCCGTCCGTTCGCTCGAGCGAGATGCGGCTCGGCGAGTCGGTCGCGATCGTGCCACTGGTCGTGGTGATCCTGGCGCTGGCGCTGTATCCGCAGTTCGGGCTGAAGCGCTCGCAGCGCTCGCTCAACAATGCGCTCGTGCCGGTGACCACAAGCGAGTCGCTGAGCGCCGCGGTAGACCGCGGCTTTGAGGGGTGGACCGCGGATGCGCTGCTCGGCAAGCGGGTCGCCGTGACCAGATCGGCTTCGACCACTGCCAACGAGACCGGTGATCGATGAGCTTCGTCTCCTCGCACGTGCTGATCGTGGTGCACAGCAACCACATCAAGGGCCCTCACATCGACTGGGCGTCGTTGTCGCCAATGGTGGTGCTGGTGGGCGGCGCGCTGATCGTGCTGCTGGTCGGCCTGCTGCGCAGCCAACTGGTGCGAGCGCGGATCGTGCCGCTATTGGCGCTGCTGGCCCTCGGCGGCGCGATCGGCGCCGAGATCGCGCGCTTCCACCACCCCGCGACGATCGTCTCCGGCGCGCTGCGGATCGACGATCTGGCGTTGCTGATCGACCTGATCTGTGCTGTGTCAGCGATCGCCGCGGTGGTGCTGTCGCTGCGTGCCCGCGCGCCCCGCGAAGCCGGCCAGGGCGAGTACTACTCACTGCTGCTGTTCAGCCTGCTCGGCATGGCGATCCTCGTCTCGGCCATCGATCTGATCACGCTGTTCATCGGGATCGAGCTGCTGTCGATCCCGCTGTACGTGCTGTGCGCCGCCGAGCACCGTCGCGAAGGGTCGCTCGAATCAGGCCTCAAGTACCTGGTGATCGGCTCGGTCGGCTCCGCCACGCTCGTTTACGGCCTGGCGATGGTCTACGGCGCGACCGGCGCGACCGGCTTTCAGGGGATCGCCCACGCGATCACCGGAGGCGGGGCGCTCGCGGGCGTCGCGGGCGATTCACTGCTGCTCGGCGGCCTCGCGCTGGTGACGGTCGGGTTCGCGTTCAAGGCCTCGATCGCGCCGTTCCACCAGTGGACCCCCGATGTCTACGAGGGCGCGCCGACGCCGATCACGGCGTTCATGGCGACCGCCACCAAGGCCGCCGCGCTGGGCGTGTTCATCCGCTTCTTCGATGTCGCCGCGATCGGCGCCCAGAGCACCTGGGCGCCGATGCTGGCGACGCTCGCCGCGATCACGATCATCGTCGGCAACGTCGGCGCGCTGACACAGACCTCGCTGAAACGGATGCTCGGGTACTCGGGCGTCGCGCAGGCCGGATACATGCTCAGCGGCGTGGTCGTCGCGACCCAGCTCGGCGCCTCGGCGACGGTCCTCTACCTGATCGTCTACCTGCTAGTGAACCTAGCGGCGTTCGCGGTGATCCAGGCTCAGGAGCTCGAATGCGGCGATGACCAGCTTGGCTCGCTGGCGGGGCTCGGCTCGCGCAACCCGCCGATGGCGTGGGCGCTGACGGTCGCGATGCTCGGCCTCGCGGGGATCCCCGCCACGGTCGGCTTCGTCGGCAAGTTCCAGCTGATCAACGCGCTCGTTCACGGCGACTACACCTGGCTGGCGATCGTGCTCGTGATCGGCGCGATGATCTCACTCGGCTACTACCTGCGCGTCGTCGCGGCGATTTGGATGAGCGAGAAGTACGAGATGTCGATGCCGGCGCCCACTTTGGCGCCGATCGCCGGCGGCTCGCCCGAGGCCGATAGCGAGATCGGGACGCTCGGACCGCTGGTAGGCGGCGCGGTGCCGAGCGCTTCGCGGGCGGGTCCGGGGGCGCCCGAGATCGTGCTCGTCGCAGTCGTGTGTGCCACCGCCAGCATCGTCTTCGGCATCATCCCGCAGCCGCTGTTCCAGCTCGCCGCGCACGCCGGCGCGTCGCTCTACGGCATCTTCTGAGCGCCGCCGGGCCGCCGGGGGCGGGATCCGCCCGTGCCGGGCGCTACGATCGACGATCCGTGAATCAGCCGATCGAGACCTTCACCGAGGCCGAGCGAGAGCGCTTGCGAGGTCATTTCAGCGACCTCCAGTCGCCGGTGTTCGCGCTTGTCAACCTGCCTGAGACCGTCAAGGGAGCGCTGTTCGCACGCTACTCGCGCTACCAGGGCACGCTACGACGGCTGTTTCTCGACGAGTTCGCCGACGACATCGACAGCGGCCGCGAGGCCTGGGACGTTGCCGAAGGGGAGCGCGCCGCGGCGCTATACGAGCGCGTGTTCGTCGGTTACGGCGACGACTCGGTGGCCCAGCTCGGTGGCGCGCACGTCGCCTGCGAGTGGGTCTCAAACGTGCTCACCAAGATCCTGCAGCGCCCGCGGCTCGGCTCCTACCTGGAGCAGTCGACGCGCTACATCGCCTATGACACGCCGCTCCCGCAGCCACCCGGCGGCTACCGCTACTACCGCGACGCTGCGCTCGGCCCACAGTACACGCACGCGATGGACGAGCTGTTCTCGGTCTACTCGGCTTTGCTGCCCCGCGTCAGCGCATGGGCGGCCGAGCGGTTTCCGCCCGCCGACGGCGAACCCGCAGCCGGGCACGCACGCGCGATCAGGGCCAAGGCACTTGATCTCGTGCGCGGGCTGCTGCCGGCCAGCTCGCTCTCGCATGTCGGAATCTTCGCGTCCGGACAGACCTACGAGCAGCTGATCCTGCACCTGCTCGCCCACCCGCTCGCGGAAGCGCGCTCGTACGGACAGATGATCTTCGATGCGGTCAGGGCGGTGATGCCGAGCTTCGTGGCACGCGTGCAGCGCCCGGACCGCGGCGGCGAGTGGATCTCCTACCTCGAGGCTCGCGCCCAGGCGGGCGAGCGCTGGGGAGCCCGCCTCGGCATCGATCGGCCAAGCACGGACCTCGGCGGGCCGTCGGTGCGGCTGCTACGAGTCGAGGGCAGTGAGGACGACCTGCTCGCCGCGCTGCTGTTCGAATCAGCCTCGTGCCCCGAGGAGATCGTTCGCGCAGCGCTCGCCGAGCTGCGCGCCGACGCACGTGTGGCGCTGCTGACGGACCTGGTCGGCGTGCGCAGCAACCGCCGCCACCGCCCGGGCCGGGGCTTCGAGGCGCTGCGCTACCGGTTCGAGATCGTGTCCGACTACGGCGCCTTTCGGGATCTTCAGCGCCACCGCATGCTAACCGTCCAATGGCAGGCGCTATCGCCGGCGCTCGGCGCTGACGTGCCGGAGCAGATCGCGCTCGCGGGCTGCGGCGATCACTACCGGCGCGCGCTTGATGTCTCGGGCGCCGAGTACGAGCGACTCGCCCGCGCGGGCCTGCGCAGCTGCGCGCCCTACGCGTTGTGCCTCGGCTACCGGATCCGCTACATCCTCGATCTCAACGCGCGCGAGGCGATGCACCTGATCGAGCTGCGCTCCGGCCGCGAGGGCCACCCCAGCTACCGGTCGATCGCGCACGAAATGCACGCGCAGATCGCTGCCGTCCACCCCGCGGTGGCGGCTGCGATGACGCACGTCGACGGCGAGACCGGGGTCCGGCTCGAGCGGATCGCTGCGGAGGCGCGCGCGTCGCGGCGCTAGGCGTGGCCGGCGCGCCGTCCTGGGAAGCTGATGCCGGTACGTTCACCCGCGCAGACGCCGGCGCAGGTCGCTCACGTGACGGCGCGCCACCGGGATCTCGCTGCCGTCCGCCAGCACGACCGTCGCGCCGCCGCCGAGCTCGGGACGGATCTCGACCGCGCGTGGAAGGTTCGCGACGTAGCTGCGATGGACCCGCACGAACCCGTACGCCTGCCAGCGCTGCTCGAGCTCTGAAAGCGCGGCTCGCACCAGATAGCGGCCGGTGTCGGAAACGATCCGCACGTAGTCGCCCTCCGCCTTGATGTAGAGGATCGACGAGCGTTGCAGCAGCTTCGTGGCGCCGCCGCGCTGGTTCTCGACGGGGATGATCTCGTCGGTCGTCCCGGGCGGCAGGCCCGGGCTCGGGTCGAGCGCCGCCACCTCCAGCGGGCCGGACGGCGTAGCGACACGCGCCAGCACGCGGGCCAGTGCCTGCGCGATGCGCGCCTTGGAGACGGGCTTCATCAGGTAGTCGACGGGATGGATGTCGAGCGCGAACGCGCCGACCGCGCCATCCTCGTAGGCGGAGACGAACACGATCGCCGGCGGATCGGCGAACTGGGCGAGCACCGATGCCAGATGCAGCCCATCGACGCCCGGCATCCGCACGTCGAGGAACACGGCATCAAAGCGCTGGTCGGCGAGAATGCGCAGCGCCGCGCCACCGCCGGTGGTGAGCACCACGTCGTCAACCTCGGGAGCGCTGCGCAGCAGTTGCGCGAGGTCCTCGAGCGCCGGGCGCTCGTCGTCGACGGCGAGCACGCGCAGCCCCGGTCGCGCTGGACGGCTCACGCCGCGCTCGGCCACCACGGCCTCACAGCCCCCGGCGGGGCGGCTGGCGCCTCACGCCGCCCTCAAGCCGGCCGAGTACCTCGGCAACCTCATCTTAACCGTCGTCCCGCGGCCGATCGCGGTCTCGATCTGGAGGCCGTAGCCTGGTCCAAACGAGGTCTGCAGCCGTGCCTGAACGTTGGCGACGCCGAGACCGGTGCCCTGCCCTGCGAGGATCACGGCGGCGTGAGCAGGCTCCATCCCGACGCCGTTGTCGGACACCCTCAGCTCCACGTCGCTACCGAAATCGTGACCGGAGATCTCGATCCTCCCTTGTCCCCGGCGCTCGACCCCGTGCCTGACCGCGTTCTCGACGAGCGGCTGCAGCGAAAGCACCGGGACGACCACCTGCTGCACCTCCGGGTCGACCTGCACGCGCACATGCAGCCGATCCCCGAACCGCGCCCGCTCCAGGCGAAGGTACTTCTCGACGTAGTAGAGCTCGTCGGCGACCGTCACGTACGGACGCTGGCCACGGAACGCGTAGCGAGTGAACTCGGCGAACTCGGTCAGCAGCTCCCGCGCCTCCTCGGGTTTGGAGCGGATGTAGCCGGCGATCGCCGCAAGCGCGTTGTAGATGAAGTGCGGTGAGATCTGGGCACGGAGCGCACGCAGCTCGGCGTTCGCGAGGCGCTCGGTCTGCTGCTCGAGCTCGGCCAGCTCGAGCTGGGCGGAAACCAGGCTCGCAGCCGCGGCCGCCGTCTTCGTGTCATCGGCTGTCAGGCTGCGTCCACGGCAGTACAGCGCAACGAACGAGCCGATCCACTCGCCCGCAACCACGAGCGGCGCCACCGCGGCGTTCTCCAGGCGGCAGCCGGGATGCGCGCAGCAGACAGCCTCCACGCCGTGCACGCCTTCGCCGCAGTCGGATCCGAGCAGATCGGAGAACATGTCACCGCCGGCGTGATGGTCCGCTCCGGCGCCGTCGTAAGCGAGCAGCCGCTCGCGGTCGGCGAGCGCTACGGCTTGCGCCTGCGTCAGCGCTCGGAGGTGCGAGACCGAGCTGGCGGCCGACTCCGCCGACAGGCCTCGGCGCAGATGCGGCAGCGTCGCGGTCGCTTCGTAAAGCCCGCTCTGCATCGGACTGACAGCGCCGGAGCCGGTCCGCCGACGAGCGCTCAGCAGCAGCGCCGCACACAGTAAAGCCGCGAGCGTCCACCCGACCAGCACACCGATCAAGACCTGCACCGTGTGCGCAGCATATATGTACAGACGGCCAGTCGCAGCCCGATTCACCGCCAGCGCACGCCGTTCGTCGTGCCTAATCGACCGTTCGGCGGACTTCGGGTACCGCCGCACGATCCGCCAACCGTGGCGCTCCGGGCCGGGTTAGCCTGCATCCGCCCAATCATTCGAGAGGAGAGAGAATGTCTGCAAACACTGAGTCTGGGGCTGGCTCATCCGGAGGATGGTCTCCTGCAAACCCAGGACCACTCGGTCTCGCCGCGTTCGGCATCACAACGCTGTTTCTCAGCATCCAGAACGCGAATCTGATCAGCGCCAACGACCTCGGCACGATCAGCGCCGTGGCGCTTGCTTTCGGCGGCGTCGTGCAGGTGCTGGCGGGCATGTGGGAGTTCCGCGCAGGGAACGTGTTCGGGGCGGTCGCGTTCAGCTCATTCGGAGGGTTCTGGATCTCGTTCTACATCATCGTCAACCAGCAGGTTCCGAGCATCCTCCTAATCAAGCCGGCGTCGGCAATCCTGATTACCGTGCATAGCTCGCTCGGCGCCTACCTGTGGATATGGGGAATCTTCACGATCATCATGGTCCTGTGCAGCTTCACGCAGCCCCGGGTGACGACGCTCCTGTTCACGATCCTGGCGATCACGTTCGTCCTGCTCGGGATCGGCAACTCGGGTGCCAGCACGAACATGATCCACGCCGGTGGCTACTTCGGGATCGCGACCGCAGCGGTGGCGCTCTACCTGGTCGCCGCGAACATCATGAAGGCGGAGTACGGACGTTGGGTTCTGCCCGTCTTCCCGGTCAAATAGGCCTGCAGTAACCGAGTTGCTTGAGTCAGACGCGCCCGACCGCCTGGTCGGGCGCGTCTGCAAGCGTAAAGAGAAGAGTGAGAGGAGAACAGGATGGCCCCCGAGGTAAACGAGCAGGATGGCGAGCTTGAGCTCGAGCACGAGCTCGCCGCATTGCTGGACGTCGAGCGGTTCGAGCCGTCGCAGGACTTCAAGGAGCACGCGCTCCTGAGCGACCCAGCGATCTACGAGCAGGCTGACAGCGATTGGCAGGGATGGTGGGAGCACCAGGCCCAGACCCTGCACTGGTCCAAGCAAT
>JBKQKK010000403.1:0-40567 GCA_052147535.1 Solirubrobacteraceae bacterium | reverse complement strand
GGGTCGCATGAAAGGATCCCAGGATGCATCGCGTCCGACACGGTCGCGTGGTCGAGACCACGCATAAGGTAGCTGCCGTGGTAAGAGCGAACCTCGGTGGCAGACATTGTGCCTCCTCACTTTTGGAGTTGCTACGGACGCTAGGACGAGCGCTGCATGCCGTCATCGGTGATTCTCCGCATACGCGCCGCAGTAAACCGGATCTGATTGCGCGGCTCTGGTGCAACCGCAGCCTCAGCGCCGCAGTTCGGCCGCGATGTGCTCGGACGCGCGGAATGGCCGGCGGCCGAGTTGTGGGCCGCCGAGCACTGCCGCTTCGCCATCAGCGCCCTACGCAGCGCAACCAGGCTTGTGCGTGTGCGAGCAGAGCGCTTGCTCGATGCGACGCGGGCCGAGCCACAGCAAACGCGCCAGCTTCCGCTCGCCCGTGGGAGCAGGTGTCGAACGCGCCGCCGGCATCAATGCTCCCTGTAAACAGGGAAGCCACCGACCGAAACGACAAGTCGGCTGCCGCATTCACGTGCATAGCGGTAGCCACGAGCCGGACCAGCGACCGATTCCGATCGCTGCTATCTCAATCTCAAGCGCCGGAGGCGTCCGGACTGTCGCTTCTGATGGTCGACTCGCCACCGTCTGTGCTTAAGCTTTGCGACGATTGCGACAGCGGCTGAGCGTTTGCTGAAGATCGCGATCGACGGTACGTTGCAAGCACCGAGCGTCATCGACGACCCCACTTCCGTCTCCTGATCCGGCAGCAACCGCCGCCCTCCTGCATCGCATTCGGAAGCGATCGTCCCGGGCTGCCGAGCCGGACGATCGCTCACGGGGAAAGCGATCGCGCGCGACGCCTGGCGCGGCGGCCTGATCGGACGATTGCGAAGTCGCCTTTGCAATCGCCGGCCACGAACCGGCCGGGAAGTCAAAGCGATCGCGGCGGTGACTCCAGCGGCGCGGTCGCGTTCGTGGCATAGGCAAGCCCACCCTCGACCAGGACGTACCTCTGCGAGTGCTTGCTGGCCTGCGCGTCTCGGGCGACCAGCAAGCATCCGGGCGACGGCTGCTTCAGTCGGGTAGGCCGAGGAAACGCGCCGACTCGAAAGATCGGTAGCGCGCCTCGGTCCGACCCTACGTCGTCCTCTGCGCGAGTTGCGAGCAGGCGGAGATCGCCCGCGAGTTGGCCGCGACGGTCCTGGACGGGCTCGGGTTGCGGTTGCACCCCGAGAAGACCAGGATCGTGCACCTCGCATAGGTTCGCGAGCCTGCCGTTGGAGGACACTGTCGAGAACGTCAACCACGTGGTCCGTGGTTGGGGGAACTACTTCCGTCACGGAAACTCCGCGGCGAAGTTCTCAGCGATCGACAGCTACGCCCACGACTCGCGATTCTCGCCAGCACCAAGCACGGACTGAAAGGCCGCAACTGGGACACCCGCTTCGACCACGAATGGTGGACCAAGCTCGGCGTCTGTCGCCTCACCGGAAGAGTCAGATACACGAGTGCGTATGCCAGACCGTGAACGATGTCGGTGAGCCGTGTGCGGGACAACCGCATGCACGGTTCGATGCGGCGGCGGGAGGCAACCCCCGGCCAGTCGGCTAGCCCGTGCGGCCCCGGAAACCTCCCGCCGACCCTACCGTGACGGTTCGGACGTTCCGGCGGGGCCGGCGAGCCTTGATTCGGTGAAGGTGCAGTTCGACGAGCAGCGGTTGGTCAGCGACGCCGGACCGTTGGTGACCGCGACGCTCGCGGCCCGGTTGGGGATCGAGGAGTTGGTGAACGAGTCGGTGTGGCTCGACTACCGGGCGCCGGGCGCGTGCCTGCCGGGCCGCAAGGTGATGTCGCTGGTGCACGGGATGCTCGCCGGGGCGGACAGCATCGATGACATGAACGTGCTCAGAGCCGGGAGCACGGGCCTGGTCCTCGGGCACCGGGTGATGGCGCCGTCCACGCTCGGGACGTTTCTGCGGGCGTTCACCTTCGGGCATGTCCGCCAGCTCGACCGGGTCCTCGATGTCGCACTCGCGCGGGCGTGGGAGACGGGCGCCGGGCCCGGAGAGGGACCGTTGGTGGTCGACATCGACAGCTTCATCGGCGAGGTCTGCAGCGAGCAGAAGCAGGGCGCCGGCTACGGGTACACCAAGAAGCTCGGCTACCACCCGATCGTGGCGGTCCGCTCAGACGCAGGCGAGGTACTGCGCATCCGCAGCCGCAAAGGCAAGGCGAACACCCAACGCGGGGTCGCGCGGTTCGTCGATGAGCTGCTCGCACGCGTGCGTCGCGCCGGGCACTCGGGCCCGATCATCATCCGTGCGGACTCCGGGTTCGAGAACCACAAGCTGATGAAGTCCGTGACGCCCGCGGCGTGGAGTTCTCGATCAGCGTCAAGCAGAGCCCGACCGTCAAGAAGCTGATCGCCGAGATCCCCGAGGAGAACTGGGTCACGATCGAGTACTATCCCGAGATCGGCGAGGCGCAGCTCGCCGAGACCACGCTCAAGGGCTTCAGGCTGATCGTGCGCCGGACCCGCTTGGTTGGTGCCCAGGCCGAGCTGTTCCCCAACTGGCGCCACCACGCATTCGCGACCAACCGCACCAGCCCGATGCTCGTCGCCGACACCGATCACCGCGATCACGCCACGATCGAGCTCGCGATCCGCGATCTCAAAGACCAAGCCCTCGCTCACTTCCCGTCCGGCCGGATGCACGCCAACAGCGCCTGGACCGTGATCGCCGCGCTCGCGCACAACCTCGGCCGCTGGGCAACCCAGATCGGGCAGCCCCATCTGCCCGTCCAGACCGCCCGCTCCCGTCGCCGTCACCTCTTCCAGATCCCCGCGCGCCTGACCCGCACCGGCCGCCAATGGACGCTACGGATGGACGCCCGCTGGCCCTGGCCGGACCAGTTCAACACCATCCTCGACGCGATCCGCGCGCTCCCTGCTCGCGCCTGAGCAACCCGCGACCGGGCACGACGACCACAAGACCCCGCACGGCCCACATCGCGATCACCCCTGCCCAAAGACCCGTGCCACAACGCTCCCGCCCGAACGCCGACACCCGGCATCACCACCAAAACCCGAACCGACACACCCCCGCCCGCGTTCATCCCGGCGATCTGACCAATCCACCCCTCCCGCGCCATCACGCGGTGGATTCAGGCTAAGTTGTCGCACGTCGTGACTTCCCGGTTGATGCGGGCTGCGCTTCCGCCTAGTCGGGAGGGTATCGCGTACAAACCCGAAACGGCGGCTGGGAGGGACCCCGATGGGGCTGGCAACGCCGAGGCATAGGGTGATCCGATCACCTGAGAACGCGAGAGGAACACGATGTTCAAGCAGATCGTGGTGGGTGTCGACGAGCACGAGGGTGGCCGCGATGCGGTCGCACTCGCACAGCGCCTGCTCGCGCCAGACGGAGAGCTCACGCTGGCGTACGTGTACGCGGACGATTCGCACGTCTACCGGGGCGCCAGCCCGGCGTACGAGGAATCTGAGCACGAGCGTGCGAGAGAGCTGCTCGAGAAGGCGCGCGAGGAAGTCGGCGTCGAGGCGCATCTGCGCTGGCGGAGATCCTCGTCTGCGGGCCGGGGCTTGCACGAGCTGTGCGAAGCGATCGGTGCCGACCTGCTGGTTGTGGGCTCGTCCCGGCGCGGACTGCTCGGGCGGGTACTGATCGGAGACGACACGCGCTCCGCGCCATGTGCGATCGCGATCGCACCGGCCGGGTACTCGCAGCAACCTGCTGCGATGCGCGAAATCGGGGTCGGATACGACGGCTCACCCGAGAGCGAGCACGCCGTTGCGGTCGCCCGGGCGCTCGCCGCCCAGTGTGGCGCCAAGCTTTCGGCGTTCGAAGCGGTATCGCTCCCGACCTACGCCTTCGTGGGCGGCCCAGCACCGATGGACGGGGTGCTTGAGGGCCTTGTCGACGACGCGCGCGAACGGATCGCGGCGCTGGGCGGCGTGGAGCCGCACGCGGCCTACGGGGTGGCCGTCGAGGAACTGGCGGTGTACAGCGCGTCGCTCGATCTGCTGGTCGTCGGCTCGCGCGGCTACGGCCCGGTCGGGCGCCTGGTCCACGGGAGCACCTCGCAGCAGCTTGCGCACAGCGCCCGCTGCCCGCTGCTGGTCCTGACGCGTGCCTCCCGTACGACTGGCGCGAATGAGCCGGCGGAGGACGGTCGAGACACCACGGTTGCGCTGAAGCGGTGACCATGCCGCTTCGCGAAACACGGCGACGATGAGAGATGTCGATGACCCGCCCTCACGTGCGTGCCACCGACGTGTGCACCGCGCTGGCGCGCTCTGATTTCTACCCCGGCCGGCCAGACCGCGTGGAGATGCGAGAGACCCACATCTCATGGGTGTTCCTCGCGGGTGATCGCGCCTACAAGCTCAAGAAGCCGCTGTTGCTCGCGTTTCTGGACTATGGAACGCCGCAGCGCCGGCGCGAGATGTGCCACGAGGAGGTGCGCCTCAACCGCCGTTTGGCGGCCGATGTCTATCTCGGCGTGCGGGCGGTCGCGGCGACCGGTGACGGGCTGGAACTGGCGGCGGAGGACGATCCGCGGGCGGTTGACTATCTCGTCGAGATGCGCCGCTACGACGAGCGCTGCACGCTCGCGGCCAAGCTCGAGCGTGGTGAGCTGAAGCGGGGCGAGATCGTCGGCCTGGCGCGCGTCCTGGCGCAGTTCCACGCGCGGGCGCCGCAATGCGCGCCGGTCGGGTTGCCGGCGCTGGCCGTCGAGCGGCGGATGGAGGAGAACTTCCACGAGCTGCTGGCGATCGCGGAGCAGCGCGCTGAGGTCGGGCGGGTTCTGGTGCTGGAGCGCTTCGCGCACGCGTTCGTCGTCGCTCATGCACAGATGCTGGACACTCGCGTGCGGCGCGGTGCCGTGCGGGAGGTACACGGTGATCTGCGTGCCGAGCACGTGCTGCTCGACGGGGCGGTGCGAGTGGTGGATTGCATCGAGTTCGACCGTGGGCTGCGTGAGCTGGACGTGACCGACGACCTCGCGTTCCTGGCGATGGACCTGACGGCGCGCGGCGGTGAGCGGTTCGCCCGGACTCTGGTGCGCGCCTACCGCGATGCTGGCGGTGATGCGGGCCAGGATTGGCTGATCGCGTTCTACGCTACGTATCGTGCGCTGGTTCGCGCGAAGGTGGCGCTGATGCGCGCCGTCGCGTTTCCGGCGTCGAGCAGCGAGCACGGCCGCGAGAGCGCGGCGGCGCGGGACCTGCTCGGGCTGGCTGAGCGGTTCGCGTGGCGAGCGCGGCTGCCGCTGGTGATCGTGATCTGTGGTGTGCCGGCCGCCGGCAAGTCACACCTCGCCGGGGCGCTCGCGAAGGTGTCAGGGCTGCCGCAGCTGAGCTCTGATGTGATCCGCAAGCGGCTTGCCGGCATCCGTCCCCATCAACGGGCGCCGGACGCCGTCTACAGCACCGACTTCAACCGGATGACCTACGCCGAGCTTGGCCGCCGCGCAGCGACGGAGACGGCCATGTGTGGTGGCGCGCTCGTCGATGCGACCTTTCGCCACCGCGCCGACCGCGACGCGTTTGCCGACGCGTTCGCGGGTGCGGCGCCGGTGTTGTTCGTCGAGTGCCGCGCGCCGGTGAATGTGCTCGCGGAGCGAGCTGCGCAGCGCGATCGTCAGCGGGCGCGCGTCTCGGACGCGTCGTTGTCGATCGTCATGCGCGAGCGCTCGGCCTGGGAGGCGCTCGACGAGCTGGCGCCTGAAGCGCACGTGGCGCTCCGAAGCGATCGTCCCGTCGAGGCGCAGCTTGCGGATCTCGTGGCGTTGCTCGACCAGCGGATCGCCGGCGTTGCGCAGCTCAGGCGACCGCCGCCCGTACTCGGCCGGCCCCCGGATCGGTAGCTGAGCCCGGTGCGATGCCGGCTCACGGCGTTCTAGGTTTCGGTCCCATGGCGACTACGGAGCAGGCCCTCGGCCGGGAGTCAGGGCAAGGCCTGGCTGGCGGGCTTGCGCGCCAGGTGTTGCGGCGGATTCCTGCGGCCGACCTGAGCGAACGCGATCCGGATTTCATTCGCCGGTCGCTACCGGCCCTGTGGCTGCTCGCGTCCTACTACTTCCGGGCTGAGGTCCGTGGTCTTCACCACATCCCCGAGCAGGGACCGGTACTGCTGGTGGGGAACCACTCGGGCGGCAACGTGCCGGCCGACACGTTCGTGTTCGTGTTCGCGCTCGCATTCAGCGCGTACTTCGGGGCGGATCGGCCCTTCTACCAGCTTGCGCACAACCTCGTGATGGTCTGGCCCGGACTCGGGTTCCTGCGCCGCTACGGAACGGTCGCGGCATCGCACGAAAATGCTGCCAGCGCGCTCGACGCCGGCGCCGCGGTGCTTGTCTACCCCGGCGGCGACTATGAGACCCATCGTCCTACATGGGAGTCCAGCCGGGTCGATTTTGACCGTCGCTCTGGGTTCGTCGCGCTCGCGCTCGAGCGCGGGCTCCCGATCGTGCCGGTCGTCTCGATCGGCGGGCAGGAGACGGCGCTGTTCCTCACGCGCGGCGAGCGGTTCGCGCACGCGCTGCGCCTGGATCGCGCGCTCCACCTGCACGTGCTCCCAATCTCGCTCGCGCTGCCGTGGGGGGTCAACTTCGGCGACCGCTCGGTCACGTGCCGCTGCCGGCGAAGATTGCGACTCAGGTGCTGGCGCCGATCGACCTTCGCCAGCGGTTCGGTCCGCGCCCCAACCACGATGCCGTCTACGACCACGTGATCGCAGTGATGCAGCTGGCGCTCGACGATCTAGCGACGCAGCGCCGGTTTCCGATCATCGGGTGAAACCGCGATGCGCGTCTCGCAGCAGGTGACGATTGATGCTCCGCCGGGCGCCGTGTGGGAGCTGATCGGCGCGCCGCTGATGTATCCGCGGTTCCTGCGTGACATTCGGCGCTGGGAGGCGATCCAAGGGGATGACGACGGTCGCCCCCGCTACCGGATCGAGGTTCGAGTCGGCGACGTGGAGCTGGGCGCGACCGTGGAGTTCACGCGCTCCATAGCACCGCGCGAACTCAGCTGGCAGAGCGTGGAGGGAATCGAGCACAGCGGCCACTGGCACGTGAGCGAACAACATGAGGGCCGCTGTAGGGTCAGCTTGGAGCTGAATTACCGTGCCCCCGAGGGTCTGTTGGGCACTGTCGCAGATGCGGCCGCGCTGCCGCTCTTGCGTAGCGGAGCGCGGGAGTCGCTCGTGCGTCTGATGGCGATCGTCGAGGGTCACCCGCCTGCGCGCGGCACGCTCGCGAAGCAGCTTGCGCAGTCGGCGCGCGAGATCGGCTGGGACGCGTCGGCCTTCGCACGGAGCGGAATGATCGCTCCGGCGCGGCCCGACCGGCTCGTGCGCGCGGCCTGGGAACTCACTCAGTGGGACGCGACGCTGGCTGCCGGCTGCACGATCGCCGCGACCATGCATCCAGATGAGCCCGCACTCATTGACGATCGAGGCCGATGGACATTCGGCGAGGTCCACCAGCGCACGAACGCGCTTGTTCGCGAATTGAACGGGCGGGGAGTCGAGCCGGGGGATCGCGTGGCGATCCTGTGCCGCAACCACGAGCGTGTCGCCGAGGCGATCGTGGCCGCCTCGAAGCTCGGCGCCGACATCGTACTTCTCAACGCCGGGCTTTCGGCTCGCCAGCTGCGGGAACTGCTAAAGCGCGAGCGGCCGCGCGCTCTGATCCACGACGACGAACCTCCGAGGCTGTGAAGATCCGCGGGGTGCTGCGGTTCGTCGCCTGGCACGATCGTGGTCCGGTGTCGGCGACCACGCTCGACGAGTTGATCGCCGCCGGCGATCCGAGCGACCTGCCGCCGCCGGCCCGCCACGGGCATGTGGTGATCCTCACCTCCGGCACTACCGGCCCGCCGAAGGGCGCCACGCGCCCGGAGTCCGACCATCTCGGCGTCCCGCTGGCGCTGATCGATCGGATCCCCCTGCGCTCGCGACAGGTAACCCTGATCGGCCTCGCCACTGTTCCATTCCTGGGGCTACCTGCACTTCGGGCTCGCGCTCGCGGTGTCCGCGACGGTCGTGCTGCAGCGGCGCTTCGATCCCGAGGCCGTGCTGGCCTCCGTGGCACGTGAGCGGGTGGAGGCGCTGGTCCTGGTGCCGACGATGCTCGCGCGAAACCTCGAGCTGCCGCCGTCCACCCGCGCCCGCCACGACACCACGTCACTGCGTATCGTGGCTGTTAGTGGCTCCGCGCTTCAGGGCGATCTCGCCACGCGTTTCATGGACCAGTTCGGCGATGTCCTCTGCAACACGTACGGCTCGACCGAGGTGTCGTGGGCCGCGGTCGCCACGCCCGCCGATCTGCGCGCGGCTCCGGGCACCGTCGGTCGCCCACCGCGGGGCACGCGCGTCGCGATCTACGATGAGGGAGGCTACCCCGTAGCTGCGGGTTCTCCCGGGCGGATCTTCGCAGGCAACGAGACGACATTCGTCGGCTACACCGATGGCGGCGCCAAGCAGGTCATCGGTGGCCTCGTCAACAGCGGCGACATCGGCCATATCGACGATGCCGGGCGGCTGTTCGTCGACGGACGCGAAGACGAGATGATCGTCTCCGGAGGAGAGAACATCTTCCCATCCGAAGTGGAGGATGTCCTGACGCGTCACCCAGGGGTCGCCGAGGTCGCGGTCATCGGCGTGCCCGACGAGCAATTCGGCCAGCGCCTGAAAGCCTATGTCGTTCCGGCGAACGGCGCAGCCGTGTCCGAGGACGCGCTGAAACAGCTGGTGCGCAGCAGCCTCGCTCTGTTCAAGGTCCCTCGCGAGATCGAATTCGTCGCCGAGCTGCCTTACAACGAGGCCGGCAAGGTGGTCAAGGTCGAGCTTGGCGGACGGCGCCCGTAGATCCCGTGCTCGCGCTCGGGCCCGTTTCGCCAAGACACCACCGACCGACCGCCGGCCTGACGCAACTGGGATTCTTACCTAGGATGGACGTTGTGGCGATTGTGATCGCGGCCCTGATCTTTGGCCTCCTCGCTGCGCTGATCGCGGGCTTTGACCGGATATGAGCATCGCTGACGCGGTCGCGCTGGCCGTCGCGGTGGCGCTGTTCGCGTATCTGGTGTACGCGTTACTGCGCGGAGAGCGGCTCTGACCAGATGACCGCGTCGGGGTGGCTGCAGATCGCACTGCTGCTGGTCGTCCTAACCGGCATCACGCCGCTGCTCGGCGGCTACATCCAGCGCGTGTTCGCCGGTGAGCGGGTGCTGCTGACGCGCGTCGTCAGGCCGCTGGAGCGGCGCACGTCGGCGCTGCTGGCCGGAGCCGAACCTGCCGGTCAGGACTGGAAGGCCTACGCGGGCAGCATCTTGATGTTCACCGCGATCGGCTGGCTGGCGCTGTTCGTGATCCTGCGGACGCAGTCGATCCAGCCGTTCAACCCGCAAGGGTTTCGCTCGGCCCCATGGGATGTGAGCTTCAACACCGCCTCGTCGATGGTCACCAACACCGGTTGGCAGTTCTATACGGGCGAGGCGACGCTGTCGAACTTCGCCCAGATGGCGGGCATCGCCGTCCAGGGGTTCATTTCGGCGGCGGTTGGGATCGCGACCGCGGTCGCGGTCGTTCGCGGCTTCGCGAACCGCTCGGGCAAGGAGCTCGGCAACTTCTGGGTCGATCTGGTCCGGGCGGTGCTGTACGTGCTGCTCCCGCTGGCGATCGCAGGCTCGCTGTTCCTGGTCGCCGAGGGCGCGATCCAGACGCTGGCGGCCGACGTCCACTTCCACACCCTCGCCGGGGGCAGCCAGACGCTGGCGCTCGGACCGGTTGCGTCCCAGAAGGCGATCACCTTGCTGGGATCGCTGGGCGCAGGCTTCTTCGGGACCAGCTCGGCGATGCCGTTCGACGACCCGACCGGTCTGGCCAACTTCGTCGAGGTGCTGATGATCCTCGCGATTCCGGCGGCGCTGACAGCCACGTACGGTTGCATGGTCGGCAACCGCCGCCAGGGCTGGGCGCTGTACGCGGTGATGCTGGTGATGTTCCTCGGCGCAGCGGCGGTCGCCTACCCGGCCGAGAGCCGGCCGTCCCCCGCGATGCGAGCCGCCGGTGTCCACGGGGTCAACATGGAGGGCAAGGAGCAGCGCCTGCAGACGGCGGACTCGACGCTGATGGCCGTCGCCGCCACGGCGACGGGCGACGGGTCGACGAACGCCGCGCTCGACTCGTTCACGGGGCTCGGCGGCTCGATCCCGATGGCTGACATCATGACCGGGGAGGTGATCTTCGGCGGTGTCGGCTCGGGCCTGTATGGGATGCTGCTGATGGTCGTGCTGGCCGTGTTCGTCGCTGGGCTGATGGTCGGCCGCACGCCGGAGTACCTCGGCAAACGGATCGAAGCGCGGGAGATCAAGCTCGTCACGATCGGTGTGATCGCGGTGCCGCTGATCGTGCTGTTCATGACCGCGTGGGCGATCAGCACCCGCTACGGGATGCGCTCGATCCTCAACGCCGGCCCACAGGGCTTCGCCGAGACGCTGTACGCGTACACCTCGCAGGCCAACAACAACGGCTCGGCATTCGCCGGCTACGCTGGGCTCGTGCAGCCGCACGCGCCGGGCAACGTGGGCGCGAGCGGGATCCCGTTCGCCGACCTCGCAGGCGGGGCGGCAGCGCTGATCGGGCGCTTCCTGCCGATGCTGGCGGCGCTTGCGATCGCGGGCTCGCTGTCGGGCAAGCGGATCATCGCGGCGGGCGAGGGCACGATGCGGACCGACACGGTTGTGTTCGCGGTGCTGCTGATCGCGACGATCACGATCGTGGCGCTGCTGACGTTCGTGCCGTCGCTGATGCTCGGCCCGGTCGTGCAGGCCCTGAGCCCGAGGTTGTTCTGATGCTGCGCCAGCTCAAGGCCTCGGTCCTCGCGGTGATCGTGCTCACGCTGCTGCTCGGTTTGGCCTATCCGCTCGCGATCACCGGTCTGGCACAGGTGCTGTGGCCGCACCAGGCCAACGGCAGCCGCGTCGAGCTGCACGGCCGGCCCGTCGGCTCGCTGCTGATCGGCCAGAGCTTCCTCGGCGACACGCGCTACTTCCAGAGCCGCCCGTCGGCAACCGGCGATGACGCTGCCGACACGGCGGCGTCGAACCTGGGTCCCAGCTCCGCTCGGCTTGCGGCGGAGATCCGTTCGCGTCTGGAGGCCTACCTGCGCCGCGAGCGGCCCTACGATCCCGGTCTGACCGCCACAGAGGTTCCCGCTGATGCGGTCACCGCTTCGGGATCCGGGGTCGATCCCGACATCTCGATGGCCAACGCGGAGATCCAGGCGCACCGAGTCGCAGCAGCCCGAGGGCTGCCGCTGAGCGTGGTGATGCGCCTGATCTCCGAGCACACCGACGGCCTGACCGGAGTCGGCGGCGTGTTCGGTCCCCGCTCGGTCAACGTGCTCGCCCTCAGCCTCGCGCTCGACACGGTGCACCGGCGATGATCCGCAGACCGCACCCCAGCGCGATGATCCGCAGGCCGCATGTGAGCGTGCTGAACACGGACCTCTTCATACCGGCACTGTGGTCGGCGGTCGCCAAACTGAACCCGCGGCGGATGATGCACAACCCGGTGATGTTCACGGTCGAGGTGGGCGCCACGCTGACGACCCTGCTGTGGCTCACGCAGGTCGCCGGTCTGAACGTCGGGGGCTCGAGCGGCGGCGACCCGGCCTGGTTCACACTTTCGATCGCCGCCTGGCTGTGGCTGTGCGCCTACTTCGGCAACCTGGCGGAGGCGCTTGCCGAGGGCCGGGGCAAGGCTCAGGCGGACGCGCTGAGGGGCCTGCGCACCGAGACGCCGGCGCGCCTGCGCGACGCGAGCGTCAAGCGGTCCTCCGAGCTCGTCCCCGGCGATGTGGTCGAGGTCAGCACCGGCGAATTGATCCCTGGTGATGGCACGATCATCGAGGGGGTCGCTTCGATCGACGAGGCAGCGGTCACCGGCGAGTCCGCCCCGGTCGTCAGATCGGCCGGCGGCGACCGCACCGCGGTCACAGGGGGAACGCGCGTGCTGTCTGATCGGATCGTCGTGGAGATCACCCAGCATCCCGGCGAGAGCTTCCTGGACCGGATGATCGCCCTCGTCGAGGGGGCGCAGCGACGCAAGACCCCGAATGAGATCGCACTCGGGATCCTGCTCGCAGGCCTGACGCTGATCTTCCTCGCGGTCGTGATGACGCTCGGCCCGTTCGCTCACTACGCCCACACCACGATCTCGATCGTCACCCTGATCGCGCTGCTCGTCGCGCTCGCGCCGACGACGATCGGCGCGCTGCTGTCGGCGATCGGGATCGCCGGAATGGACCGCCTGGTCGCCCGCAACGTGCTCGCGCTCTCGGGCCGTGCGGTCGAGGCTGCCGGGGACGTGAACCTGCTGATGCTCGACAAGACGGGCACGATCACGCTGGGAAACCGCCAGGCGACCGCCTTCGTGCCGATGCCGGGAATCGATGAGCGGGAGCTGGCCGACGTCGCCCAGGCGGCTTCGCTTGCCGACGAGACCCCCGAGGGCCGCTCGATCATGATCCTCGCCAAGCGCTACGGCCTCCGCGAGCGACCGCTCGCCGGGACCGATGCGCGGTTCGTGCCGTTCACCGCCCAGACGCGGATGAGCGGGATCGACCTCGACGGCCACGAGCTGCGCAAGGGCGCGGGCGACGCGATCATCGAATACGTCCGCGGTCGCGACGGGCAGGTGCCGCCCGAGCTCGACTCCGAGCTGGGCCGGATCGCCGGCGAGGGCGGAACGCCGCTCGCGGTCTGCCGTGACGAGCGGGTGCTCGGCGTGATCGACCTGCGCGACATCCTCAAGGAGGGCATCAACCGCCGCTTCGAGGAGCTGCGCCGGATGGGCGTCAAGACCGTGATGATCACCGGCGACAACCCGCGCACCGCTGGCGCGATCGCGCATGAAGCCGGAGTCGACGACTTCCTGGCGGAGGCGACGCCGGAGGCGAAGCTCGCGATGATCAAGGAGCAGCAGAGCCAGGGCAGGATCGTCGCGATGACCGGTGACGGGACCAACGACGCGCCCGCCCTTGCCCAGGCCGATGTCGGGGTGGCGATGAACAGCGGCACCCAGGCTGCGCGCGAGGCGGGCAACATGGTCGATCTCGATTCTGACCCGACGAAGCTGATCGAGATCGTCGAGGTCGGCAAGCAGTTGCTGATCACAAGGGGTGCGCTGACGACCTTCTCGATCGCCAACGACGTCGCCAAGTACTTCGCGATCCTGCCGGCAGTGTTCGTCGCGACCTACGCGTCGGTCGGTGACAGCACCGGGCCGCTCTCTCGGCTGAACGTGATGGACCTGGGAACCCCGCGATCGGCGATCCTGTCGGCCATCATCTACAACGCGCTGATCATCCCGGCGCTCGTGCCACTCGCGCTGCGCGGCGTGCGTTACCGGCCGCTCGGAGCGAGCGCGCTGCTCTACCGCAACCTCGCGATCTACGGCGTCGGCGGCCTGATCGCGCCGTTCGTCGGGATCAAGCTGATCGACCTGCTCGTGCACGGCGTGCTCGGAGCCTGAGTGGGCGACTGAGCCGCCGATGCCCCGCGGGCAGCACAAGGTCTTCCTCGGCATGGCCGTTGGTGTCGGCAAGACCTACCGGATGTTGCAGGAGGGCCACTCCGTGGCCGCCGAGGGTCAGGACGTCGCGATCGGCCTGCTGGAAACCCACGGGCGACCCGAAACCGCCGCCGCGGCCGAAGGGCTCGAGCTGATCCCGCGCCGGCCGGTCCGATTTCAGGGCACGGTCATCGAGGAGCTGGACCTGCCGGCGATCCTCCGCCGCTCTCCGCAGGTCTGCCTGATCGACGAGCTCGCGCACACCAACGCGCCGGGGCTCGAGCACGACCAGCGCTACGAGGACGTCGAAGACATTCTTGCGGCAGGGATCACCGTGTTCTCGACGGTCAACGTCCAGCACCTGCAGAGCGTGAGCGAGCGGATCGCCGAGAAGACTGGCATCGCGATCCACGAAACGCTGCCCGACGCGGTGCTCGACGAGGCCGACGAGGTGGCGGTCGTCGACCTCACCCCGGAAGCTCTCCAGGCACGGATCATCGAGGGCAAGGTGTTCCCGGTCGGCAGCGTGCCCGTCGCGCTCGAGCGATTCTTCACCAAGGACAACCTCGACGCGCTGCGCGAGATGGCGCTGCTTCAGGTCGTCGAGGAGGTCGAGGCCCACCGGCTGACCGCCGAGATGCTCAACGATCAGGATCGCCTGATCAGCAACATCCCCGCCGAGCGCGACCACAGGTTTCTCGGGCTAGTCAAGCCCGATCCGAGCGCGAACCACATCATCCGGCGGGCGTGGACGATGGCCGAACGACTTGGGGGAGACCTGGACCTGCTTTGGGTCGCCCCGGCCGAGCACACCGACGATCGGGAGGCGGATCGGCGCGTTGACGAGCTGCGCCGGCTGGCCGCCGTGTTCGGCGCGCATCTGATCGTCGAGAGGGACCGTCACGTCGCTCGAACTGTGGCGCGCATCGCCAACGAGCTTGGAACGACGCACATCGTGATGGGCACACCGCACCTGCGACGGAGGTTCGGTCACATCGAACGGTCGCTCGTGGACGAGATCGTCGCAGGCGACGCGAGCCTGAGTGTCGTGCTGGTGGGGGACCCGCAACCGGATCAGATCAACCTCGGCTGAGGCCGGGCGCCCAACCCAAGCAAGCTCAAACCGGCGGCCGGGTCGTGCGAACAGGGTTCTAAGCGGCGCAGCCAGCTGGCGGTCGGACGAGTCGCACGCGCATCTCCCACGGATCTGGCGCAGTGTAGGACCGCCGCTCGAGCGTCATGCAATCCTCGAGCAGGGCCGTGGCTGCGCCACCGGGCGGATCAAGGCGCAGCACGACAAGGAACAGACGCACACCGTCCGTGACATAAGCCCCTGCTTCGAACCCACTCTCGCCGGCCTCTCCTGAAGGCGATGATCTGGACGGCAGCGGTGACATTGCCGGTCACGGTGGACCCCGGAGGCCGCGCCGTGTATCGGCGATCACAACCGATCCACAGTGCGGGAAACCACTGATCCAGCCGCTCGCCCTCGGGGTGATCGGCGCGATGTTCTGCGTCTGGCAGGTAATCAGCAGCACCGGCGCGCGCACCGCTGGGAGTCGTGCGCCCGCCAGGTCCGGCCGTCCGCCGCGGGAAACGACCGCGCCGATCTCGTCCTCGAGCTCGGAGGCCGCCGACAGCGCCGCGGCGGCGCCCGTGCTGGCGCCGAAGTATCCGACCCTGAGCTCGGTGACTCGCGGCTGCCGCTGCGCCCAGCGCGTCGCTGCGACAAGGCGCCCGGCCAGCAGGCCGACGTCGAACACGTTCGCGCGATCGCGCTCCTCGTCCGCTGTCAGCAGGTCGAGCAGCAGCGTCGCGAGCCGACGGTCATTCAGCGCTCGGGCGACCTGACGATTGCGGGGGCTGTGGCGGCTTGAGCCGCTGCCGTGCGCGAACACGACCAGGACCGTTGCCGACTCCGGAAGCACCAGAGGGTCGGCTCGGTCCGCGAGGGCCGGATCGTGGCTGACGATGATCACCGTCATCCCGTGAAGCTCCCGCAGCCGCGCCAGCAGGTCCAACGCGTGCTTTGCGTCTATGAGTCGAGCGGTGGGTTCGTCGGCGAGCCCAGTAGGTCAGCTTCTTCCTCACCGTCGGGTTCATCCCGCGATCGGCAACAATCGGCATGGCTGCCCGCGGGTCGAAGATCTCCGCACTCATTGCACGGCGAAACGCGGACCGCTGCGCGCGAGCTTTCGATTATCGTGCGACTGAAAGCCGATGGCCGCCAGTAACCGAATCCCGACGGCGCCGAACATGCCCGATTACGACGTGGCATGCGAGGCGTTTTCGTGGGCGTCGGCGCGCGCGCCCATCACGGCGACGCAGTGCAAGGGGTGCGTGGCCATCAGCCGGGCGACGTCGGCCAGGGTCGCGGCGGTCTCGCAGGTGAGGATGGCGCATCGCACCGGACACGGTCGCGTGCTCGAGGCTCGGCATCAGGTAGCTGCCGGGCCGCACGGTGGTGGTGGACACACGACTACCGCGAGAACGTGACCCCGTCGACGGGCGCTCCGTTCTGCGAGGTCGCCAACTCGGGCGCGCAGGACATCGAGCTTGCGCTCGATGCGGCGCACGCTGCGAAGGACGGTTGGGGCGGCCGGTCACCGGCTGACCGCGCGGCGGTGCTGAACGCGGTCGCGGATGCGATCGAGGAGAACCTCGAGATGCTCGCGGTCGCGGAGAGCTACGAGAACGGCAAGCCGGTGCGCGAGACGCTGGCGGCCGACATCCCGCTCGCGGTCGACCACTTCCGCTACTTCGCCGGTGCACGACGATGATCGGTGCCCAGGTCTCGACGGCGCAGCTCGAGAAGATCGAGGGCTACGTCAAGATCGGCCGCGACGAGGGCGCCGAGGTGCTGATCGGCGGCAGGCGTCCCGAGCTGACCGGAGGGCTCGAGGGTGGCTACTACTACGAGCCGACAGTGCTCAATGGGCACAACGGCATGCGGGTCTTCCAGGAGGAGATCTTCGGCCCTGTGCTTGCGGTCACGACGTTCAAGGACGAGGCCGACGCGCTCCGGATCGCCAACGACACGCTGTACGGGCTCGGCGCCGGTGTTTCTGATCGACGTCGCTCCCGGAGCTGCCGAGGGCTTCTCGCTCGAAGGGCTCCAGGGAGTCCACTTTGTGACGCGGTCGCCGTAGTGGTCCGGCGCTCGTAGGCGCTCGTCGGCGATCATCGCCAGCATCCGACCAGGCTTTGTTGATCCTCGGGGGCGTGATTCTGGCCGTGGCGCGTACCGCGCCACAGGGGAGTGATCGGCGCCGTGGTGGTGTGCGCGGTCGTGGTGTATGACGTCGCTCCTCGGATTGGATCCGCTGCCGCCGCCGCCGTCGTCCCGAGCGTGAGCGCGGTGTCGCTGAGCGCCAGAACCAATCATGAGCAGCTGTGAATCCCCGGCCGTCGCGTCGTCAGAGTGAGGTCGGGTAGGTTTCGGGAGGCTCGCCGTGCACCCAGGTCGCGGTGCGCTCGAGTGGCTCGACAGCGCGAGTCGTGTCGAGGTGCACAAGCGCGTCGTATTGCCGAGCTGCGCTCGCGGAAAAGAGGTGGCTCTGGCGTTCGGTGTGCGGGTGGTAGATCACGCCGATCGCGCGTTCCAGGCGCGGCTCGCGTAGTGCGCGCCCGCTATCGCCCGCACTCAGCGGGCACAGCAGGAAGGCTGGGATCCGCGTGGCGTGGAACAACGCCTCGTAGCTGCCAGCGAGCGCGGGACGGATGCGCTTGCGCTCGGCAGGGGCGCCCCACGCCGCGGCGGCCGTGACGGTGCCCGTGTAGGTGGTGAAGCCGACGTTGATCGCGTCCCGGCCGTGGCGCTCGCGCATCAACTGGCCTATGTTGAGCTCGCCGCGCGCCGCCATCTCGGTAGCCCGGGCGTCGCCGACGTGCGAGTTGTGTGCCCAGACCACCACTCGCGCGGTGCCGCCGTGGCGGTCGAGGTGCGCCAGCAGCTGGTCAAGCGTGTCGGCCATGTGCCGGTCGCGCAGATTCCACGATCCAGCATGGTCGGCGAACATCGTGCGGTAGTACTCCTCGGCGTTCGCGACGACAGCGGCGTTCTGCTCGGCGAAGAAGTACTCATCCTCGGCTGCGAGCCCGTCATGCAAAAGGAACTCGCCGGCCCTGCGGCGGAGCTCGACGAGCTCCTCGATCACCCGCCGCCGGCACGGCTCGCCGACGCCGAGCAGGACCGCCTCGCCGTATCTGGCGCTGTCGGCGGTGTACGGCTGAAGGCACTCATAGCGCGCTCGGGCACGGGCAGCGGCCTCGGGGTCCTGCGAGTCGAGATAGGCGATGACCGCCTCGATCGACGCGGCCATGCTGTAGAGGTCGAGCCCGTAGAACCCGACCTTACGTGCGCTGCGATGGCGCCCCTCGTTATGTGCGCGCAGCCAGCCGACGAAGTCGAGTACGTCGGCGTTGCGCCACATCCAGGTCGGGAAGCGGCGAAAACCGCCGAGCGCCGCCTCGGCGTCGGGGTCATGGCGCCCGCCCTGCACGTAGCGGTTGACGCGGTAGGCATCGGGCCAGTCGCCCTCGATCGCGACCGCGGTGAAGCCATCCTCGGTGATCAGCCGCTTGGTGATCTTCGCGCGCTCTCGGTAGAACTCGTGCGTGCCGTGGCTGCCCTCGCCGAGCAGCACGATCCTCGCGGTGCCGATCAGCGTGAGCAGCGCGTCGTAGTCACGATGCTCGCCGGTGAGCGGGCGGGCTTCACGCCGCAGCGCGTCGAGCACCTCGCGCTCACCGAGTGGAAGCGCAAGCGTGGCGGACATCAGCTGAGCCCGCCTACCGCGACGGTCGGGACGCTCGCGGTCAGGTACTCCTCGAACCACTCGGCAGCGAGCCTCGCAACCTCCTCCAGCGTGCCAGGCTCGGCGAACAGGTGGCTCGCGCCCTCCACGACCGATAGGTGATGAGGGCAGTGCAGCATCGCCGCGGCGCGGCGATTGAGCTCGAGCACGTCGCGGTCGCGGCTGCCGACGAGCAGCAGCGTTGCCGCGCTGACATACGGAAGACGGTCGGCGGCGAGATCGGCGCGGCCACCCCGCGACACCACCGCCTGCACCACGTCGCCCGCCGCGGCGGCGGCCCGGAGGGCGGCAGCCGCGCCGGTCGACGCGCCGAAGTACCCGATCGGCAGCCCTCGGGTGGCCGGGTCGGCGATCGTCCAGCGCGTGACTTCCTCCAACCGGTGGGCGAGCAGCGGGATGTCGAACACGAGCTCGCGCCGGCGGCCCTCCGGCTCGGTCAGGAGGTCGAACAGGAGCGTCGCAAGGCCCGACTGGTTCAGCGTCGCCGCCACCTCGCGATCGCGAGGGCTCAAGCGGCTTGACCCACTGCCGTGAGCGAAGATCACGAGACCGTGAGGCTCCTCCGGGAGCGTCAGATCACCGCTGAGCTCGACGCCGCCGACATCCAACAGCAGCTCGCGCTCGATCGAAAGCGCCACGTGGGTGCCGAGCAAGGTGAGCACCTCCGCATCCGACACGGGCGAGAAGTCCTCATACCACTGGCCGACCCCGAGCAGTTCGGGGGGGACCGTGAGGCACACGACCTCGTCGGCCTCCTCGCTCAGGAGCTCAACCGATTCACGAGCGCCGACCGGAACCGCGACCACGATCCGGCCCGCACCGCGAGCGCGCAGCGCGCGCACTGCGGCGAGATTGGTCAGTCCCGTCGCGAGCCCGTCGTCAACTACGATCACCGTGCGCGCGCGCACATCCAGAGGCTCGCGCCCGTCGCGATAGCGCTCGACCCGCCGGCGCAGCTCCCGCGTCTCCTGCTCGACAGTCGCATCCAATATCTCTTGGGTCATGCCCGCCCGCCTGGCAGTGTCCGCATTGAGGACCGCGCTGCCATCCTCCGCGATCGCACCGACGCCGAACTCGGGGTTGCCAGGCGCGCCAAGCTTGCGCACCGCCAGCACATCCAGCGGCGCTCCCAACCGCCGCGCGACCTCGAACGCGACGGGCACGCCACCGCGCGGCAGCGCGATCACGATCGGGTGCTCCTGCGCCAGCGGCGCCAGCTTCGAAGCCAGTCGACGCCCGGCATCGTGACGGTCGAGAAACTCCATGCGCGGATGATCGATCGCCCGGTCCCGCACGCCATCCGCGTGCGCCCACATCCCCGCCGCGGTTTCCCGCACCCACGTCTCGCCGCTAGACCACCTGCCCGTCGACGATATGCACGACCCGGTCGGCTCGGTCCGCGACTGCCGGATCGTGGCTGACGACGATCACCGTCATCCCGTGAAGCTCTCGCAGCCGCGCCAGCAGGTCCAACGCACCTTGGCGCTCTCTGAGTCGAGCGCGCCGGTCGGTTCGTCGGCGAGCAGCAGGCGCGGTCGATTGGCGAGCGCTCTGGCCAGCGCCACTGCCTGGCGCTGGCCGCCGGACAACTCGGAGGGGAGGTGGTTGGCGCGGTCGGAGAGGCCGACCTCGGCGAGCAGCTCGGCGCCTCGCTCGTGGCGCTCGCGCAGATGCATGCCGGCGGTGGCCAACAGCGCCGCGATCGACGTTGGCCCGCGCGCTGAGGTACGGCAGCAGCAGGTTGTCCTGGAACACGAACCCGACCATCTGCCGGCGGAACTGGAGCGCGTGGCGCGGCTCGGGCACCGGCTCGCCACCGACCGCGATCGTCCCGGCGTCGGGCCGGTCGAGGCTCCCGATCAAGTTCAGAAGCGTGCTCTTCCCCGATCCGGACGGTCCGGTAATCGTCAACAGCTCAGATGCGGCGACCATCAGCCGAGACCCCGCGCAGCGCCTCGATCCGGCCGTAGCGCTTGACGACCTCGCGGACCGCGACGTCGGCGCTGCCCGCGCGGTCCGCCGGGACGAGGTTGGCCCGCTCCCCGGTGATCGGGCGAGGCGCGGCCATCATGTCTGGACGATGATCGGCCAGTCGAGCATGATCGTGCCGCGGATGATATGGACAACCACTCGGACCGACACCGCGTGCCCGCGCGAGTCGGTTACGGTCACCCGGTAGGTCAAATTCTTCTCACCGTCGGGTTCATCCCGCGCTCGGGAACAATCGGCATGGCTTATGCATGGTGGATCGTTTCCTTTGTCTGGCGGTGATCGGCGCGCAGCCGCCTGACGCGGATCGCGCGCTGGATGTCGGTTTGCGAGACGAGCCCGACCGGACGTTGTGAGGGATCGACCACCACCGCGCGACCGACACGGGCGAAAGCCGGCCGCTCGAGCAGCCGTGCGATGTCCTCATGCTCGTCGACCAGCAGCTCTGGGTCGCGGTCGGCCAGCTCCTCCACCGACCGCGCGTGCTGACGGAAGATCGGGACGCGCTCCAGCTTGTCGATCGTCAGGAGGCCGATTGCCCGGCCGCCGGTCTCGGTGACGGGGAAGGACGTGTAGCGGTACTGCTCGAACAGTCGCTGTGCCTCGCCCAGTGTGGTGTCCGCGGCGATCGTGATCGCCGGCGCCGACATCAGCTCACGGACGCTGACCCCGCTGAACGCGGCCAGCACCTGCTCCTGGGCCTCTTCGGCGCCGGCGGCCATCACCACGAAGCCGCCGATCAGGGCCAGGAACAGCCCGTCGATCACGCCGTCCAGCCACGCGATCACGCCGAGCGCGATCATCACCCAGCCGAAGCCGCGGCCGATGTCCGACGCGGTCTTCGTGGCAGCGGCGATGTCACCTCGTCGCTGCCACAGGAGCGCTCGCAAGATGCGGCCGCCGTCGAGCGGGAACGCGGGGACGAGGTTGAAGAACAGCAGCAGGAGATTGATCTCGGCCTGGTAGTCGATCACGGCCTTCACCGCCGCCGGAGTCGATCCCGGCAGGAGCACCGCGACGGCGCTGAAGATCACCGCGACGACGGCTGTCACCGCCGGCCCCGCCGCGGCGAACCGCAGCTCGTCCCCCGGTGCCTGCGGTCGCCCGTGCAGCCTCGAGACGCCACCCAGCGGCCACAGGTCGATCTCCTCGACCTCGAGTCCGTGGCGACGCGCGACGAGCGCGTGGCCGAACTCGTGGGCGAGGATGCTCGCGAACAGCAGCAGGATGCTGAGCAGGCCGAGCGCGTATGCCGTCCCCGGTGCGATTCCCTTGACCACGGACGGGTAGTAGCTGTCGCCGAGCACCCAGGTGAACAGCACTACGACCAGCAGCCACCATGGGTTGACCCCGACGGGGATGCCGGCGATCCGGGCGACGCGAATGCTGCGACCGGGCATACGCTTACGCTCCCAGGCTTGCATTGCCCGTTCATCGGGATTCGACCGCCCGCAGACGCGGCAAGATACGGAGCGAGCAGGCTTCGCTGGCCCACAGGCCGACGCGGTCAGGCAGATGCGCAACGGGGGCCAGCGGCCCTGTTACCTCCGTAGCCCAACGCATCGACCGGCGTGCGCAGCACCGATGGGCCTCGGCGTCCCCGATGGCGATCCTGACCGCATGACAAACGTCCTGGTCGCCTACGGCTCGAAGCGCGGCTCGACGGCCGAGATCGCCGAGTTCGTCGCCGGCCTGCTGCGGGACTCCGGCCCGAGCGTCGACCAGCAGACGAGGTGCGGAGCCTCGAGCCCTACGACGCGGTCGTGCTAGGCAGCGCGGTCTACGCCAAGCACTGGCGCGGCGACGCCAGGCATTTCCTGCGCCACCTGGGCGGCGAGCTCGCGCGTCGGCCGTTCTGGGTGTTCAGCTCCGGTCCGGTCGGAGATCCGGCCAAGGATCCGACCCGGGGTCTTGCCCGGAGCCGCCCCGGACCATGAACCGCGTCGAGCAGCTCGGCGCGCACGCCCACGTCGTCTTCGGCGGGCGCGTGCCGGCCGAGCCGCACGGCCCGCTCGAGCGCGCGACGGTACAGAGAACGCCGCCCGAGTACCCGGACCGCCGCGACTGGGAGGAGATTCGCGCTTGGGCTGCAGGCATCGCCACGGAGCTCAGGAGTCCCGGAGCGAGACTTTCGGCGCCCGCACGAAAGACCGACCCGCAGCACGGCCATGGTCCCACACAGGAAGATACCGCCGAACACCCCGGCGCGACCCATCGATGCGACGCTCATGCCCGCTTGCGACAGCCGGCGGAGATTGAGCAGGTCGGCGCCCACGAGGGTCCCGACCGAGCCCGCGACGTGGGCGAGCGCGGCCGCCGAGGCCCAGGAGGTGGCGAGCGCCACGCAAGCCGGTGGCACCGGGCGCGAGCGCCGGCCTGCGATCCGCAGTCCGGGGACCAACCGGTAATGCGTATTCGATCGCGGTGATCAGGAACAGCGCGAGGGCGGTCGCGAGTAGCTCGGTCAGCCAGAGGACCAAGAGCGGTCCAGCAGATGGCGGTTGCAGGCGGAGGGTGACTCACCGCGGACCGGACAACTACGAGAACGAGGAGTTCGTCCGCCGGCCAGCTAGACTGCAGTGCAGATCCTTTTTGCGGCGCTGACGGCGCCTATGTTTCGGAAGACCGGGCTGCCACCCGGTCTTCCTTGTTCTCCGGGAGATCGTGCGTGGTGGTCCCCTGCAGGCGGGCATGAATTCCGAGCCGCCCCACCCATGGCCGGTGCTCGGGATCATGCGAGCGTCTCCTCGAACGATTCGCCGCCGCGCCGACCGCAGACCTGGATGCGGCGTTCGACGAGCGTCCACGTGACCGTGCCGCGGATCCAGGGATGACCGGCGAATAGGCCATACCGATCCCAGACTGGGCCCTCGAGCGCGAGCGCCAGCTCGTCACGGGCGCTCCAACGCTCGACATCGACGAGCTCCCGCCCTTCGCGGCGCGTGATCGTTCCCGTTGTTCCCCCGCTGCCGGCGCGACCCGAAAACGGCACCACTGCGACCATCGCGCCGCGACGCTCAAGCTCCTCCCACACCGCCCCGCGAGTCACCAACTCGTCCCGCCCGGGGCGCAGCCGCGCCGTATGCGGCCGGGACGCCTCACGACCCGACGGCGTGGGGCACGGGTCGCCCGATAGCGCCTTGCAGGTCGGGCACCACCGCTCTCGCCAGCCGCGCGCAGCGTGCAACCTCTGCCCCGGGCTCGGGCGCTTGGCGGACGAATGCCGACCGTCTCGGCAGCGAGCGCCTGGCGCCGCCCGGCAGTATGGGCACCACCCCTCAAGCCAAGCGCGGCGGTCGCTCATCGCGACGGCCTCGGCTCCGGGGGCGGAGCTTGGTCAACATTCTTCGGTGCCGATTTGACTTCTGGGGGCTCGCGATGGCGCAATGCCGTAACGCGGATATCCAGACAGGGCCTGCCGATGAGCCGATCCGCTGCGCTTTCGCTGACACGGGCGACGGGACTCGGAAGCGCGACCTCCGGCGTGAGTGCGCTGCCGTCGTCCGCGGAGCGCAAGAGCACGTCGCCGGTCGCACGCAGCGAGACCACGAACGCGGTCTCGAGGGAAAGCCTGAGGGAAAGACGACCCGCGTAGGAAGGCCCACGCTGGCCCAGGCCAGAGCGTCCGCGCGCCGGCTCCTATGCGGTCCGATTCCCCTGCAGATCCAGAGGAAACGGCCGAAATCAACGGAGAGGGGGGGATTCGAACCCCCGTCGGACCGAAAGGCCCGAACCGGTTTTCGAGACCGGCGCATTCAACCGCTCTGCCACCTCTCCAGGTGAGCGGCTTGCAAAGTTAGACGACTGCGCCGCCGGGCGTCCCGCCCGGCGCTGGGCGGCGACCGGCGTCGAGCGTCCTGTTAGGGCCGGCGGGCCGTTAGCGCCGGTTGGCGAAGAACGCGCGCAGCAGTTCGGCGCTCTCGTTCGCGAGCAGCCCGCCTTGATACCGGGGGCGGTGGTTGAACTGCGGCACCTCGAAGATGTTGAGCACGCTGCCGGCCGCGCCGGCTTTCGGGTCGGCGGCACCGAACACGACGCTCGGGACGCGCGCGAGCACGATCGCCCCGGCGCACATTGCGCACGGCTCGAGCGTGACGTAGAGCACGCAGTCGAGCACGCGCCAGCTACGTACGGCGCTAGCCGCCTCCCGCAGCGCGAGCACCTCGGCGTGCGCTGTGGGGTCGTTTCGCAGTTCGCGCTCGTTGTGGGCGGCACCGATTAGCTCGCCATCCTTGACGATCACCGCACCGATCGGCACGTCGTCGTGTTCCAACGCTCGTTCGGCCTCGCGCAGTGCGAGCCTCATGAAGTAGTCGTCGCGTGGAAAGAAGTGCGAGGTCACGTTCGCCCCGGGGCCGGCTGTTTTCAAATCCTTATGTGGGTTCGGGAAACTCCCGACAAGACATTGATGCCGTCGATCCCTTTCAACTCTACGTACCGCGGTGACAGCAGGCTCCGCGGGCTGCGCCGGGGGCTGCTGCTGTTGCTCGCGTCGGCGCTCGTGCTCGGCGGTGCGCTGCGCTTCCCGGCGAGCGCGGGTGCGCTGGATTACGTCCCGGGTGAGGTGGTGGTCGCCTCTGAGCCGCCGGTAGCTTCGGCGGCCGCGGTGATCCGCAGCTCGACGGGCACCGAGGTTCACGCGACGAGCCCCGGTGACTCCGCCCCGTCCACGGAGGTCGTGCTGCTGCCCCGTGGCGCCAGCGTCACAGCCGCCGCCGCTCGCTTCGCGCACCTGCCGGGAATCGCCTACGCCGTCCCGAACTATGTTGCCCACGCCGCCGGGTCGCCATACGGTGCCCCGGCGCCCGGAACGCCCGAATTCCTCCCGGACGATACCGGCAACACACACAAGTCGCTGGGGTGGGAGAAGCTGCAGTGGAATTTCCTGCCGACCGCCGGCGTGAACGCCCCCGAGGCGTGGGCAAACCTGATCGCCGACCACCGGCCGGGTGCCCGGGGCGTTGTGGTCGCGGTCCTCGACACAGGCGTCGCGTACCGCAACTGGGAGACGTTCAAGGAGTCGCCCGATTTCGTGGGAACCAGCTTCGTGGATCCCTGCGATCTAATCGCCGGAAAGATCGTTCACGGGGTTTGCACCAACCCCTACGCGCTCGATCGCGAAGGGCACGGGACGTTCGTTGCCGGCGAGATCGGCGAGGCGACGAACAATCATTACGGCGTCACCGGCCTGGCGTATGGCGCTTCGATCATCCCGGTGCGCGTGCTCGACGCCAACGGCGACGGCGACGCTTCGACGATCGCGACGGGGATCCGCTACGCGGTGCAGCACGGCGCCGGCGTGATCAACCTGAGCCTCGAGTTCTCGATCGGCGTGACGGCAGGCGAGATCCCGGACATCATCTCGGCGATCTCCTATGCCCACCGGCACGACGTCGCCGTGGTCGCGGCGGCCGGCAACGACAGCAGCGACCAGATCGCCTACCCTGCGCAGGCGCCCGACGTGATCTCGGTCGGCGCGACCACGCTCGATCGATGTCTCGCCGACTACTCGAACGTCGGCAGCCGCCTCGACCTGGTCGCGCCCGGTGGCGGGGACGACAGCAGCGCGCTCAACGATCCGGACTGTCAGCCCGAACGCAACCTGCCGGGCATCTACCAGATGACTTTCAACAATCCGGCGCTGCCCAGGGATTTCAGCCTCCCGTCGGGTTGGTTTGGGACGTCGATGGCCGCGCCGGAGGTCGCGGCCGCGGCCGCGATGGTGATCGCCAGCGGCGTGATCGGTCCTCACCCGACGCCCAACCAGATCCTCGCGCGGCTCGAGCAGACGGCGGAGCCGCTGGGGGTCACGACGCCGAACGCCGACTACGGCTACGGCTTGCTGGATATCGGCGCCGCCACCTCGCGCGCGACTCTGACCACGACGTCCGGGGGCCGGGCCGCCAGAGCCTCCTGAGCGGCTCGCCGCCCACCCCCGCTGTCTCCGAGCAGAACCCTGGTCAGGTCGTCCTGACGATCAGCACCGAGCAGGGCGCGTGGTGCGAAACGCGGTTCGGGACGGAGCCGAGCAGGAACCGCTTGGCGCCGGTCATGCCGCGGTTGCCGACCACGATCAGGTCGCAGCGCTGCTCCTCGGCGACGTCGAGGATCGCGTCCGCGGCGTCTCCCTGCCGGGCAAAAGTCTCGATTGGCTGGACTCCCGCAGCCCGTGCCGCCGCGGCCGCCTGCTCGAGCATCGCCAGCACATCCGCGCGTGGATTCACGATCCACTGCAGGTCAGGCGGCACGTTCACGCGCCGGTCGCGCAGCCGCGCGTCGGACACAGCTTCGTAGGCGCTCACGATCTGCAGTCGCGTCCCGGGTCGGCTTGCCAGCTCGATCGCGCAATCGACCGCTGCCTTCGCGGTGTCTGATCCGTCGGTTCCCACGAGGATCGACGTGTACATCGTCGGGACTGTAGGGATCAGGCGAGCTTCGTGATCGCTATCACGATCCCGATGCAGACGAACACGACGATCGCCAGCTGCGTGTAGATCCAGATCCTCGGCATCGTCCCCGCAACCGTATCGCTGACGGACCCGTTCGCGAGTGGACGCTCGCTTGGATCGGCATCCGACGTCTCGTCCGTGTGTCCAGGTCCGCTTTGATCGGCGGCGCGGTTCAGGTATACAGCGGGCGATGCGTAGAAACGTCTCGACGCTGAGCTTGCTGTCGGCACTGACGCTCGCCGCGGGGTTGCTGCTCGCGCCGGTCGCCTCTGCCATGTCGGGCAGCGGGTCGCTGCGCGCGAACACGCCGCGGACGGTGTCAACGCTGAAGCTGAACGTGGTTTCGCTGGCCACCGAGAGCACGCTGCCCGCCGGCATGACGCTGACTCTGCAGAAGGGCTTCTCGAGTCTCGCCCCCGGCGCCGCAGCTTCGCTCTGCACGCCGGCCGAGATGTTCGACAACCTGTGTCCGTCCGCCAGCATGGTCGGGACGGGCAGTGAGACGGTGACCCCCCACCAGGGGCTCCTCGGCGCGACCGGCTCGATTTCGGTCGGGCTGTCGTTCTACCTCGGCGCCGCGCAACTGCCCGGTTGCGCGGCGACGGTGGACGTCGTCATGCAATTGGTGCACAACGTCAGCGATGAGCTGCTGAACTGGGCGCCGGGACACGGCATCGGCAACCTCTGCGCACACCGCGGCGGCGTCAGGCTGAGCTTCCCGAGCTTGCCGACGTACGCCTACGTGTCCGACAACACGCCGATGACGGTGAACGCTCTGTCGATCAGCCTCGGCTCGGCAGCGGGCGCGGTCGCCGGGCTCTGGCGGAACCCGGCCTCGTGCCCGAAGTCCGGCAAGTGGACCGGTTCGCTGGCGTTCGCGTTCAGCTCCGCCGGCCTGCAACTGCCGTTCACGCTCGCCTGCAGCGCCCGCTGATCGGGGCTTCCCGCAAACCGCCAGCTCAACCTGCACCTGAGGGTCAGACTTCATCCAGTACGCTGGCACAAAGCCCCTCGAGCAGGCAGATCGCGCGCGGCTCACCGTCGTCCTGCACGCTGATCGCCCCGCCTGGCCAGTACGGGTGTGGTGGCGCGGCGTGCGCCACCAGCAGCGGCTCGTACATCCACGAGCCGGTGTTCAGCAACCTCGGTGAACCGCTGGGAGCGGCCCAGTCGGCGGGGTCCTCGCCGTGCAACGGCCCGAGTCGGTGCACGTGGCCGAACAGGACCCAGTCGGCCTCGACGCCTAGCCGCCGCACGACGTGCGCCAGCGCGGGGATCGCCTGGGTCCGCATCTGGCGGTCAAGCAGCCTCGCGGTGAGCGGCGCGACGCGTGGCTGAACCAGCGCTAGGAGCGGCCGCCGCAGGGCGTGCCCGGTGCCACCGGCCCGCGGGCCGGTGGCTCGCTCGTAGTCAGCGATCGACACGTGCTCGTAGGCTCGCCGTCTGACCGAGCGACGCGCGATGCCGTAGGCGCCGATTGGCAGCAGGTGCGGGTCGAGGTAATGGCCGTGCGTGGCCCAGATCCGCTCCGACAGCCACACGCCGGGGTAGCTGGCGCGCACTCGCGCCGGCGCCAGGAGGGATGCGACGCGAGCCAGCAGCGGCGTCGCGTCGAGCGGTACGTCGGTCGCCGCCGTGAGCTCGCTCAAGCGCTCGCGGGTCCAGCGCTCGACAAGCGCGCGATCGTGATTGCCGGCGACGATCACGACTTCGCGCTCGCGGCCGAGCCTCGCGCCGATCGCGCGCAGGATCGGCGCGGCCACCTCCATCGCTCGCGACGCGCTTGCCGTGGAGGCGTGCAGTTCGATCGCGTCGCCCAGCAGGACGAGGCGGTCGTAGCCGTCGAGCACAGCCAGCAGGCGCTCGAGCGGCGCTGCTCGCAAGAGCACGCTCGCGGTTCTGCCTCCTGTGCCGTCGATGTGCAGGTCAGATATCAGGAGCGTGCTGGTCACCGGTGGTGGTGCAGTACACCACCACCGGCCTGGACAGCCGCGCGTGAAACTGCGCGCGGCCGGGGCGGAGCCGCGCGTGGACCTACGCGCGGCCCGGGCGCAGCCACGCGCAGATCGACCGGTCCTTGGTTGGTTACGACGGCTAAGCGCGTGCTAGCTGAGCGGCGCGAGCGCCGGGCTGAAGTCGAGCGCGACGCCGCGCGCGACCACGAGCACCGGGGCGGTAGCCTCCTCGATCGCGTTCTGCGAGCGCGCGGAGACCATCACGCGACCGGCGGGAGCCTCGGGGCGGGAGCCGACGATCAGCAGGTCGACGCCGTGGTGGCTGTCGGTGACGGTCGCCTCGAAGTGGTTGGCGAGCCGGTGCGCAGTGTCGATCGCGGCGTGGTCGTCCAAACCTGCCAGCAGACCGATCGTCCGGATCTTTGGCTCGCGCAGCGCGCGATAGCCGGCCGGTGCGATCGCGACCGCGGCCGGACCGTCCTCGAGCAGTGCCTGGGTCGTGTGCTGCGCCGCGATGTGCCCGTTGGCGGTGCGGTAGTCGGAGCCGAACATGATCACCGCCGCGTCCTCCTGGGCGACGAGCGTCTTGAGGCCCTCGCTGGTGGAGCGGTTGACGACGACCCGGCGCTCGACCTCCATGTTGCCGAGCCAGCGCGCGCCACGGTCAAGCAGCGCTTCCGCGTCCTGCTCCTCGCTCAGCTCGCTTGCGCGCTTGTTGAGCGTGGTGTGGCGAACGTAGGCGAGGACCGGCCTCGCGCCGGCTTCACCGAGTACTCGGGCGAACGCCAGTGCGTCCTGGTCGTTGAGAGTGTCGTCGTAGGAAACGATTGCGGTCACAGGCATAGCATGCCCTCCAGGCTTGCTCGAAAAGGTGGTCCAGAAAAGGTCGTAGCGAGCATCGCACCCGCTTCAAATCAGTACAAGTGAATCTGATCATCATTACCATTAGCGATGCTTATGCTGAACCTGGTCAGACTGAAGGTGCTTTCGGAGGTCGTCAGCCAGGGTTCGTTCTCGGCCGCCGCCGATTCGCTGACGTACACGCAGTCGGCGGTCTCACAGGCGATCGCGAAGCTCGAGGCGGAGACGGGCGCGACCCTGCTCGTGCGCGACCGGCGCGGCGTGCGCGCGACCGCCGCCGGCGCAACGCTGCTCGAGCACGCAGAGGCGATCTTCGCCCAGGTGCAAGCGGCCGAAGACGAGCTTGCGGCGGTTCTCGGGCTGCGCGGCGGGCGCCTGCGCGTGGCCTCGTTTCCGTCAGCTGGCGCGACTCTGATGCCGCTCGCGGTGGCGAGCTTCCGGCGCCGGCACCCCGACGTCGCGCTGACGCTGGCGGAGGGGGAGCCCGAGGAGATCGCGCCACGCCTGCGCGGCGGTGAGTTCGATCTGGCGCTCCTATTCAGGTTTCCCGGCGCCCGCGAGCAGTTCGGTGAGGGCCTGCACACCGTGCCGCTGCTCGTGGACCCGATGCACGTCGCGCTGCCGGCGAGCCATCCGCTGAGCAGGCTGCCGAAGCTCGCGCTCAGAGACCTGGCCGGCGAGGACTGGGTGCAGACGTCGGCGTCGAGCCCGTGCGGGCGCCACGTTGTCAGATCCTGCGTGGCCGCCGGCTTCGAGCCGAACGTCACGTTCGAGAGCGACGACTACGAGACCGTGCAGGGGCTGGTCGCGGCGGGGGTGGGTGTGGCCCTGATTCCTCGGCTTGCGCTGACCCGCGTGCACCCTGGGATCGTCGTGCGGGCGCTGGCCCCACGCAGCCCGGTGCGCAGGGTGGTGGCCGCGACGGCGCCCGAGCCGGCCCTGGCGCCCGCCGCGCGAGCGATGCTGCAGATCTTGGTGGATAACGCGTTCGCTTATCGCGCCGCTCACACGGTGACCCGGGCGCCGTCACGCTGACTCAGGCGGCGTCACGGTGGTTTCAGATGTAGAAGGCGGTTCACGCGGCGTGCGAAACGGCCGAAGCGACCGTGGTGGTGCGCGGCGATCGCTGATGTTCCCAGCAGGATCACGAACGTTCCCGCGACCAGCGCGACCACAGCGAGCATCGTCGGCCAGTGGCGCTGCAGGAAGTCCCGGATGTTCGCCAGCACGTCGTTGGCGTGGTCGCCCGCCAGCCACAGCACGCCAGAGATCAAGACCAGCGGCAGCACGAAGCACAGGTTGAACAGCACCAGCAGGATCACCTGGCGGGTGGGTCCGAGCCCGGACCCGACGATCGCGGCGATCGCGGCGAAATAGGGGAATGCAGTCGGCAGCTCGACGGCGGTGATCGTCGCGCCGAGCACCGCTCCGGACTTGCCCTTCGTGTCAGACGCGGGCAGGTTGCGCTGCGCGAGCCGGTTGCGGTTGCGCCACACCAGGAGACCGCCGACGATCAGCACTGCTCCGGCGACCACCTCGAGGATCTCGCGAGCCTCTTGATGAGGTCGCGGCACCAGCGACAGCAGCAGCTGTCCGGGGCCGAGTGCGATCGCGGCGCCGCCCAGCAGGTAGACGCCGAACACCGCGAGCGTGAACTCCGTCACGTTCTCGCGCGGACGCTCACCGCTGGCCAGGAACAGCGCCGGCGCAATCGTGGTCGGATTCAGCGAGTCGGCGAGCCCGATCGAAACGATGATGCCGACCAGTCGCAGCATCGTTCAATTGTGTCTGTGAGAGCCGTTTTGGGCGCAACCGCTCATGCGAACAGCAGCTGCTCATTGTCGTCGTCGGCGACCGCGCACTCGCAGACCGGGCACCACCAGCGCGCCTGCAGCTTGCTCCCGCAGACCGAATGCTGCGGCGCCGATGGTCCCTCGTCGTCGCGAGCGCCCCAGCCGGCGAGCAACCTCAGCGCACCGCCCAGTTCACGGCCGGCGGCGCTCAGCTCGTACACGAACCGCGGCGGGCGATCCGAGTAGGGCCGCGCGAGAACGAGGGCGTTGCGCTCGAGCTTGCGCAGGCGCTGGGTGAGCACGTTCGGGGCGATGCCCTCGACGTCTTCCTGGAGCTCACCGAACCGTCGCGGACCGTCCAGCAGCGCTGCCACCACGAGCAGGGTCCAGCGGTCGCCGACGGTCGCCAGGGCATGCGCGAGCGCCGCATAGCGCCCGTCTCCTGGATCTGTCTGTGCTTGCCCAGCTGCCATCTCCGTGCGAATCGTATGTCCCGCGCGCCGGCGTCGATTCCGCTGTTGCTCCTAAATAGTGCTTTGGGGGTTCCCTGGGCTTCGTTCCAAGAGCCCTGCTACCGTAGTAACTTGCAGTTTGCAAGAGACTAGTGAGCGATGGGAGTGATGCAGCCATGGAAGCGAAGATGACGATCCTCGAAGAACTGCAGGGTGCGATTCAGGACGCCGCGCGACGGGCCGGTCCGGCGGTCGTCGGTCTCGGTCGTGGCTGGGGCGTGGGGTCCGGTGTGGTGATCGCTCAGGGACAGGTGCTGACGAATGCGCACAACCTGCGTCACGACGAGATCGCGGTTACGTTCAACGACGGCAGCTGCGAGGCGGGCGCCGTCGCCGGCTCCGATGCCGACCTCGACGTAGCCGTGATCGGGGTTGAAACGGGTGCCATCGTGCCGCTCGACTGGGCTGCGCCCGGAGACGGCGAGTTCCCGCCGGTCGGCCGGTTCGTGCTCGCGCTTGCCAATCCCGGCGGGCGCGGTCTGCGAGTCACCCCCGGCTTCGTGTCGAGCGCGGCTCGCAGCTTCCGCGGGCCTCGCGGGCGCCATATCGCCGGTGCGATCGAGCACACGGCACCGCTGCCCCGCGGATCCTCCGGGGGGCCGCTGCTGGACGCGGACGGGCGCCTGCTCGCGATCAACACCGTACGTGTCGACGGCGGTCTGATCCTCGCGATCACGCTCGACGGCGCGATGCGCGATCGGGTCGCGGCACTCGGGCGGGGCGAGACACCCAAGCGCGCGCGACTGGGCATCGTGATCGTGCCACCCCGCGCGGCACGCAAGCTACGACGCGCCGTGGGGCTTCCCGAGCGCGACGGGATCCTGATCGGCCACGTCGAGGATGACAGCCCGGCGACCCGCGCGGGGCTGCAGCGCGGCGATCTGATCGTGGCCGCCGGCGGCGTCGCGATCGACGGCACCGACAAGCTCTACGAGTTGCTGGACGCGGCCGCCGGCGCCGGCGAGATCGAGCTGACGATCGTCCGTGGCGCCGAGGAGCGCAACCTCACCGCGAGCTTCTGAGGTAACGAGATGAGCGAAGCGGACAGGAGCGATCCACGCGAGCCCGGCGGCCGCTAAAGGGCCCGGATCGTGCGCGGGGGACCGGGCCCTCACGCTTGAGCTCGTGCCCGCCGCTTTGCGGGAATAGCTACACTCAGCCCGGCGCCTCCAGGCGTTCTTAGACGCGCCTGGACGCCTGTCTTTAAGCCCCTTCCACCACTGAACGGGAACTGATCTTCTAAATGGCCCGTGGAGATGTACGGATCGCTGCGACCCTCGCTTGCGAGGACTGCAAGCGCCGCAACTATCAGACGAAGAAGAGCAAGCGGAACAACCCCGAGCGGCTCCAGATGCGTAAGTACTGCAAGTGGTGCAAGCGCCACACCTCGCATCGCGAGACGCGCTAGCCCGCACGAGCAGGCCGTGGCCCGCAATCGCAAACGCACGAGGGATCGGCGGCCCCGCCGGCCTGACGATGGCGCCGGCCGCGCGATCATCGGTGGTACCGATTTCGACCCGGTGCCCGATTTCGACATGGCGCCGGGCCTCGACGCCGCGCCGGACCCGTTGCTGCACGCCTCGCCGGACACCGAGCTCGCCGAGGCGCAGCTCGCGCTCGGTCGTGCCGATCTCGATCAGTCCGTCAGCGACGACGACGACTTCGAGAGCTTTCAGGACGAGCACGAGTTCGAGGAGCTCGAGGACGCCGTCGACGAGCAGCTCGACTTCACCGACCGGGGCCCCGCCGGCCTCCCCGCGGGCGCCGGCCGCGGCAGTTCCGGCGGCCGTTCGCCGGCGTCCAGCGGCGCTGGCGGCGGCGAGGTTGCGGTCCCCAGCGGTGCCGCTGTGGAGCCACCGGGCGCGTTCACGCGGCTGGTCACGTTCCTCCAGGGAAGCTGGCGCGAGCTTCAGCGGGTACAGTGGCCCGATCGCCGTCAGGTGATGCAGGCGACCGGTGTCGTGCTGGGCTTCGTCATCGTGGCCGGCGTCTACCTCGGCGTGGCGGATTACCTCGCCCAGAAGATCGTCCACTTCATCCTCACCAAGTAGCTGCAACGAGAAATGTTTCGCTGGTACGTCGTCAACACTTATTCCGGACACGAGAACAAGGTCAAGCAGAACCTCGAGCACCGCGTGGTTTCGCTTGGTCAGCAACGCTCTGTTCGCCAGATCGTGGTTCCGACCGAATCGGTGTCCGAGATGAAGGACAACCAGAAGATCACGGTCGAAAAGCGCACGATGCCCGGCTACGTGCTGGTGAACATGGACCTCAACGAGGATTCGTGGACGCTCGTCAAGGGCACTCCCGGCGTCACCGGATTCGTCGGCGCTTCCAACGAGCCGGTCCCGCTGACCCAGGCCGAGGTCGACCGCTTGCTCCATCAGGAGACCGCGGAGCGTCCTCGCAGCCGCGCCCAGTTCTCGATCGGCGAGTCGATCAAGGTCGTCTCGGGGCCCCTGTCGGACTTCAGCGGCGAGATCTCGGAGGTCAACGAGGACGCGCAGCGGCTGAAGGTGCTGGTCTCGATCTTCGGCCGCGAGACGCCGGTCGAAGTCGGATTCGACCAGGTCAAGAAGCTCTAGTCCGTATTTTTATAGGCCCGCCTTGGGCGGGCCATGTTTTCGTAACCAGAGGTCCCAGAATCGAATGGCCAAGAAGGTCCTAACCCATATCAAGCTGCAGGCTGTCGGCGGGCAGGCCAGCCCGGCGCCGCCGATCGGCCCGGCGCTCGGTCAGCACGGCGTCAACATCATGGAGTTCGTAAAGTCGTTCAACGCGCAGACGCAGAGCGACGCGGGCACCGTGATTCCGGTTGTGATCACCGTCTACGAGGACCGTTCGTTCACGTTCGTGACCAAGAGCCCGCCGGCGGCGGTGCTGATCAAGCAGGCGCTCGGGATCGACAAGGGCTCAGCGGAGCCGCACCGCACCAAGGTTGCGAAGATCTCCCAGGATCAGCTGCAGGCGATCGCGCAGAAGAAGATGAAGGATCTGAACGCCAACGACATCGACGCGGCCGCGAAGATCATCGCCGGCACCGCCCGCTCGATGGGCGTGGAGGTGCTGCGATGAGTCACGGCAAGACTTATGTGGACGCAAAGCAGCGCTTCGATCGCGCGCGCGAGTACACGCCCGCCGAGGCGATCGCGCTGGTCAAGCAGCTGGCGCGTGTGAAGTTCAACGAGTCGGTCGAGGTGCACGTCCGCACCGGGCTGAACGTGCGCCACGCCGATGAGCAGCTGCGCGGCACGATCGCTCTGCCCAACGGACTGGGCAAAGACGTCAAGGTCGCGGTGTTCGCGCAGGGCGACAAAGCCCGCGAGGCGCAGGAGGCCGGTGCCGATGTCGTCGGCGCCGAGGACCTGGCTGCGCGGATCCAGGAGGGCTTCGACGAGTTCGACGTGGCGATCGCCACTCCGGACATGATGCCGGTCGTCGGCCGGCTCGGCCGGATCCTCGGCCCGGCCGGCAAGATGCCCAACCCCAAGGTCGGCACGGTCACGATCGACGTCGCGAAGGCGGTGCGGGAGTCCAAGGCCGGCAAGGTCGAGTACCGCACCGACCGTCACGCGATCGTGCACCTGGTGATCGGCAAGCGCGAGTTCGAGGACCGCTCGCTGCTGGAGAACTACGCCGCGGTGATGGAGGAGCTGATCCGCGCCAAGCCGTCAGCCGCCAAGGGCCGCTACATCCGCTCGGTGACGGTCGCCTCCTCGATGGGTCCCGGCGTCAAGGTCGACCCGTCACGCGTGCGCGACATCGTCGAGGAGAGCGCGGCGGCGTAGAGTCTGCAATCCAAGCGTGCAAGCCCGAGACCTCCGGCGGCGTGATCGTGTAAGCCCGGGGCAGGCGGAATGCTCGATGTCGCGGTTCTCCGCTGCCTCTCGACGCCCGTCTGATCGCGGGCGTTCCCTGTGAGAGGACCATGAACCGAGAACAGAAAGCAGCAGTCATAGACGAGGTCGCCGGCCAGATCGCCGCGGCGGAGGCGATCTTTGCGATCGATTATCGAGGGATCACGGTCGCTCAGGTCGCTGAGCTGCGCGCCAAGCTGCGCGAGTCCGACACCAAGCTTCGCGTCGTCAAGAACTCGCTTACCGAGCGGGCGGCGGACCGGGCGGGCACCGGGGAGCTGAAGTCGCTGCTGAGCGGACCGACCGCGCTCGCGCTGGTGCGGGGCGACGTCGCGCTCGCCGCCAGGGCCTTGAGCGACACGGCCCGCGCGTTGCGCGGCCCGCTCGAATTCAAGGGTGGTGTCCTGAATGGTTCGCTGCTGAGCGCCGACGACGTGCGGTCGATCGCGAGGCTGCCGGCTCGCGAAGTCCTGCATGCGCAGCTCGTCGGTACGGTTGCCGCGCCGCTGACGGGGTTGGTCCGCGGCTTGAACGCTCTGATCGCCGGGCTGGCGGTGGCGCTCAAGGAGGTTGCGGACAAGGGCTTGGTTATGGGAACTGGGCGATCCGGTGTGCCTAGCGCGGTTGACTCTGGAGCGCAGGAGAGTGTCCAGGCGCAAGCCGCTGCGGACGCTGAGCCGCAGCCAGTCGCGGATACGGTGGCTGAGCCTGAGGCCGAGCCTGAGGCCGAGCGTGAGGCTGAGGCCGAGCCTGAGGCTGAGGCCGAAGCCGAAGCCGAAGCCGACCCCGAGGCTGTTGAAACTGAACAAACTGAGGAAACCGAAGGCGAGGCCGCGTCGGACGCGGCGGACCCGTCCGACGAGTAAGGAGGAACCATGCCTACGACAGAAGAGTGGATCGAAGAGCTGAAGACGATCTCGGTGCTGGAGCTCTCCGAGCGCATCAAGGCGCTCGAGGAGGCGTTCGGCGTCTCGGCGACGGCTGTCGCGGCGGCGGCGCCGGCGGCCGGCGGTGGCGCTGGCGACGGCGGCGCCGAGGAGGTCGAGGAGCAAACGCAGTTCGACGTGATCCTGAAGGAGCCCGGCGTCACCAAGATCCAGGTGTACAAGGTCGTGCGCACCGCCACGGGCCTGGGCCTGAAGGAGTCAAAGGCGCTGGTCGACGAGGCGCCGAAGGCGGTCAAGGAGGGCATCGAGAGGGCCGAGGCCGAGAAGCTCAAGGCCGAGCTCGAGGAAGCCGGCGCGGTCGTCGAGATCAAGTAGCAGCGTGCCGTTGAGGGTGCGGTGGCCGGAGCGCGGTCACCGCACGCGGCGGGGCCGCGAGGGCTTCGAAGATGGACGCGTGTCGTAGCACCACGGTGTGAGGCTGCTCGCCGGGAAGCTCGCTTGACTCAATAGGACTAGGCTTACTGCCTAGCGCAGGTTGTGAGCTGTTTCAGGGTTACTTCTTCTGCGGGCCTGAGGATATGAGGAGCAAGCGAATCGACGCGAGCCGCGCGGCAGTTCTCGACCTGCTGGCGGTTCTGCACGACCCCGATGTCGAGATCGTCGACCTGCAGCACACGATCGCGCTTGACGTCTGCCTGAGCTTCCGGCTGCTGGGCTACATCAACTCGGCGTTCTTCGGTCTGCGTCAGCAGGTCCGCTCGATCGGCCAGGCGGTGACCTTGCTGGGGCTGGAGCACCTCAAGCAGTGGGCGTCGCTGACGGTCTTCACCAGCATCGACGACAAGCCGGCCGAGCTGACGGTCACGGCGCTGGTGCGGGCGCGGTTCTGTGAGCTGGCGGGGCAAAGCCAGCTCGAGGCGAACGGCAACGAGATGTTCACGCTCGGTCTGTTCTCGGTGATCGACGCGCTGTATGAAACGCCGATGGAGGAGCTGCTCACAAAGTTGCCGCTGGCGCCGGACATGTGCGAGGCGCTGGTCGAGCACAAGGGCCGCAAGGGAGAGATGCTCGAGTGCCTCAACGCGCTCGAGGACGGCGACTTCGACAAGGCTCAGGGGATCCTGCCGACCGCCGGGCGGCTCTACATCTCCGCGCTCGCCTGGGCAGACGACGTCAGCCAGCCGCTGTTCGCTGAGAAGCAGTAGTAGATCCATCCGCGGCGCCAGACACGCCCAGCCACTCGTCAAACTCCCGCACTAATTTTCCCGCGGGCCCTAATGTAAGCATCCTGCCCTTGCTGGTTGACTACACAAGTCGGGCGTACAATGCGCTCGACCATTAGGAGACTCGGAGGGAGATGCGCTCGCCGACGGGGAGCAGCCAGCTGGTTACCGGGTCTGTGGTGGCTCCGGGTGATGTCCTCGGTCGCTATCGGATCCTCGCGCCACAGGGTTCCAGCACAACTGACATCGACCCACGAGGGTTCACGATCGAGGCGGCGCTGTACCGTGCCGAGGAGGGCGCGTCGCGCCTGCCGGTGCTGTTGAAGGTCTTCAAGCGGCCTTACAGCGCAAGCGATCCGTTTGTCAAGGGCCTGATAGCGGAGGGCAAGCGCGTCGCCTCATTCATGCATCCGAACGTCGTCTCTGTCTACGACGCGGGCTTCGAGCGCGGTCGCCTGTATGTTGCGATGCAGCAGGTCGACGGCGACACGCTGCTTGACAGGCGGCGGGCGGGCGGGCTCAGCGCGGCAGGAACGATCGCGCTGCTGGCGCCGCTGGCCGAGGCGCTCGATGCAGCGCACGCCGCCGGCCTGGTTCACGGTGAGATCACGCCGGCGACGATTCGCGTGGACGCCGGGGGGGTGCCGCATCTCGACGCCTTTGGTGTGGCGCGGCGCGTGCCGGACGGCGGTATCGCCGGGGTCCGCTTGGCGGACATCGGCTATGCCTCGCCGGAGCTGCGTGGCGGCCGGCGCCTGACCGGCGCCAGCGACGTGTACGCCCTGACCGCGGTCCTCGCCCACTGCCTGACGGGCGAAGCTCCCTTCCCCAAGGACTCCGGGGCGGCCGGCGAGCGACTCGCCTCGCGGCTCGGGCGTCGCCGCGGGGGTCGTTCGCGCGGCCCAGCGGACGCACTCGACGCCGTGATCGCATGCGGCATGGCGAGCGATCCGGCGCGCCGCTACGCGCACGCCCAAGCGCTCATCGGGGCGGCCGCGAGCGCTCTCGCGGCGCCGGCTTCCCCGGCGCCGCCTCTGCGGGCGCCGGCTCTGCGGGCGCCGGCTCTGCGGGCGCGCGGCACAAAGCAACCCGCCGAGCCGGCTTCACGACGGCGCGTGGTGGCGCTGCTGGTATGTGGCTGCCTGGCGCTGGGGGCCGTGGCCCTATCGGCACTGGGAGGTTCCGGAGGATCCGCCTCGACGGCGCCAAACACAGCCAGCGCGCGCAGCTTCTCCACCACGCCGTTGACCGTGCGCTACGAGCAGCCTCCGGGCCCCGACACACAGCTGACCGCGGCGCTCGCCCAGATTCTCGCGCCGCTCGGCGCGGCTCAGGCCGACCTGCGTGGTCTGCGAGCGGGATCGCTGCCTGCGCGCGCGGCGGCGGCGAGGAGACTCGCCCGGCGGACCGTCGATGCGGCCCAGCTGGTTTCGGAGCTGACGGCGCCGGCAACCGACGTGGAGGCGGTGTCTGCGCTGGACGGCGCTCTGAGGGCCGCGGCGATCGGGTTCGCGGACCTGGGCGCGGCGGCCGCCGCCGACGATCGCCGTGCGTATCTCGGCGCTCGCGCGCGGGTTCTGGCAGCAGGCAAGCTGCTGAGAGCCTCGAGCGAGTTGCTGGTCGGCCTGGGAGTCAGACCACCGGCCCTGCGCGTCCTGTATCTGGTTCCGCTGCCGCCCTCGCCCGCTCGCTCAACGCAAGCTCGCTCAGCGCAAGCTCAGCCACCATCCGCCGGGCCGGCAGGGGCCGCGACAACCACCGCGCCGAGCCTCCCGGCCGCACCGGTAAGCACGCCGGCGGTGCCCCCGGCGACCCCGGCGAGCTCGCCGGCGCCGGTGATCCCCAGCCCGCCCCCGGCATCGACGCCCAGCAGCGAGCCGCCACCCCCGACCGTCGTCGTCGTCCCGACCGGCTCGGGGCCGACTTCAACCGAACCGGCGCAAACCTCCACCGTGGTCGTCGTTCCGACCGGATGAAGCCGCGCAGTGGCCACTAAACCCGCGAAGCTCCTCGCCAGGCTGCGGGCCACGGCCGCGGTGCTGACCTTGCCGCTCGCTTTGCTGGCGGCTTTGACGGCGGCCGGCGGGCAACCCGGGCGAGCTTCGGCTGCGCCGCTCGACGCCGGAGGATCCTCGACGGACGGCGCACCGATCGTCAGCGGCATCAGTCCGCCGGTCGGCCCGCTGGCCGGGGGGACCGTCGTGACGATCAGCGGGTCGCGCTTGAGCGCTGCAAGCGCGGTCGACTTCGGGCCGGTGGCGGCGCAGTCATTCGCGATCGTGTCTGACACGCAGCTCACGGCGACCTCGCCGGCCGGATCGGGAACCGTCGAGGTGACCGTCACGACCCCGGGCGGGACATCCGCCGCCGGGAGCTCCGCCGAGGAGTACACGTACGTGGCGCTGCCTGCCGTTACCGCGATCAGCCCTGCGGCCGGTCCGTCGGCTGGGGGGACGGCGGTGACGATCGCCGGCACGGGCTTCACGGGCGCGAGCACGGTCGACTTCGGGTCGACCCCGGCGCAATCGCTACGCGTCCTGACCGACGCGAAGCTCACGGTAGTCGCGCCCGCGGGCGCGACCGGCCACGTGAACGTGACGGTGATTAACGCGGATGGGAGGTCGGCAACCCA
>JBKQKK010000402.1:0-3127 GCA_052147535.1 Solirubrobacteraceae bacterium | reverse complement strand
CCGTTGAGGTCGAGCAGGCGCTGGCGGCGTGCGCGCAGGCGGAACGGTTCGGTGACGGGGATCTTGCTCAGGTCCTCGCCCACCAGCAGGCTGGCGGGGAGCTGATCCTGTTCCCCGCCCGCTCGGAGGAGCACTCGCTGCAACGCTCGACCAAGTCGTGGGAAGGGCTGGGACGATGAGCGAGTACGCACACGCGCGCGCCGCGCTGGACCCGCTCGGAACCGTCTATCTCGAGGACGGCAGTCGACTGCTGGAGATCGCGCTGGTCCTCTCAGACGATCCCGACTGCGACCCGCCGAGCACTCTTCTGGACCCCGTCTGCGCGTTGGACAGCACCCGCGCGCGCGAGCTCGCGCACACGCTGCTGGATCTGGCCGACCACGCCGACCGTCGTGGGCAGAGAGGGGCGACGCGATGACTGTCACACCACCCGCCCCGCCACCGTTGCCCGGCGAGCTCGAGCGACTGCTGCACCGCCTCAGACTCCCGTATGTGCGTCGGGCAGCGCCCGAGGTGATCGCGACCGCCACGAGCCAACGCTGGGAACACGCCGAAGTTCTCAAGGCCCTCCTCGCCGAGGAGGCCGCCGGGCGTGACCGGGCGACGATCCGGACACGCCGACGCGCCTCGGGGCTCCCGGCCGGGAAGACGTTCGATGCGTGGGAACCCGAGCGGTCCGTGATCCCCGCGCAGACCCAGCAAGCCTTGCGGACGCTGGAATGGATCGACCGCCACGAGGTGTTGTGTGTCTGCGGCCCGTCCGGGACCGGCAAGAGCCACTTCGTCGAAGCGGTCGGACACCTCGCGATCGACAAGGGCCGAACCGTCGCGTGGCACACCCCGGAGACGCTCGCGCAACTCCTGCGGCGCCACCGCGTCGATGACAGCGTCAACAAGGCGATCGGGAAGCTGATCCGCGTTGATCTGGTGGTGATCGATGATGTCGGCCTCCTTCCGATTTCAGCCGATGCGGCCGAGGCGCTGTTCCGCGTCGTCGACGCCGCCTACGAGAAACGGTCGATCGCGATCTCGTCAAACCTGCACCCGTCCGGGTTCGACGAGCTGATGCCGAAAAGCCTCGCGACCGCGACCGTCGAGCGGCTACTCCATCACGCGCACGTCCTGATCACCGACGGGCAGGACAGCTACCGACTCGCGCAAGCCACAGCCGGGAAGGGGGTCAAACCACTCACCTAACACACCAAAATCTAGTCGATCTGTTGGTGGGGAGATCGTGGCCACCAGCGGGGAAAAAAGATGGCCACCAGTGGGGAAATTCGTGGCCGCCAGTGGGGAGAACTCGATGGCCATTGACATGTCAAGCGCGACATCAGCGTCACCATCTTCCAAGTGACGTGACTATCGCGCTTGACACGACAGCGCTCACCCGGCAAATAGCAATGAGATGTTGTCAGGACTCTGACAACATCAGGGACAGGGCTTGACACCGGGGCCCTCCTTCATAGAGACGGGCAGCGATCGTCCGTCGGCACCGGTCGGCGTGATCGCCTCCCGGCGAATGCGATCGCCGGGCTGCACCTGCCATGTTCGGGCAAGGGCTTGATTGGGCCACTGTGCCACGTGGCACGTCTCACCCATCGGAAGCAGCCGGTAAAAGCAGCTTCGTTAGGCGATCAACCGCATCTTGGTCGAGGATGAGCTGATAACCGAGGCGATGCGGCCGGATTTGGATCTCGCATCCAGTCGCCCAGGCGAGGACATCGTGCAGCTCGTCGGCGGCCGCCAGCTGGTCGGGATGAGGCGCGGACGGTTGACGTCGCGGCTTTGCTCCTCGGGCGATCTCGGCTTCGAGCGCGCGGACTGACCAACCGTGTTCAGCTGCGCGCGTGGCGAGCTCGCGGCGGCGGCTGTGGTCGGGCTCGGTCAGGAGCGCCTTGCCGTGGCCTTTTGAGAGCGCGCTGGCGTCGATCAGTTCGATCGCTTCGTCCGGGAGGTCGAGCAGCCGGACGGTGTGCGCGAGGTCGCTGCGACTGCGACCGAGCCGCCGCGCGAGCGTCGTCGCTGTCACGTCGAGCTCATCGAGCAGCACCGCGATCGTGCGAGCCTCCTCGATCACGCCAAGGTCCTCGCGGGCGACGTTCTCGATCAGCGCGATCTCGATCGACTGGTCCCCGTCGAGGGCCTGGGCGATGAGCGCCGGGATCGTCGCGATGCCGGCGATCTTGCAGGCCCGCCAGCGGCGCTCGCCCGCCACCAGCAGGTACTCGCCCGCCAGCCCGGGCTGCACGATGATCGGCTGGAGCACACCGCGCTCCCTGATCGAGTCCGCGAGCGCGGCGAGCGACGCTTCGTCGAAGCGCTTGCGTGGCTGGGACGGGTTGGGGTGAATGTCTTGCACGGCGATATCACGGAGACGGCCGCTCGTTCGCTCCACCGAGCCGAGCTGTGCCACGTGGCACGCGTCGCCACCTGCGACCGGATCGTCGACCCGCAGTGCTCGTCTGGCCTGCGGGCTCATCGCGTGCTCACCGCCGCCAGCTGCACGGCGAGCTCGTGGTAGGCGATCACGGGCGCGCTGTCGGGATCGCTGACCGCGAGCGGCACACCGGCCGTTGCCGCTCGCGTCAACAGTGCCGAGCGAGCTGGGATCCTGGCCGCCGGCGCCATGCCCTCCCGGACGAGGGCGTGCCAGGTCGCGCGGCTGCTGATCCGCAGAGGCGCCCATCGCGTCAGGACCGCGACGATCTCGAGCGCCGGCCGCTCAAGCCGCTGCGAGAGCCGCGCCACGGTGCGCCGCAGCTCACGGACGCCGTGGAGCGATCCCTCGTCCTCGTGACCGGCGCGAGCACCATCTCGGCGAGCACCAGCGCGTTGACGGTCAGCAGCCCGAGATTCGGCGGCGTATCGATCACGACGTCGTCGTAGTTGCCTGTCACGGGTTCGAGCGCGTCGCGCAGGAACCGCTCGCGGCCGAACCCGCCGACGAGACTGAGTTCGATCCCGGCCAGGTCCCGCCCGCTCGCGATCACATCGACGCCATGCACGCCGGCGACGATCGCGTCCTCGGCGCCGGCACGGCCGGCGAGCACATCGACGAGGTTCACGCCGAGTGAGCGCGCCTCGATCCCGAGCTGGCGTGTGAGCGCGAACTGCGGATCGGCGTCCA
>JBKQKK010000401.1:0-8436 GCA_052147535.1 Solirubrobacteraceae bacterium | reverse complement strand
ACACACGCTCCTGCTCACACTCAGAGAGCCCAAACCGCATCATTGTTCCGGCCCTTCATTCGCCAGACAGCCCACGCAGACCTGCCCGGATGTTCAGGTGGTGCGCCGATCCCCAGAATCCGCCGTCGTTTTCGGGGCGGTTCCGTCCGACGGGCCGTGAGCTGTGAGGAACATCCGTGCGAATGCGGAAGTCGAAGCGGGAATGCGGAAGTCGAAGCGGGTCTCGTCCGTGCGCACGGCACGTCGGCCCGGTCTCTGCGCCAGCTTCCCTTCGATGTGCCGTTTCCTACCCGGTCCCTAGACCCTGGCGATAGGCGGTGTCGAGGCCGGTCCCGTGGAGCGGGTCGGGATCGCCGCCCTCGGGCAATAGTCGCTGCCGGCGGCAGGCGATCAGCAGCACTCGGTGGGCGGAATCACACGGTTTCCTCCCCAGTTCTGATCACAATAATTCCCCCAGGCGGCTAGCACCGTCGCACCGCGCATCTGCCCCCGAGAAACACGAAACCAAGGAGCGGCGATTCAGCGTTCCGAAACTCGTGATCTTTTGTTTGCACCGCTTACGGTCATTTGCGGACACTCCGGGCATGGCCACGGACCGCCTCTCTGACGCCCGTCTTCCCACCGCACGCTACTTGTCACCTGGTGCCGCGTGCCTTAACGGCACCCCGTCTTGGCGCGAGCGGGACAAACCGTGGGAGGCAGACCGGCACGGGCGACGCGCTGGTCGAAGAACAATCCGCGTCCGCGGGGTTCAGTGGCGGCGGTCAGCCGATTATTACGAGCAACCCCTGGCAGCATGAATCTCCCACGGTTTGTCCCGCTCTCCGAGCCGGGGGCTGCGACGCCCCCGGCGACCCGGGACCCATCAGTGTCCGCAAGCCTAGCTTTCAGCCTCGAGTCACGGTCAGACGCGCCGCCGGAGTGCCAGCCCCGCCGTTGACGCCATCGCCGAGGGCTTCGGCGACTACATCGGTCGTCTTCTTGACGTCGTGGATCGTGAACGAGAACGCGCCATTGGACGCAACCCTGACCTCAGCCAACACCCACGATCCGCCGAGCGCCCGGTGAGCGACCTGGACCATCTCGCCGACGCTTGTGACCGGGCTCAGCTTGCCCTTGACCATGATCTGGTTCCCGGACTTCAGCAGCTTTGTGGCATCGAGCTTCTTGGGGCCGATTGAGATCGAGAGCGATGATTGCTGCGGGCTGGCACCGCCGTTCGTCGTGCTGAAAAACCCCGTGAAGCTCGGCGCATCACTGAAGGCCAGCCCGCCGGTGAAATAGTCAACACCCGGCGTAGCCAGGATCTGGCCTCCCTGCCCGTCGATGATCTCCGGCTGCCAGCTCTTGCCCCCATTCGTGGTGCGCAACAGGTCGATCAAGCCGAAGTTGTTGTTTCCCGTGTTGTTTAACGGCCCGTTGTCTGCGAGATAACCGTTCTGGGCGCTCGAGAAGCTTATGACGTCCACGTTGTCAACGTCCACGCTTTCGATCTCGGTCCACTTGCGACCGCGTGTGCGCGTGAAGAAGACACGGAAGCCCTGTAGGGCGTACCCAGTCGTTGGGCTCACGAAGCTCACATCGTCGATCGATTGGTGGGCGAGCGGGAGGGGGATCGACTGCCACGTCTTGCCTGAGGTGGTGGACTCGATCAGACGGCTACCCCACGCCAGCACGGCCCCTTGGATCGCCTGGGACCCACTCAGCGCGAGCTTGGACAATTGCATCGTCCGCTTGGGCTTGGTGGAGATCACCACGTTGGTCTGCACGAAGCTGAAGTTGTTCCCGCCATCGGTGGAGCGGTTCACCCCTTTAATACCGATCAACAGGACCGTGTTCGCGCTCGGGGCCGCGAGCACGGACGGGTACGCGCGGAAATCCAGGTTAGACACTCCAGTGTCCAGTGACGCCCAGCTGACGCCTCCGTCGATGGTCTTGTACAAGTCGCCGTTATCGTCCAGTGCATAGCCGGTATTCGCCGTCGGGAAGGCGATGTCGTAGATAGCGCTCGAGGTCGGGACCCGCAGAATGCTCCAGCTGGCGCCACGATCGGTGGTCGCGGCGATCTGGCCGTCGTCTCCGGTGGAGTAGGCGTGCCCGGCGGCACCGCCAGCCCGGAGCCCCCAACCGTCGTCGCTGAACGCGAACGAGAGCCGGTTCGAGACCACCGACGAGAACGTCTGTCCAGCGTCGGAGGAGAGCACGGTAGCGCCATCCTGGCCGACGCCAATCACGTTCGTGCCGGTGGAGAACGCCACGTCCTTGAGCACCTGGCTGGACGGGTTGACAATCGTACCGGTCTGGCCGCCGTCCGCGGTCCGGATCAGCTCCTTGCCGTCCGCCGTCGAGATCAGACAGGTCGTGACGCTGCTGCAGGAGATGTGCTCCAAATTGAACGGGCCCGCACCGGCGGGAAGGGCCAGCGGCTGAGCTTTCCAGGTGCTGCCGCCGTCAGTCGACTCGAGCAGGGTGTCTCCATCGCCCACGGCATAAGCGGTAGGCACGGCATAATAAGCGGTACTGGGATTGACGAACGTGATCGCGTTGAGCCCGTTGGCCGAGGAACCGACCTCGGTCCACGAGTTCGCCGAGTCGGTCGTCCGCTCGATCAGCCCACGACCACCCCCGCCCGATGCCGATCCGCTGACTTCGAAGCCGGTCGTGGGAGAGACGAAATCGAGATCGTTGCCCTGGCCGCCGCCGACCGGAGCGGGAGTCAACGACTGGACGGTCTGACCGGCGTTGGTCGTAAACAGGATCGAACCGTCCTGAAGTTCTACGTAGCCCGTGTTCTGATTCAGGAACGAGAGCGAAGCGACGTTGGTCTGGCAGGAGTCCTCGGATGCGTTGATCGGAACGTTCACAAAGCTCGCCCCACCGTTGACCGACTCGCGCACGCTGCAGCCGCCGCCGACGACCACGACACTGGGGCTGAGTTCCTGCACCATGGAGAGATCCTGGAACGTGCCACTGGGCAGGCCGGTCCACGTCGCGCCGCCGTCGCCGGAGCCTACGACGGTCCCGAAGTCCCCGACGGCAAAACCGGTTGAGCCGTCGAACGCGACGGCATTGAGCCCTTCGCCCTGTGGCGTGGGATTCCCCCAGCCCCAACCCGAGTGACCCACCGAAACCGGCGCGGCAAGCGCCGAAGCACTGACGGCCGCGAACGCCAGCCCACACACGACCGCCGCAAACCTCGATCTCGGTCCCACGCCATCACCCCTCTGTCCCCGTGGGCCCGGACGGCCCGGCCAGTTCAGAAAGCGTAACAGCTAACTCTAAGCTCTACTCAACCGCGATCTTGCAGTAACACGGAAAACCTCGGATTAAACGACCGCGCCCCGGCTAGTCCGGGGCGCGGAAACGTGCGCCTGAGCAGGAATAATGCCGGTTGCTAAGGCTCGCTTTCTCGAACTTCAGGAGGATCACCCATATGGTGGCGCCCGCAGGTTGACAAGCTAACCGTGACGGCGGACGGCAAGGGCCAGGTCGGGCACGCGGGCAGCGCGCTGTTGGCCGGGGTCGCGGACCGGGTTGTCCTCAATGCGGGCGCGCCTGCGAGGCCGTCGAGTTCACCGAGGGCACGTGGCGCCAGTCGGGGCACGTGGCGCCAGCCGGACATGATGGCGTTCGAGGCGTTCGTCACGGCGCGGCTGCCGTCAGTCCGGGTGTCCCGAGCACGGGGACGTGGCCCTGACGCCGTCCTGGGCGAGCGACCACATCTCGCCTCGCGATCTGATCCGTAACGGAAACGCGGACCAGCTCCGCGACACGCGCGCGGATCGCAGCTCGCGTCGCGCCCGTCCACCCGGGAGCCGGGCAAGCTCGCCGGTGAAGGCCGCGCCTGCGATCGGCGGGCGACCCGTTGATCAGGCGGCGGACGAGGCCGACCGGTATTGGGGCGGCGCATCGCCGACCGCCGCCAGCACGAGCGGGTAAGGCCGGCCGTCATCGGCACGGATTGTCTTCAGGGTCAGCAGAACGCGACACTCGTCGCCGAAGTCGAACAGGTAGGCGAGTTTCTCGCCTCGCAGCAATCGGGCTCGGTCGAGCCGCGTCTCCGCGGATCGCTTGCGGGGCTGCCCGCCCGCGAAGAACGCGTCCAGCGGACTCGGATTCTCGAACGAGAACCGGTTGCAGAACTCGGTGCCGACGCGGGGCCAGAACTTCGTCCCGAGCCAGAACGTGTAGGCCCGTGACGAACAATGGAACAGGATCCGGCGCTAAGCGCTTGGTCAGTCGGAATCGTCATCGGGCGTGTCGGGGTCGCGGAGCGCGCGGCGGCCGCTGGGTAGGTCGGGTCGGTTGAAGTAGTAGTGGCCGTGGAAGTTGATGTGCCGGCGCATGTACGGCGAGAGGCGCTCGAGATCGGCATCGAGGACGGGGTAGCCGGCCGCGCGCAGCTCGCTGATGGCGTGGTCGAGATAGACGGTGTTCCACAGCGTGATCGCGTTCAGGACGAGGCCGAGCGCGCCGAGCTGGTCTTCATCCCGTCGCGGTAGCCGTGGCGTAGCTCCCCTTTGCGGCCGTGGAACGCGGTCCGGCCGAGGTCGTGGCGGCCTTCTTGGAGTTTGCGGATCGCTTTGATCTCGCGGCGGTACGGATCGTCGTCGATGTAGTTGAGGATGTGCAGCGTCTTGAAGATCCGTCCGTATTGGGCCGGCGAGAAGTTTCGTTCGGAAAACCGGGCTAACGGTGCTCGTGTGCGGGCGACCAACACGCCGACGAGGCGCTCGCTTTCCGCGCTTCGCAGGGAACCGGTCGCCAGCGATTCGACGACCTGTCCACAGGCAAAGCGGGTCTCGGAGCCGGGGGGCGGATCTTGCTCCACACTCAGCGAGCGCGGGACTCGTAGCTCCGCTCAGCCGGGAGACACTCTCAGATGCGAGAGAACGAGACGAGTTTCGTCTCACACCCTTATCACGCAATGCCGGCAGCCGCAAACGCTTCATCGAGCGTTTGCGTTGAAGACACCTCGTAGATCGACCCGACGGGCGGCCCGGCGAGTACCTCTCCGAGCGCGGCGAAGAACTCGGTGAAATGCGGCGTGTGGAAATGAGCGTACAAACCATCGAGGCTTGCCCAGTCCTCGACGAAGATGAACGTGCTGGGGGTCTCGACAGCCTCATAGATCACGTAGCTCTGGCAGGCGTCCTCGGCGCGCGATGGGGGCGTAACCGCATCGAGGATCGCGAGCCAGCGCTCGCGTGCCTCCAGCTGGATCGGTGCTTGTGCGTGCAGGATGACCATGGTGCGCTCCTCTGTTCGGCAGCTTGCGGTGGCGTCGGCGGGCCGTAACACGAGCGCGCTAACGCGTTCAGCCGTGGCATCGCAGGGCCAGTCGTGCGTAGCCTCGCACATCGAGCACAGCTGCCGCGTCCCCCAGCTAGTGGGAAAAGCAGGACCGCCCGGGCACGGCGCGCCTTCCCTGGTCGTCGCCAATTCCAGGGTCAGCCACATCGGCGCCGAAGTGTTCGATGAACGTTCGACAACTGAGACGCGCAGACCGTCGCGTCGGCGAGGGCTCGAAACGTGCGTTGATCGATGCCCAAACGGGACCGGCTTCTCGAGACGTAGTCTGCTGCCGGCTACCAATTCTCCGTTGCTCGCGGCTGCTGCTGCACGGTACGATCACGTCATGTCTGGCGTACCTGCTGACCTTCCATCTGGCGCGGCTGTCGTGCTCACTAATCCGGACGAGGACGCCTCGCCCAAGGCGCTCAGTGCGTTCATCGACGAGCTGCTCGGGGGCCCCGAGCCTGAGCTTGAGAGCGTCGATGCGGCCGAGGCGGTCCGCGCGCTGCGCGTCGACGCCCAGGTGCCGGAGCACTTCTACGCGTAAGTCCTTGCCGTGCTGCGCTGGCTGCTGCTAGGTCAAGAGCTCTCCGAGTCGCAGGCGGCGGTCGCGGTCGGCCGGCTTGGCGGTTGGCATCTTCGTCACGCGTCTGTCGCGCCGCTGGTCCCGGCTGCCTGGAGCTACCGCCACAATCTCACGGCAGCCGATGCGCTCTATGTCGTGCTGGCCGAGCAGCTCGGGGCTAGCTTGCTGACCGACGACCATCGCCTCGTGCCGGCGCCGACGTTTCCGTTGCACGTGCCGGTGCTGCGGCTTCCGGCCAGTCCCTGATCAGAACCGTCAGCCGCGAGATCCTGCGCTCGCCAAATCGCGGGTGGCCCGATCGGCCGAGCTGTTCGCTGAGGGTTCAGCGTCTGCGACCAGGCGAAGCCCTTTCCGCGCAAAGCGAGTCGACGCACCCGCTCGGGCAGCTGCTCGTCGATCTGCGCCACGGCTTCAGCCCGCTGTTTGGGCTCCTCGGGGATCATGGCCAGGCGTGGGGCGAATCGCGCGTCACTCACTCTCTGGTCAAGCAGGCTTCTTCTTTTTTGGTGGCGGAGTGAGGGCCTTGGCCTGGTTGCGAGCAGCTCGAAAGCGTTGCTGGGCCCCTTGTTTGGTGAGTCCGTAGCACGCGCCGATCTCGTTCCAAGTGGCACCGGCCTTGCGGGCGGCCTCAACTTGGGCGGCCTCCAAGTCCTCTGCGGCTTCTCGCAGGCGCCGGGCGGCTTCGAGTCGGTCAATCGTTCCACCGGCGACGTCGAGTGCGTCGAGCGCCGCGGTGATCCGCCTGGCAAGACTCTTGGGGGCCACGACGACAGCGTATCGACGACAACCGACTCCGGTCAATGATATGTTGACCTGTAGGTCAACATATCATTGACGAATTCCGAGTCAGAGAGTGGGGTGATACGCGTGGCCAAGAAGAGCAAGAAGGCCAAGAAGTAGTAGCTCCAGCAACTTGGACGGCAGCGGTTCGGCGACGTACCGCTGCCGGTCCATAAGCGGGAAAATCCCTGCCGTGCGACACCGGATCAGCCGGCCTGAAGGGCTGTTCTCGGTCAACGCGTCTGAATGTCCCAGTACGGAAATGCGTCGTCGCTAAGAGCCGCCGCTTGCCGCCGCTTGCCCGATCGCAAAGCAAAGCGGCGACTGCGCTTGGGGACCACGATCCACGGCGCTCATCCCGCGGCGAACGCGGGCGCGGCGATCAGCGTGGATCACTAACCGGGCCCAGCGCGCGAGCGATGCTCGAGCCCGGACAGTCGAGGTCGGGCAACAGCGACGCGCCACACGCGCACACTCCGCCCGCCGCCAGCTGTCCAGGCGCCAAGTGCCCCAGCGCACCCGGCGGGCGTGGAGCTGCCGCTGGCCCGAGCACGCCCGGGATCGGCGGCCACGCGAACCCTCCACGCTCCGTCGGCTACGGCCGCCCGTCGGCCCCCTTCCCTCCCCTGCCCTGCTATCGACAGGAGATATCGCGAGCCGAGCTCTGTTCTCAGTCGCCCGCTCGACGCTCTAGGGAGCGATCCAACGCGCCGGCTGACCTGCAACCACTGGACCTCGCGCTACTTCGCGGTTGGTGCCACGTTCCCTTAACGGCACGCCAAGAAGGAGGCGAGAACCTGGTCGATGGCGCTCGTTGAAACCCAACAACTGCGAATGATTGAGCGACTGCGGCGCGCGGGCAAGCAGCCAGTGACGATCGGCGAGTTGCGCGCCGGCGGGATTGACTTTCCCGCCGTAGTCCTCAGCGAGCTTGAGATCAACGGGTATCTGATCGAGCGCCTCCACGAGCACGGTCGGCTGATCGGCGTACGTCTGCTCGAGACCGACAACCCCGATGCGCCCGCCTCACGCTGGCGCCTGCGATGGCGCCGACCTTCGCGCTAGCCAAGCGAATCGCGTCGGCATCCAGCGGTTGCCGCGTGCGGCCGATCAGCGGACGGCACCGGCGCGAGCGGCTCGCCCAGCACCATGCAGCCGTGGCGTCGGGATCCAACGTGCTTGAGCCGATCCACTCACCGAGACGCAACCACGATAGCTGCTGTCCTCGCGGTGGCGTCCTCGGGCAGCGGATTCTCAGGCTCCAGTTCGGGCGGCTCGTCGTGCTTGAAGCGCCCGGAGGCGATATGAGGGTCCAGACCATGTTCGGCCGCGTGCTTGACGTTCTCCTGGCTGACAGGACGATGATCGGGACGGACGTCCAGGTGCGAAGGCCGTCGATCACCGCGAGGCCGTCTAGGTCGGGAAGGCCGAGATCGAGAGCGACGATGTTGGGATGCCGGCGGGCGGTGAGCGCGAGCGCTTGGCGGGCGTTAGCGGCCAGCAGTACTTCGTAGCGGCGGGCGCGTAGGTTGACTTCGATCGTGCGTAGGATCGCGCGGTCGTCGTCGACGACGAGGACCGTTGCGGTCGTCGTCGATCGGGGTGACGGGCTCGCCGGCGATCTCGGGTGGGTGCCGGTCGCGATGCGGCTCTGATTTGGGGCGGTTGCTGTCATGCGCGTAGATCAAACTCGGGGGTAGGTGGCGTATTGCGGGCTGCGCTGCCGCGGTGGATCGTTCCGTGTTGGGTTCGGGCGGTTAGACCGCGCGCGGGCT
>JBKQKK010000400.1:0-21210 GCA_052147535.1 Solirubrobacteraceae bacterium | reverse complement strand
GAGACCCACACGCCAAACTAAGCTCGGGCTCACAAGCACCAAGAAGTGATCGGCGTCGAGGGCGACCCCTCAAGGATGCCATTTTCATCCGCCCGCGACCGGCCGCCAGACCAGCCCAACTAAGCCGCGTATACCCCCAGCCGATATCTCTCCGGACAACCATCGGTGGGCGCTCGCCGACCAGCCCGCCGGCGAGCACCCAGGGTGTCGCTAAGGGCCCGCCCTAAACGCGGATCTCCGCCACCGCTCCGTCGGGCACCGTCACGACCGGACCTGCGGTCGTGACGTCCTCCCACAGGCGGTATTCGCCCGCTGGGAGGCTGCCGAAAATCGCGGTCAGCTTCGATCCCGTCTGGGTCGTGCGCTCATGCACGCCGGTATGCACCCGATGCCCGCCGCCGTCCAGGCGGCTGATCTCGATCTCGCGGCCGCGGAAACGCTCACCCGGAAGGATCACGAGCGCCCCGCGGCCGGCGCCGATATCCAGGGCAACGCTCGCGCTGCCCGCGGCCTCGACCGGGCTGAGCTCCACGGCGCTCATGCGACCAGGCCCAGCGGCGAGGTTTGATAGCCGCTCCGCGGCGTCCCCAGATACGGGAACGTCTTCAGGTACGTGGTGTCCGCGTTGGTCAGCCCGTCGGTGATCGCCGACGCCGCCGCGTCGGGCGTGTACTTGGCGACTAGCGGATAGGTCAGTCCGGCGATCGCACGCAGCTCGATCGAGACGACGTCGTCGAACACGCGCCGACCGTTCGGGAAGCCAGCCGGGTCCCCGGCGAGAAGCCCCACCGGGTTTGGATCGGACGTTGTCGGCGGGATCGCCATGTTCAGCCGCAGCTCGTCGGCGTAGGTCGGTCCGGTGTAGTTCTGGAAGCCCGGCACGATCCCGGACGGGATCCCGGTCAGCAGGATCGCGACCAGGTCAGCACGGGCGGCGCTCAACCCCGCGAGGTTCGGGAACACACCCGGGTAGAGGACCGGCAGCAGCCCGGCCAGTTCGGGGTGCTGCACGTAGTGCAGAAAAGCCTTGTCGTCGGCCGGCATCAGCGAGTTCCAGCGGTCCTTCTCGCCCATCGGCACGATCACCTCGTTAAACAGCGGGTTGCCGAGCCGTGAGATCTGGACCCACTTCCCGAGCCCGACGGACGCGCCGCCCGACTCGCGGACCAGCGACTTCTGCCTGCTGGCGGCTCCCCAGATCCCGATCACCGAGTCCGCGGACTTCGGGTTGCCGGGAGTGCTGCCGTTGCGTGTCAGCTCGCTTTTCGGGATCTTGATCGCGATCGAGTGGACGCCGAACCCGTTGGTGGCGTTGACGCCCAGGGAGTTCGCCATGCCGCCGATGTGCAGCTTCTCGAACGGACGCAGGTCGGCAAGGTCGAAGATCGCACCGAGGTCCACGTAGAACCCCTCGAGCCGCTGCCCGGCGAACACCGTACGTCCGCCGCCGATCGAGTGGATCGCCGCCCTGGCCAGGGCGGCGTAGTTCGGAGTCGAGCCCGGGCCGATGTTGCACGGCGGGCACGGCAGCCTCCTCCCGAGCACCTCGGACCGGCCATGCTTGGTCCGCGTAACCGTGTAGAACTGTCGCCGGTTCCAGTTCGCGCTGCCGATTGAGTCGATCGGGCCGGTGTTGTACAGGAACGTGTTCGGGTCGCGCACGACGGTCTCGAACGCGAACGTATACGTAACGTCCGGCCTGCCGTCACCGTTGTTGTCGATGTAGATGTAGTAGCGAACGTCGTCGCCGAACTCGTAGAAGTTCGGACCGCCGAACGGCGGCTCGAGCGGCAGGTAGTTGGTGATGATCGTGACCGTGTCAGGATCATCAGGGGAGACAAACGCGTACGTGTCGGTGTTGTCAGCTACGGGATCTTTACTGATCGCCGGCGCCTCGCGGTGAGAGGACATGAGTGATACCTCCGGTTGGATACTTGAGGAGAAGCAGCGGTTCGGTCGCTGGGCTGAGGGTGCTCAGCTCGCGGCCCGGCCGATCTTGGCGGCGAGCTCGCGATCGCGGACGATCACCTCGCGATCGCCGGACATCACCGAGATCTCGTCGCTGGAGGGATCCTTCACGTACGCGACGACCGGGTCCGATCCGACGGGGCCGTGTTGCGCTTCTGCTCGCTGAGTCACGAGCGCGCCGATCGCGGTCATGCCGACCGCCGTTCCCACCGAAGACTTCACGAATCCGAGGCGTGTGAGATCACTCACGGTAAGTCCTTTCATCGGGTTTCGCCGAGCGGCCTGTTCCCTCGGCATCTGTTGACACCCAATACGTGGGCGCCGCGCAAACAGATCACTGACTCAGTGACTGTCGGTAAAGGTCTCAGGGGCCGCCCAGGCCGGTGACGCTCACGTCGCAGTTGCGCATCGCGCGCCGCGCGCGGCGATCGACGACCGTCGCGATCAGCACGCTGACCTCGAACAGCAGGTACAGCGGGACGGTCTCGAGCAGGAGCGTGACTGCGTCGCCGGGGATCAACGCCGCGACCGCTCCGCACGCCACGATCGCCCAGCGCCGGCTCTTGCGAAGCCGCTGCGGCGTGATCAAGCCGGCTCGCGTGACCGCCAGGACGCCGACGGGGACCTGGAAGACGATCCCCATCGCGAGCAGCGTCGTCGCGGCGAACTTGTAGTACGGCGCGGCCTGCACGAGCACGTTGAACTGGCCGCTGTTGAAGTTCTGGAAGAAGTGCACGGCTGCCGGCAGCACGACGTAGTAGCCGAACACGACGCCGACGATGAACAGCAACGGGATCGCCGTGATCAGCGGCCTGAGCAGCCGCCGCTGATCTGGCTCCAGTGCGGGGATCATGAACCCATAAGCCTCCAACAGCACGACGGGCAGGGCCAGGATCAGCGCGAAGATCAGCGACACGGTGACGGTCGTGGTGAACGGCTCGCCGATCCCGAGCGTGATCGGCTTGTCACCTCCAGGCGCGGTGGACAGCCGCTTGATGTCCTGCGCGAGCTGAATGCCAGCATGCGCGAGCAGCGCCTGCCCGGCGTGTGGCAAGTGCAGCGACGGGGTGCGCAGAACCGCAACCACCGTGTCCAGTTGCACAGCGATGTCGCGCGCACGCTCCTGCACCGTGTAGGTCGCGCCGAGCGGGCCGTGACCGTCCTTGACCTGCTGCTGGGTCTGGATCGACAGCGGCCGGTTGATGAGGGTGAGCAGCGCATTGTTCTGCCAGAAGCACAGGCCGAATGCGATCGCGATCGCGATCAGCGACACGATCAAGCGCGTGCGCAACTCGTCGAGGTGCCCGACGACGCTCAGCTGCTGGTCGTGGCCGATCGCGCGGACCGCCCGGAGCGCGGCGATCGCGTTCGGCATTTACGTTCGCGGTGACGGTTGACGTCTGCGCGATTGACTAAACGTGGCTGCCCGGGTCGGGGTTGGGCGCCGACTCCTGGTGCGCGGTCGTGGCGCTCACGGTCGGGGTGCTGATCGCGCTCAGCGGCGCCGCCGGGGTCTGTGGGTTGATCGAATCCTTGAAGCCGCGCATGCCCTCGCCGAGCGCGCGACCCATCTCGGGTAGCCGCTTGGCGCCGAACACGAGCAGCACGAGGAGCAGGATGAATGCGAGATGGATCGGGTTATCGAGGCCCATGCGGAACTCCAATCGTGTTGGTTACACCCGTACCTACGTGCCGCGCGGCGGATCGGATCAACCCGCCGCCGTGAGCCGTGGGCGCGGGCGCGCTCAGCTTTGCAGCGGTGCGACGATCACCGGCGGGGTGGTCGGTACCGCGGTCCCGCCGGCGGGCTCCTGGGTGACCAGCACGTCGTTGACCGAGTGCAGGTCGCCGGCCACCTCGACAGCGGCGCTGCCCTGCGGATCGACCCCGAACAGCGTGCTCGGCGCTGTGTGGTGCCCGCGCAGTAGCCACATCTCGTAGATGTGGCCGGTTGCGGGCGCCGGCAGGTGAGCGACGACGAGCTCGGCGTGGCCACCCGACAGGCGCAGCTCCGCCGTCCCCTGAGAGCCGACCACATGGGCGGCGACCGTCCGCGTGGCGGGACTGCTGCCGGGCAGCGCGACGATCACGGCGGCGGTCGCGATCACGAGCGCTGCGAGCGCGCCGGCCGTCAGCGCGCGGGGTGACAGCCGGCCGGATGCCGCCCACCACCCACGGCGCCGAGGCGGATCGCTGGAGCGCCCGCCGCGGGCCCGCTCGACACGCTGCCCGGAGCGGTAGTCGCCCAGCACCTTGCGCCGCAGCGCCCGCGGCGCCTCGTATTGTGGCATCGAGTAGGGTAGCGCCCGCACGACCTGCTGCAGCGCGAGCAGCTCCTCGCGGCACGCGGGACAGCTCTCGAGGTGATGCTCGAACGCCGCGGCCTCGTCGGGCTCGAGCGCGCCGAGCGCGTAGGCTGCGGCGTCACCGGCGCGCTGATCGCACCCTCCGGGGCGCTCGGCGCCGTTCATGTCAGCGCTCCGCTCAGCTCCTGCAGCGAGCCCCGCAGCTTCGAGAGCCCCAGGCGCATCCGGCCCTTTACCGTGCCCGCCGGCAGCTTCAGGATCTCGGCGATCTGGCTGTGGGTGAAGCCCCCGAAGTATGCCAGCTCGATCACCTGGCGCTGGTCTGCCGGGAGCTCCTGCAGTGCCGCGCGCACGTGCCGCGCCTCGTCGTTGCGCACGGCCTGTGCATCGGTCAGCTGCTGCGACGGTACGCGCTCGGCCGCCGTGTCGTCGCGCACGTCCTGGGATTGGCTGGACGCCTCGCGCCGGAACGCATCGATCGCCCGGTGGTGGACGGTCGCCAGCACCCACGAACGCACGCTTCCGCGCGAGCGGTCATAGCGCGCGCCGGTTCGCCACAGCGACAGGAACGCGTCCTGGACGATGTCCTCAGCCATTGCCGAGCGCCCGCACATGCGGTACGCGAGCGAGAACGCCGGTCCGGCGTGCCGGTCGAAGATCGCCTCGAACGCGCGCGCTTCACCGGCGTGCACGAGCGCCATCAGATCTTCATCGGCAAGCGTCTGGATATCGGCCCTGCGAGATAGATGGGGCGCGACGAACACCAGCGATAACCTTACGAGCCGAGGGCGAGACGATCGGTCACATCGACCGTACGATCCGCAGCGCAAGCCGGATCACCGGATCACCGGATCACCGGACGCCGGTGCTCCAGATGAACAGATCGCTGGGGTTGACTGCGTTCGGTCGGTGTGGTCTAGTCGTGGTCTAGTCACGCCCCCCACGAAGCCCGCGAGCCCGCCAGCCCCGCGAGCCGCCAGCCCCGCACCGCTCGGCCCGAGCTTGCTCAGCGCAACGTGAGCCGGCGGCTTGCGAGTGTGCGGCTTCCCTGCTTGACCGTGACAAGCGCCGGCACCGCCCGGTGCTGCGCGAGCAACTGTCGGCCGGTGGCGTTCGGGGAGAGCCGCAGCGTGTCGCTGTCTCCGGCGTGGAGCGTCACCGCGCGGCTCGCGAGAACGACGGTCCGCTCGGAGCTACTGGCGCGCGCGGAGAGCGCCACGACTCGTCCTCCCCGCAGCGTCTCGCGGACGGTGATCGTCACGGACACCGCGCATGTCGCGCCCGCCGCGCCGGCGCACGAGATCGTCACGTTGGCGGCGCCCCGCGTTGCCGTGATCGCACCGGTGCTACCCAGACCCACGGGTGGTGGTGGCGGCGGCGGCGGTGGTGGCGGCGGTGGCGGCGGTGGCGGTGGTGGTGGTGTGCCGAGCAGTACGCCACCCCACTCGTCGACGGCCACGCAGAGTGTGGTGCTGGGGCACGAGAAGCCACTCAGCGGCCAGCCCGCGACGGTACCAAGACTCCAGGCCGCAGCACCTCCCACCGCGTTGGTCGAGCTGACAACGCTGCCGCCGTCGCCACCCGCGGCGCACAGGGAGCTCGATGCACACGCGACCCCGAGCAGAGACTCCGAGCCATTTCCGCCGGCCGCGTCGACTTGTGCCGGCAACGCCCAGCTGCCGTCGACGGGGTTGGTCGAGACCACAACGGCACCCTGGTTGTCGACTGCGACGCAGATTGTGCTCGCGCACGCGACCGCGTCCAGGGAGGCGCTCGAGCTCGGCTCGATGTGCGTCGCCACCCAACTGGGATCGGCGGTGAACGCGTTAGTTGCCACGGTCGCGTTGCCGGCAGCGTCGACCGCGACGCAGAGCGTGAGGTCAGGGCATGAGACGCCGGTCACGGAGTGGTCCCCAGCGATGCTCAGCGGCGCGCTCCACGCCTGCGCGCCGCCCGTCGGGTTGCTGGAGCTGAGCACGTTGCCGGCGCTGTCGACGGCAACGCAGGCCGTCGTGGAGGGGCACGAAACCGAGTTCAGAACGTTGCCGGCATCGATGCTCGAGCCGCTCCACGCGGTCGCGGCAGCCGTAGGGGTGGTCGACGTGTAAACGTTGCCGGCACTGTCGACGGCAACGCACAGGCTACTCGAGGGGCACGAGATCGCGTCCAGTGCCGCGTGGTTGCCGTGGCTATCGACGCTGCCGTCGACAGCGGCGGTCGTCCATGCCGTGGGCCCGGCCCCGGGGTTCGTCGAGCTGACCACGTTGCCGGCGGTATCGACGGCGAAGCAGAGCCCGCCCGACGGGCAGCTGACGCCATCGAGCCTTGCACCGCTGCCACCGTTCAGCGCGCTGACCGACCAGCCCTGGGCCTGGGCACTGGTCGGGTCGGTGGAGACGGCAACGCCGCCCGAGCCGCCGTCCGGAGCGCTGTCAGTGGTGACGCAGAGCTGCGTCGATGGGCACGAGATGGCTTCCAGCTGCAGGTTGTCGCCGAGTAACAATGGCGAGGACCAGGCGTCCTGCGCGGGATTGGTCGAGGACAGCACGTTGCCGGCGCTGTCGGCAGCGACGCACAGGCTGCTCGAGGGGCACGACACGCCCGTCAGCGCGGTGCCCGACCCGCCGGAGAGCGCGTTTCCCTGGTCGATCTGTTTGATGTGCCACGGCGTCTGGGGCGTCGCGGGACTGCCCGTCACAAGCGCATTCCCGTCGCTGTCGGTGGCCATGCAGAGGCTGCTCGACGGGCAGGCGATCGCATCGATCGAAGTGTCGCCGTCGATGTCCGAGGATGTCCATGCGCCGCCGGCCGGGTTGGTCGAGCTGAACACGCTCCCGGAGCTGTCGACTGCGACGCAGAGCAGGACCGACGGGCAGGCTACGGCATCGACGCCGGTGTCGCCATCGATGTCCGAGGACGTCCATGGCCCACCGGAGGGGTTGGTCGAGCTGTACACGTAGCCTTCGTTGCCGACGGCAACGCACAAGCTGCTCGACGGGCACGAGACGCCGTTGAGTCCGTCGGAGCCCAGGCTCGTCGCAGTCCAGCGGCTCGCCGGGTCGCCGGGGTTGGTGCTCACCAAAGCGTTGCCGTTCGCGTCGACCGCGACGCACAGGCTCGCCGACGGGCATGACACCGCCTTCAAGGGTGTCGAATCGTCGAAGCCGCCGTCGCTGTCGTTCCCATCGATCTCGCTGACCGTCCAGGTGCCGGCGCCGCCCGTCGGGTCGGTCGAGGTGACGAGGTCGCCGTCCTGGTCGACGCCGACGCACAGAGTCGTCGATGCGCACGAGATCGCATTCACGGGGCTGCTGCTCGAGGAGTCGATCTGAACCGGCGTGCTCCAGTCCAGACCGGCGCCGCTCGCGGCGCCCGGCCCGGCGGCTCCCAGCAGGCCGGCGAGCAGCAGCAGGAGCAGTACCGACCTTACCCTGCGCGGAGCCGCAGACCCGCCGCGACTGAACTGGTAATCCCTTGACATGACATCCCCCGGATTCGGGCATCGCCAAGCTCGTCAGATGAGCGCGACTCTGCGAACACACGATTTCAGCAGACGATGAACCGCATGTCAATGTATCGTCAAACAAGCAAGTCGCGCTATGGTCCAACAAGCAGGTCGCGCATCGGCTGCCGATCCGTCCGGCGCCCTCAAGTGATTTCAGGCGGGCGCCGAGAAGATCTGTGAATCGTCTGAGCGGCCGGCGGACCATCCGCTGCCCGCCGGACTGGCAGCACCGCCTCCATGACAGCTTCCCTCGGCATACTGCTCGCGCTCATCTGCGCTTTCCTGAGCAACCTCAGCTTCCTCTACCGGCATCGGGGCGTGCGGGCCGCGCCGGCCGTCGACGCGCGTCACCCGCTGCGCACCGCGCGGGAGCTGTACGCGTCCAGGCTGTTCCTGATCGGGATGCTGATCGCCGCCGGCGCCTGGGGCTTCCATCTCGCAGCGATGGCGCTGGCGCCGCTGTCGCTCGTGCAGGCGGTGCTCGCGGGCGGCGTCGTGCTACTGGCGATCATGGCCGAGCGAGTGCTCGGGCTGCGCGTCGGGCGCCGCCAGTGGGTCGGCATCACGATGACCGCCGCCGGCCTGATCCTGCTGGGGGTCTGTCTGCCGGCCGTGCACGGGGCCCACTCGCGCTACGCGCTTGCGGGCATGATCGTGTTCCAGGCCGGGATGATCATCGCGGGTGCGCTGCTGATCGTCGCTCCGCGATCCGGCGCGGGCCGCCACTACAACGGGGTGCTGCTCGGCGCCGCCGCCGGTCTCCTGTTCGGCGTCTCCGACGTCGCGATCAAGGCGATCACCGGTGCGGTCGGCGCGCACGGACTCCTCGCTGTGCTCTCGCCCTGGCTGCCGATCGCGCTGGGCGCCTCGGCGGTCTCGTTCTATGCGTCGGCGAAGGCGCTGCAGGATGGCGAAGCGGTACCCGTGATCGCGATCACGAGCGCTGCCGCCAACGTCTCAGGGATCGTCGGCGGGATCGTCGTGTTCGGCGACCCGATGCCCGCGCATCCGCTCGCGATCGCGCTGCAGTGCCTGGCGTTCGTGCTGGTGATCGGTGCCGCCTGGGTCACCCCGGCGCCGGTGCGCGCCGCCCGCTCGTCACTCGCTGTTCCCGCCTAGCTCGCTGGCCGGCTCCGGCGGTCATCTCCGAGCGGCCTAGACCATTAGGCCTACTAGACCATTACGTCGGGCCGATCTTTCTCCTCCATTGTACGAAACGTACAATGGATGCCACCAGCTAACGCCTAATAGGCCATTTTACAACCCACCGACGCGGAGCTATGTTTGTACAAACCGGCAGAGCCACCGAGGGAGAAGAATGGCGACCACCGAAACATCGACCCGCGTCGACACGAAGACCCTGCAGCAACAGGCGCGTGAGCACCTGTGGATGCATTTCACGCGGATGGGGTCCTACGAGCACCACGAGATCCCGATCATCGTGCGGGGAGAGGGCTGCTACGTCTATGACGACCACGGAAAGCGCTACCTCGACGGGCTCAGCGCGCTGTTCTGCGTCAACCTCGGCCACGGCCGCGCCGATCTCGCGCAGGCCGGCGCCGACCAGGCCAAGGAGCTCGGGTTCTTCACCAACTGGTCCTACGCGCACCCGCGCGCGATCGAGCTCGCTGCCCGGATCGCGTCGCTCGCGCCCGGCGACCTCAACCGCGTGTTCTTCACCAGCGGCGGCAGTGAGGCGGTCGAGTCCGCGCTGAAGCTCGCGCGCCAGTACCACAGGCTGCGCGGCAACCCCGGTAAGTACAAGCTGATCGCGCGCGAGGTCGCCTATCACGGCACCAGCTTCGGCGCGCTGTCGGCGACCGGGATCCCCGAGCTGAAGGCACCGTTCGAGCCGCTGCTGCCCGGCGGCTGCCACGTCGTGAACACGAACACCTACCGACTGCCGACCGGCTGGAGCACCGACGACCTGGCGGAGGCGATCGCGCGGCGGATCGAGCTCGAGGGGCCCGACACGGTCGCGGCCGTGATCCTCGAGCCGGTGCAGAACGCGGGCGGCTGCTTCACCCCGCCCGACGGCTACTTCCAGCGCGTGCGCGAGATCTGCGACGAGCACGACGTGCTAATGATCTCCGACGAGGTGATCTGCGCCTGGGGCCGCCTGGGCGAGTGGTTCGGTGCTCAGCGCTACGGCTACATCCCTGACATCATCACCACCGCCAAGGGTCTGACGAGCGCCTACGCGCCGCTCGGCGCGGTGATCGTCTCAGACCGCGTCTCCGAGCCGTTCCACGACGGCACCAACAGCTTCACGCACGGCTTCACGTTCGGCGGGCACCCGGTCTGCGCGGCGGTGGCGCTCGCCACGCTCGACGCGATCGAGCAGGAGCGCGTGCTCGAGCACGTGCGCGCCAACGAGCAGCCGTTCCGGGCGATGCTCGAGTCGCTGCAGGACCTCCCGATCGTCGGCGACGTCCGCGGCGCCGGCTACTTCCAAGCGATCGAGCTCGTCAAGGACAAGGACACCAAGGAGTCCTTCGACGATCACGAGTGCGAGACGTTGCTGCGCGGCTACATGTCGGGCGAGCTGTACGAACGTGGCCTGATCTGCCGCGCCGACGACCGCGGCGACCCGGTCGTGATCCTGGCGCCGCCGCTGATCGCCGGTCCGCAGCAGTTCGCCGAGATCGAAGCGGTCCTGCGTCCGGTTCTGACGGAGGCCGGTGCACGGATGCAGGTCCACGGCAGCTGACGTGGCCGGCCGCTGGGGACTGAGGGCTGACCGGCGAGGCCCGCGCCGACGGTGCTGAGCGTCCGGGAGCTGATCGCCGATCTCGACGTCCGGCTGCTGGCGGGAGCGGACGGGCTCGACCTCCCGGTTCGCTGGGTGCACATGTCCGAGCTGCGCGACCCCACGCCTTGGCTGTCCGGAGGCGAGGTCCTGCTCACCACCGGCATGCAGCTCGAAACCGAAGCCCAGCAGTGCGAGTTCATCGCGCGGCTTCTCGACAAGCGGCTGGCGGGCCTCGGCTTCGGAATCGGCTTCGGCTTCGACGCGGTTCCAGCGGCGCTGATCCAAGCTGCCGCCGAGCGCGATTTCCCGCTGTTCGAGGTTCCCTACGAGCTGCCGTTCATCGCGATCACCGAAGCGGCCTTCACGCAGCTGGTCAACGAGCAGTACGCGGTGCTGCGCCGAGCGCTGGCCGCACAGGAGCGCCTCGAGCGGATCGTGCTCTCCGAACGCGGGCTGGACGCGCTCGCGGGGACGCTTGCGACGCTCGTCGGCGGCGCCGTGCTCGTGTTCGATGCGCGCGGCGAGCTGCTCGTGCAGCACGCTTTCCGGCGCCCGATCGATGCCGACCTGCTCGGCTCGCTCGCGACCGAGATCCGCGATCGCGGTCGGCGCCGCGTCGGGCGCCAGTTCATGCCCGCAACCGAGGATCCCAGCCGCAGCCTCGCGCTTCCCGTCGCCACCGACGGCGTGGCGGCGGGCGCAGCCGGCGCCTCGAGCCCGCCGCAGGCCTGGCTGGTTGCGATCAAGGATGCCGGGCCGCTGTCGGACTTCGACCGTCTGGCGCTGCGCCAGTCAGTCACGATCATCGCGCTCGAGCTGCTGCGAGCACGCGTCGCCGGCGACACCGAGCGTCGCCTCGCGGGTGACGTGATCAGCGCGATCGTCAGCGACCAGCTGCACGGCGCCGAGCTGCGGCGGCGCCTCGACGGCTTCGGGCTGTCCGCGCGGGTCGCGGCGATCGTCACCGCGCACGCCGACGGCGGGGGCGGCTCGCCGGCGTTGCTCGAGAGCGCCCTGGCCGGCGCGCTGCGCGCCGAGGGCACGGTCTCGCTGGTCGCCTCGGCGGGTGGGCTCGCGTGTGCGCTGGTGGCCGGGTCCGACGACGATGACCTGTTCACGCTCGCCGAGCGCGTGGCGGGTGGGCTCGCCGCCGAACTCGGCCGCGAGGTCACGATCGGCGTCGGGCGCGCCGTCGACGGCGGCGACGCGCGACGCACCTACCACGAGGCGCGCTGTACGCTCGAAGCGGTCGCGCTCGGGGTCGGCAACGGCGCCGTGCCACGCGTCGGTAGCGGCGCCAACGGCAGCGCCGTCCACGCGCGTGGCGGCCCGCGGGCCGCCACGACCGGCGCCCACGTGGCGACCTACAAGGACCTCGGCTCCTTCCAGCTGCTGCTCTCGCTGCAGGACGACGAGGCGCTGAAGCTCTTCTGCGACTCGGTCCTGGGACCGATCGAGTGCTGCGAAGGGCATTACGGTGGCGAGCTGATGCGCTCGCTCGAGGCTTTCATCGAGGAGAACGGCCAGTGGGAGCGGGCGGCGCGCCGCCTCTACTGCCATCGCCACACGTTGCGTTACAGGATCCGGCGGGTTGAGGAGCTGACGGGGCGTGACCTCTCCAGCGCGCGCGACCGGATCGAATTCTGGTTGGCACTACGAGCTAGGGAGTTGGTCGCATGAAGGTAGGCGTTCCGAGCGAAATCAAGGTCGACGAGTACCGGGTCGCACTCACTCCGGCCGGCGTGCGCGAGCTCGTAGACGCCGGTCATGAGGTCTACGTGCAGAAGGGCGCGGGCGTTGGCTCGGCGATCGAGGACATGCGCTACGCCGACCAGGGCGCGACGATCGTGCCGGACGCGCAGGCGGTCTTCGGCGAGGCCGAGCTGATCGTCAAGGTCAAGGAGCCGCAGCCGCCCGAGGTCGAGCTGCTGGCGCCGCGGCACACCCTGTTCACCTATCTGCACCTCGCGGCCGATCGCGAGCTGACGCTCGGGCTGATGAACTGCGGCGCCACCTGCATCGCGTATGAGACCGTCGAGGTCGATCGCAAGCTGCCGCTGCTGGCGCCGATGTCCGAGGTGGCCGGTAAGATCGCCACCCAGGCAGGGGCGTTCATGCTCGAGAAGCCGCTCGGCGGCCGCGGCATCCTGCTCGGCGGCGTGCCCGGCGTTGCTGCCGCCAGCGTGATGATCATCGGCGGCGGCGTGGTCGGAATCAACGCCGCCCTGATCGCGATCGGCATGGAGGCGACCGTGTACGTGTTCGACCGCAGCATCGACCGGATGCGCGGGCTCGATCGCCTGCTCGGCGGTCGTGCCGACACGATCTTCGCCTCGACCCTGTCGATCGAGGAGCACCTGCCGATGATGGACCTCGTGATCGGAGCCGTGCTCGTGCCGGGTGCCAAGGCCCCGCACGTCGTCACGCGTGCGCAGCTGCCGAGCATGAAGCGCCACGCGGTGCTGGTCGACGTCTCGATCGACCAGGGCGGCTGCTTCGAAACCTCCAAGCCGACCACACATTCCGATCCCACCTACGAGGTCGACGGGATCACGCACTACTGCGTCGCGAACATGCCGGGAGCGGTTCCGGTCACCTCCACCTACGCGCTCACCAACGCGACCCTGCCGTACGTGCTGGCACTCGCCCAGCACGGCGCCGTGCAGGCCTGCGACGCCGACGCGAGCCTCAAGCTGGGCGTCAACGTGGCCGGCGGCCAGGTCACCTACGAGCCGGTCGCCGAGGCTGTGGGCGTGGCCTACGTCCCCGTCGACGAGGTCCTCGGCTAGCGCCCCTGCTACGCTCCGGACTTCATGCCGACCACCAGCCAGCTGATCCGCAAGGGTCGTGAGACACCAAAGAAGAAGCTTGCCACGCCGGGCCTCAAGTCCGGCAAGGGCCGCAAGCGCAAGGTCGCCGCGCCACAGCGTCGCGGCGTTTGCACCCGCGTCTATACCACGACGCCGAAGAAGCCGAACTCGGCGCTGCGCAAGGTTGCCCGCGTCCGGCTCACGAACGGCATGGAGGTCGGCGCCTACATTCCCGGCGAGGGCCACAACCTGCAGGAGCACTCGGTCGTGCTCGTGCGCGGCGGTCGTGTCAAGGATCTTCCGGGCTTCCGCTACAAGGTGATCCGCGGGACGCTTGACGCCGCCGGCGTCTCGGACCGCAAGAAGGCTCGCTCGCAGTATGGCGTGAAGGCAAAGTAGCGGATGCCTCGCCGCGCAGCCGCCCAGATCAGGCCGATCGACCCGGATCCCGTACACCGTAACCGCCTCGTCCAGCAGGTCATCAACAAGGTGATGCTGGACGGTAAGAAGTCGACCGCCGAGACGATCGTCTACGACGCGCTCGCGATCCTCGGCGAGCGATCCGACAAGAACCCGATCGAAGTGCTCGAGAACGGCATCAAGGCGCTGACCCCGATGCTGGAAGTTCGCTCCCGCCGCGTCGGTGGCGCCACCTACCAGGTTCCCGTTGAGGTGCCGCCACGGCGCGCCCGTACGCTCGCGGTGCGCTGGCTTGTCACGTATGCCCGGGCGCGGCGCGAGAAGACGATGGCCCAGCGCCTCGCGCACGAGCTGCTCGACGCCACCCAGCAGCAAGGCAACGCCTTCAAGCGCAAGGACGACATCTACCGCATGGCGCAGGCCAACAAGGCGTTCGCGCACTACCGCTGGTAGCCGGCGTGCGGCCCGGGTCGGGGCCGGCGTGCCGCCCGGGTCCGCAGGCCTTCTAGTCGGGCCTTCTCGTGTCAGCGCCCGGGGTTGCCGGCGATCTCGTGCTGCGTTGCGAGGACTGCCCACCACACCTACGTTGCGAGGGCTGCCCACCACACGGGACCGGGGGCTGCGGCAGACAACCCTCGCTGCACATACGCTACCCACACCGCTGTGCTTTTGCGCCGTTCCGCACCAAATCTTTTCCGGGCGCACGCGACTGGCCTGATCGGAGGCGACTTGCTATATTCGACCTTCGTTCCGCCCTGTGCGGCGCCTACTTGCGTGGGCATCGCCGGGGCGGGGGGATTTCGCGCCATGGAGAAGCTGAGCCACTAGAACGGAGCCCGCGCCGACTTGCACGTCGTGACACGGGCCCAGCTGGGCCCTTTTTCGTGCCTGCAGCGCTATCCGTGAAATCTACCCAGCCGCACCCGACCAGACACGACCTCAGAAATGCCCCGCACCTTCAGCCTCCAGAACACCCGGAATATCGGGATCATGGCGCACATCGACGCCGGCAAGACGACGACGACCGAGCGCATCCTCTACTACACCGGGCGGACCTACAAGATGGGCGAGGTCCACGAGGGCGCCGCCGTGATGGACTGGATGGAGCAGGAGCAGGAGCGTGGCATCACGATCACCTCCGCCGCCACCACCTGCGAGTGGAAGGACACGCGGATCAACATCATTGACACGCCCGGCCACGTCGACTTCACCGTCGAGGTCGAACGCTCGCTGCGGGTGCTGGACGGCGCGATCGCGCTGTTCGACTCGGTCGCCGGGGTCGAGCCCCAGTCCGAGACCGTCTGGCGCCAGGCCGACAAGTACCACGTTCCGCGGATCGCCTACATCAACAAGATGGACCGGATCGGCGCCGATTTCGACCGCGGCGTGAGGACCATGATCGACCGGCTCGGCGCGCATCCGGTGCCGCTGCAGCTGCCGATCGGGGCCGAGCACGAGTTCCGCGGGATCATCGACCTGGTCGGGAACCATGCGATCTTCTACAAGGACGAACTCGGCAAGGATCAGGAGGTCGTCGAGATTCCGGCCGAGTTCGCCGACGCTGCCGCGGCCGCCCGCGAGCAGCTCCTCGAGGACGTCTCGCAGTTCGACGACGGGCTGATCGAGATGATCCTGGAGGACCAGGAGGTCTCGCCCCAGCGCCTCAAGCAGGCGATCCGCGCGGCGACGCTGGCGAACGAGCTGACGCCGGTGCTGTGCGGCTCGAGCTTTAAGAACAAGGGCGTTCAGCCGTTGCTCGATGCCGTCATCGACTACCTGCCGAGCCCGCTCGAAGTGCCGCCGGTGCACGGGATCGAGCCCGACAAGTCCGCCGAGAACGGCGGCCGCGACGCGTACCGCCAGGCGTCCGACGATGAGCCGTTCGCGGCGCTCGCGTTCAAGATCATGGCCGACCCGTACGTCGGCAAGCTCACATACTTCCGCGTCTACTCCGGCACGCTCGCCGCGGGATCGCGCGTGTTGAACGTCAGCACCGGCAAGACCGAGCGCATCGGCCGCATCCTGATGATGCACGCCAACGAGCGCGAGGAGGTCTCCGAGGTGCACGCTGGCGACATCGCCGCCGCCGTCGGGATCAAGCAGGTCGTCACCGGCGACACGCTGGCGGCGCCGGACAAGCCGATCAAGCTCGAGACGATCGAGTTCCCCGAGCCGGTGATCAAGGTCGCGATCGAGCCGAAGACGAAGATCGACCAGGAGCGGATGTCGACGGCGCTCGCGCGACTCGCCGAGGAGGACCCGACCTTTCAGGTGCGCACCAACGAGGAGACCGGTCAGACCGAGATCTCCGGCATGGGCGAGCTGCACCTCGAGGTGCTGGTCGACCGGATGCTCAGGGAGTACAAGGTCGACGCCAACGTCGGCCGGCCGCAGGTTTCCTACCGGGAGACGATCCGCGGCACCGCGCAGAAGGTCGAGGGACGCTTCGTACGCCAGACCGGTGGCTCCGGCCAGTACGGCATCGTGTACATCAACGTCGAGCCGGCGCCCGGGGAGGGCTTCGACTTCGTCAACAAGGTCAAGGGCGGCTCGATCCCGACCGAGTTCATCCCGGCGGTCGAGAAGGGTGTCGAGGAAGCGCTGGAGAACGGCCCGCGGGCCGGCTATCCGATGGTGGACGTCCGTGTGACGCTGACCGACGGCAAGTACCACGACACGGACTCGTCGGAGATCGCGTTCAAGATCGCGGGCTCGCTCGCGCTGAAGGAGGCGGCGCGGCGTGCCAAGCCAGTGCTGCTGGAGCCGATCTTCGCGGTCGAGGTCGTAACGCCCGAGGAGTTCATGGGCGACGTGATCGGCGATCTGAACCGCCGGCGGGGGCAGGTGAACGGGATGGAGCAGCGCGGCAACGCGCAGGTCGTCACGGCGCACGTGCCGCTTGCCGAGATGTTTGGTTACGCGACCGATGTACGCTCCAATACGCAGGGTCGGGCGACCTACACGATGCAGTTCGAGCGCTACGACGAAGTGCCGCCCAACATCGCCGAGAAGGTCGTCGGCGACCAGGGCAGGTAGGCACATAGCAGCACGATCGGATGGAAGTCCGATAGATTTTTGAGGTTCGTCCGCGGGACGAGCACAATCACTGAGCAAAGAAGGAGCGACCCCAAAGTGGCGAAGGCCAAGTTCGAGCGCGATAAGCCCCATGTGAACGTCGGCACCATCGGTCACATCGACCATGGCAAGACGACGCTGACGGCCGCCATCACCAAGGTGCTTCACGACCACTTCGGGGGCACAGAGATCCGGTCATTCGATTCGATCGACAACGCGCCGGAGGAAAAGGCGCGCGGGATCACGATCGCGACCTCACACGTCGAGTACCAGACTGCGAACCGTCACTACGCGCACGTCGACTGCCCCGGGCACGCCGACTACGTGAAGAACATGATCACCGGTGCGGCCCAGATGGACGGCGCGATCCTTGTCGTCTCCGCGGCTGACGGCGCGATGCCGCAGACGCGCGAGCACATTCTGCTCGCCCGCCAGGTCGGCGTGCCGTACATCGTTGTGTTTCTGAACAAGGCCGACATGGTCGACGACCCCGAGTTGCTCGAGCTCGTCGAGATGGAGATCCGTGACCTGCTGTCCGAGTACGACTTCCCCGGAGACGACATCCCGTTTGTGACCGGTTCGGCGCTAAAGGCGCTGGAGGGTGACAAGGACGCCGAGAAGGCGATCCTCGAGCTCGCCGATCAGCTCGACGAGTACATCCCGGAGCCCGTACGCGACCTCGACAAGCCGTTCCTGATGCCGGTCGAGGACGTTTTCTCGATCACCGGGCGCGGCACGGTCGCCACCGGCCGGATCGAGCGGGGCGTCATCAAGGTCGGCGAGACGATCGAGATCGTGGGCATCCGCCCGACGCACTCGACGGTCGTGACCGGCGTCGAGATGTTCAAGAAGAACCTCGACCAGGGGCAGGCGGGCGACAACGCCGGCTGTCTGCTGCGCGGCACCAAGCGCGACGAGATCGAACGCGGCCAGGTGCTGTGCAAGCCCGGCTCGATCACGCCGCACACCAAGTTCAAGTCCGAGGTCTACATCCTCAAGAAGGAGGAGGGCGGCCGTCACACGCCGTTCTTCACCGGCTATCGGCCTCAGTTCTACTTCCGTACGACCGATGTCACCGGCGTCGCCAACCTGCCCGAGGGCACGGAGATGGTCATGCCCGGCGACAACGTCCAGATGGAGATCGAGCTGATCCAGCCGATCGCCATGGACCAGGGTCTGCGGTTCGCGATCCGCGAGGGCGGCCGCACGGTCGGCTCAGGGGTCGTCGCGGAGATCGTCAAGTAGCGAAGTGAACATCGGCGGGCCCCGCGGGGCCCGCCGATGCAGTACCGGAAGACCAGCAGTACCGGAAGTCCAGATACGACGCACAGAGGGGGGCCCAAGCAGTCCCGGGCTCGCCGTGCACACTGAAACAGAAAGACAGCGAAGCGCTAACGGCCGGCAAGAGGCCAGAGAAGAACCAGTGGCAACCATCGCCCAGAACAAGATTCGGATCCGCCTGAAGTCCTACGACCACACGGCGATCGAAACGGCAGCGAAGGAGATCGTCGAGACGGCGACGCGCACCGGCGCGCGCGTCTCCGGTCCCGTACCGCTGCCCACTGAAAAGAACGTCTACTGCGTGATCCGCTCGCCGTTCAAGGACAAGGACTCGCGCGAGCACTTCGAGATCCGCACGCACAAGCGCCTGATCGACATCCACCAGCCGACGCCCAAGACGGTCGATTCGCTCCAGCGACTCGACCACCTCCCAGCCGGCGTGGACATCGAGATCCGGCTCGCCTCGTAACGCCATGGCCGCAATCCTCGCCAGAAAACTAGGGATGACCCAGCTGTTCCTCAGCGACGGTCGCGTCGAGCGAGTGACCGTGCTCGAAGCTGGACCGTGTCCGGTGACGGCGATCCGTCGCCACGACCGCGACGGCTACAGCGCCGTCCAGCTCGCGTTCGGTGCCTGCAAGGAGAAGGTGCTGAGCAAGGCCGAGCTCGGCCATCTCAAGAAGGCCGACGCCTCCGCGCACCGTCACCTCGCTGAGTTCCGTGACGAGGCCGGCGATCTGCAGGTCGGCGGCACGGTCACCGTCGAGGCGTTCTCGGCCGGGGACAAGCTGAAGATCTCCGGTACCTCCAAGGGCAAGGGCTTCCAGGGGACGATCAAGCGACACAACTTCGCCAGCGGCCCCAAATCGCACGGTTCGCACAACGTCCGCGCACCAGGATCGATCGGCGCTTCGGCGACGCCCTCGCGCGTGTTCAAGGGCATGCGCGGACCCGGCCAGATGGGCGGCGTGCGCGTCACCCAGAAGGGCGCGACAGTGGTCGACGTGCTCGCCAAGGACAACGTGCTGCTGGTCCGCGGAGCCGTGCCGGGACCGCGCGGCGCAGTAGTGGAGGTGAGAACCGATGCCTAGGACAGCGACGGTGCTCGGCGGCGGCAGCGTCACGCTCGAGCCGCGGGCGTTCGAGGCGCGCTTCAACATGCCGCTCGTGCACGAGGCCGTGCGTGCTGAGCAAGCTGCCCGCCGGCGCGGCACCGCTTCGACCAAGACACGCGGCGAGGTCTCCGGCGGTGGCGCCAAGCCGTGGCGCCAGAAGGGGACCGGCCGTGCCCGTGCCGGTTCCTCGCGCTCGCCGGTGTGGACGGGAGGCGGGACCGTGTTCGGCCCGACGCCCCGCAGCTTCACCTTCAAGGTCAACCGCAAAGCGCGCGGCGCGGCGTTGCGCAGCGCCCTGTCGATGCACGCTGAGCGTGGCTCGCTGGCGGTGTTCGACGCCGCGCAGTTCGACGCGCCGGCGACCAAGCGCGCAGCCCGGCTGCTGTCCGACTGGGAGGCCGAGGGCTGGACGCTGGTGCTGCTCACCGAAGCCGAGGAGCACGCCGGAAAGTCGTTCCGCAACCTCGCTCGCGTCGCCGCGATGCCGGTCGCGGATGCCGGCGTCGCCGACCTGGTCCGCGCTGCATCGCTGCTGGTCTCCGCGGAGGCGTTGCCGGAGCTCGTCGCGCGGGCGGTTGGCGGCCTGCGACGCGGTGTCGCCGACACGAGCGAGCCCGTGACCGAGGACCAGCCTGAGCAGCCAAGCGAGCCGGAGGCCGATGCGTAATGGAGCCGAGTCAGGTAATCATCCGGCCGGTCATCTCGGAGAAGTCGAGTGTGCTCGCCGAAGCCGGGAAATACACTTTTCGGGTACACGACCGCGCGCACAAGACGCAGATCCGCCAGGCGGTCGAGCAGTTGTTCCCCGTCAAGGTACGCAGCGTGCGGACCGCCATTGTCAAGAGCAAGCCCAAGCGTCGCGGCCAGACCGCCGGGCGCACACGGCATTGGAAGAAGGCGATCGTGCAGGTGCGCGAGGGCGATGTGATCCCGATCTTCAGCGGCTTGGAGATCACCGAATGAGCGCTCAGCGGAGGGACATCTGATGCCGATCCGCAAGCCGAAGCCGACCTCCCCCGGGCGCCGATTCGTCACCTACCCCGATTTCGCGGAGATCACGCGGTCCGAGCCCGAGAAGTCGCTGGTCGAAGGGCTCACGAAGTCCGGAGGTCGCAACGCCTACGGCCGCAAGACCTCGCGCCACCGCGGCGGCGGCGCCAAGCGTCTGTACCGAAAGATCGACTTCAAGCGCCGCAAGGACGGCGTCCCGGCGCGCGTGGCGCACATCGAGTACGACCCGAACCGCTCCGCGTACATCGCGCTGCTGCACTACGCCGACGGCGAGAAGCGCTACATCCTCGCCCCCGGGCGGCTGAAAGTCGGCGCCACCGTCGAGTCGGGCCCGAGCGCGGACATCCGCGTCGGCAACGCCCTGCCTCTCCTGAACATGCCGCCCGGCACCGTCGTTCACAACGTGGAGCTCACCCCCGGGCGCGGCGGCCAGCTTGGCCGCGCCGCCGGGACAGGGATCCAGTTGCTCGCAAAGGACGGCGATTACGTCACGCTGCGTCTACCGTCAGGCGAGATGCGGATGGTGCGAGGCGAGTGCCGCGCCACGATCGGCACGATCGGCAATTCCGACCACCAGAACGTCAAGATCGGCAAGGCGGGACGCAAGCGTCACATGGGCGTTCGCCCGCAGACGCGCGGCACCGCGATGAATCCGGTCGACCACCCGCACGGCGGCGGCGAGGGCTCGACGACCGCAGGCCGTCACCCGGTTACGCCATGGGGCGTGCCGACGCTCGGGTTTCGCACGCGCAAGAAGGGCAAGCAATCCGACCAGTACATCGTGCGCGGTCGGAGAAGGGGTAAGAAGCGTTGAGTCGTTCCAGCAAGAAGGGCCCGTACGTAGACGAGCGTCTGATGACGCGTGTCGAGGCATTGATCTCCTCGGGCGAGAAGCGCATGCTGAAGAAGTGGTCACGCAACTCGACGATCTTCCCAGAGATGGTGGGGCACACGATCGCCGTCCATG
>JBKQKK010000399.1:0-14618 GCA_052147535.1 Solirubrobacteraceae bacterium | reverse complement strand
GGGTGGTGTCCGTCGAGGTGGGGGTGGTCGTCGTTGTTGTCGGGGTGGTGTCCGTCGAGGTGGGGGTGGTCGTCGTTGTTGTCGGGGTGGTGTCCGTCGAGGTGGGGGTGGTCGTCGTCGGCGTGGTGGTCGTGGTGGTCGCCGGCAGGTTCGGATAGGTCGGGTTGCTGCAGCAGGAGCTATCGTCGGCGTTGGGGCCCGACGGCGGTGCCTGGTCGAATGTGATGATCAGCACCCCGTCGTCCTTGTAAGCGGGCGAGACGAGGATCTCCGGCAGCACCGTCTTCAGGAACTTGTCGGACTGTGAGGTCCCTGCCGGTGCGTGCGGGCGGCAGGGCGTGTCGCTGCCGTCGTCGCACGGGCCGGGGACGATGTACGAGAACGATGGCGTCGTGGTCTCCGACTCGAGGTCGGTCGCCAGCCGCGAGATCCCGACGTCGTCGGTCTGGCAGGACTTCTGGCTGGTGATCGATTGGAAGTAGACGAACGGATTGCGCCAAGTCACGTAGTCGCTCGTGCGCGTGGCGGCTCGTTCCTGATCAGCAGCTCCCAGCGCCGGGCGCCGGCAGCTCGCGGCCAAAACCGCATGGCTGCGCTGGTGGCCGTTGTCACCGTGGCCGCGCTCAGCGCTGCTCAGGCGCGCTGCTAGCAGGCCGCCGCGCGCCCGGCGGCTGTCTTGGGCCTTCCCGGTGGTCGGGCCCAGCGCTTCGAGGTAGGCCTTCCATGTGTCGTGCGCGGCCGTCAACTGGCCGGCGAGGGTCTCGGTCCTCTTCGGGTACACGCAGCCGTCGCCGAGCACCTGGTGGTCGCTGCCGAGCTTCGCCGGCTCGATCGCCGAGAAGGTCGGGCAGTTCGCCGACGTCTGCACGGTCGGACCCTGGCCGCTGATCAGCGCGATCTCGTTGGCCAGCTCCCCCTGCGCGACGCCATAGTAGTTCGGGACGATCTCACCCTTGTCGGCGAGCGTCTTGCTGAGGTACTTGTCGTGGGATGCTGTCGAGAAGCTGGTGGCGTAGCCCTGATCGGCGAGCATCACCACAAACACGTGCTTGACCGGCGGCCACTGCGATGTGCTGCTAGTCGTCGCCGTGGTCGTGGCTGTCGTCGTGCCAGCAGTCGACGGCGTGCCTCCCGAAGGCGTGACCCCGCCGGCGCTGGTGCTGTCGGCAACTGAAGCTCCCGCGCCGCCGCCGCCGCCGCCACCACCACCACCGCCTCCGACTGCGCCGCCGCCACCTCCCGCGCTCGGCGACGTCACCGTCGGCGTGCTCACGGCGCGTGCCACGAGCGCTGCGGGACCAGCGAGCGCGAGGATGATCGGGGAGGAGGCGAGGCTCGTGGCGCCGGACCCGAGCAGGGTCCCGAACGCGAGCGTGCCGAGTACAGCCACAGCGGTGGCTCGCGGGGAGGGCACGGCGAGCGGCAGGAACGGCGCTTGCTCGCTGTCCTGCGCCCTCACGGGATTCGGCGCCATCACAGACGTGGGTGGGCGGTGGCGGCGCTCGAGCGCATCGATATACGCCGCCACGTTCGACGGTAACGGCGAGGTGCGCCCTCCGCAATCAAGGCAGTAGCGCTGATCGACCGCCAGCGCGGCACCGCACTCCGTGCAGCTCGAGCTCGAGTGCGCTCCCGCGTTGCTCAACTCAGCCGCGCTCACGGCTCAGCGGCGCGTGCGATTGAAACGGGCACGTTTGTAAACACACTTGTTACTGACATGTGAATGAGTTGTTACCCACTTGTGAAGGCATGGCTTTCGATCGCTGCGGTCCACGCACACCGATCCATTATCGCCTGCGGCAACGCCCGGCGCGGCCCCTGATCACGCCTCATTCACGCCCGCCAGCTTGATCGCTTCGATACTCTCAGCAGCAGGCGATGTCGAGCACGACGCATCCATGGCAGGGAGGGGCAACTGACCCCGCCATTCAGCCGTCGGGCCTCGGCGCCGGCAACGGTGCGTCCACGAGCGCATCGCTGATCGGCTCGACGAGTGACACCTGCAGTCGCTGCGGTGCAGGGATGGCGCCCGACCAGCGCTACTGCGTGGATTGCGGCGAGCGCCGCGGTAAGCCGCGGTTCACTGCCGCGGCCGCCACTCCCGCGACTCGCGAAGCCCCCAAGCGCGCGCGGCGCCGACCGCATCGAATGAATGCTTCGGCTGGAGCGACGCTGATCGCCGGCGTCGCCACGCTCCTACTTGCGCTCGGCGTCGGTGTGCTGATCGGGCGCAGCGACGCGCCGGCTCCGAGCGCCAGCAAGTCGATTGTGGTTTCGGTTCCGGGTAGCGCTCCTGCCACCAGCGGTGCGGCCAGCACCGCCGCCGCTTCGAGCGCTACAACCGCGGCGCGCTCGACGCCCTCTGGCGCAACCGGCTCTCCGAACAGCCCACGCAGCGCGAAGGGCGCCAAGCGCTCCAAGGCGAGCGCGAAGGCGGCACCAGTGTCCGCGACGAAGGCGACGTCGGCCGCGGCGCAGCAGAACGCGGCCCGACAGGCCGCCAAGACGCTTGGCAACAGCAACATCGGGAACCCCACCTCGCAGGTGGGGTCGGCCTGCTCCGCCGGGACGCCCGGATGTCAGAACGGGAAGCAGACCCCAAGTCTGTTCGGCGGCGGATGATCAGCAAGGCGCAGCAATACGATCTGCTCGACCTCGAACATCGGCGTGACCAATTGCAGGCGCGCGTCGCCGAGTTGCAGTGGGATCTCGGCGGTCTGGTCTATGAGATGGCCACGCGCGATCGAATCCGCGTCGACATCCTCGTCAAGCGTGCAGCGGTGCTGCAGGACGCCGACGCCGAGCTCGCCGAGGTGGAGCGTATCCTGCGGATGGAGCAGACGGCCACGGCGGGGGCTTGCGGTCAGTGCGGAGCCCCGCACTCGAGCGGTGCAGCCTTCTGCTGGCAGTGCGGCAACCCGATTATGCGCCAGGTCGACAGCTCGTCGATCATGGCGCCTTAGCTTAGCTAAGCTAGCTAACCGAACTGACCTGTGACGTAGTCGCGGGTGCGGCTGTCGGCGGGATCGCGGAAGATCTTCTCGGTGTCGTCGAACTCGATCAGCGTCCCGATCCGCTCGGTGCCGAGGCTGAAGAACGCGGTGCGGTCTGCGACACGCGCCGCTTGCTGCATGTTGTGCGTCACGATCACGATCGTGTAGCGGCTCTTGAGCTCGTGGATCAGGTCCTCGATCGAGGCGGTCGCGATCGGATCCAGCGCCGACGCCGGCTCGTCCAGCAGCACCACGTCGGGTTCGATCGCGATCGCGCGTGCGATGCAGAGCCGCTGCTGCTGGCCGCCGGAGAGACCGAGCGCGCTCGACTTGAGGCGATCCTTGACCTCGTCCCACAGCGCCGCGCTGCGCAGCGCGCGCTCGACCCGCTGGTCGAGGTTGTCCTTCATGCCGAGATTGCGCGCCGCCCAGGCGACGTTGTCGTAGATCGATTTCGGGAACGGGTTCGGTTTCTGGAAGACCATCCCGATGCGGCGCCGCACCTCGACGCGGTTGGCGCGCGGGTCGTACAGGTCGTGCCCGTGGTAGCGCACCTCGCCGCTCAGCTTGAAGCCAGGGATCGCGTCGTTCATCCGGTTCAGGCTGCGCAGCAGCGTGCTCTTACCACACCCCGACGGTCCGATCAGCGCCGTCACAAGGTTCCGGTGGACCTGCATGTTGATCGCGTCGAGTGCGCGCTTGGGACCATAGTCGACCGCGACGTTGCAGATGTCGAACACCGTCTGGCGCTCGGGAGCTCGGGCTGAGGTTGGCGCGTTCGCGGGCGCCGGCGCCTGGGCCTGCTCGGACACGATTCGCACACGCGGATTGGCCTGCGGGCGGATCGGACCGCTGCGCGGATCGAGCTGCGCAGCGCGCCTTCCCGCCGTCAACGGCCGGACCTCTTATTTGCGCGGGCGACAAGCGCCCGGGCGCCGACGTTCGCGACGAGGATTGAGAACAGCAGCACGAAGGCTGCGCCCCAGGCCATCTGGGTTGCCGTTGGCGAACCCTGCTCGGTCAGGGCCCAGATCGTGAACGGGATGTTCGGCACGTTGATCAAGGGGTTGAGTTGTAGCCCCGGACCGAACAGCGAATCGCAGATCAGCAGCGGCGCCGTCTCGCCGGCGGCACGCGCCGCCGCCAAGATCGAAGCGGTCACGATCCCACCCATCGCACCCGGGATTATGACACCGACGACGGTTCGCCAGCGGCTGACGCCGAGCGCGTCAGCCGCTTCGCGCAGCGTGCCGGGGACGCGGATCAGCGCTTCGAGGCTCGCGCGCGTGATCAGCGGCACCATCACGATCGAGAGCGCGAGCGAGCCCGCAAATCCCGATTCGCCGCTGCCGACGACGATCAGTCCGTACACGAACACAGCGCTGACGATTGTGGGTATGCCGTTCAGCATGTCGACGAGGAGCTTGATCACGCCAGCTACCTTTGGTGGGGCGAACTCCGACAGGTAAAGGGCCGTAAGGATGCCAACCGGAAGCGCGATCAGCGTCGCGAGCGCGACGATCTCGGCGGTGCCGACGATCGCCGGACCGATGCCGCTGCCGGTCCCGAACGGGGCCGGCAGGCTGCTTGTTAGAAAAGTCCAGCTGATCGCTCCGATACCTTGCGAAGCGACGTAGTAGACAAGGATTCCGAGCACGGCGACGGCGAGCACGGCCGCCGCAGTTGCGGCCCCCTCGATCAGGCGGCTGACCAGCGCGCGACGCCGGAGGTTGCCCGATGACCTCAGACTGAAGTCAGGACCGGGCTGCGTGCTCAATGATGATCCTCACGCCGAACCGTGACGGAACCCGGCTGCGATCCGCCGCGACAGTAGGTTGGTCACGATGCTGAACAGCAGCAGGATCACGCCAAGGTAGTAGAGCGCCGACAGGTGCAGCGCGTTGTCGGGACTGGGGAACTGAGTCGCGATCCGGCTGGCGAGCGTGTCGCCCGGCAGGAACAGCGAAGCGTGGATCCCGACGATACCGCCGACCACCTGGGCTACGGCGATCGCTTCGCCGATCGCGCGGCCGAAGCCGAGCACCCCTGCGGCGATCACGCCGCTGATCGTCGTGGGGAGCACGACGCCGCGGATCACCTCCCAGCGAGTTGCGCCTAGCGCCTCGGCACCCTCGGTCAGTTCCCGCGGCACTGTCAGGAACAGGTCGCGCGTCAGCGCGGCGATGATCGGCACGACCATGATCGTCAGCACCAGGCTGGCGGTAAACAGCGAGTCGCCTTGAGGTTGCGGCGGGCCGAACAGCGGGATGAAGCCCAGCGTCGAGTGCAGAAACGGCTCGAGCGTGCTCTGCACGAACGGTGCAATCAGGATGATGCCGCAAAAGCCGAGGATCACGCTCGGGATCGCCGCCAGCATCTCCACGAGCGGCCCGACGACCGCCGCCAGCCGCCTCGGCGCGAGCATGCTGAGGAACAGTCCGATCGCAACGCCGATCAGCATCGCCAGCACGAGGCTGATCAGGCCGGTGACCAGCGTGCCGTAGATGAACGAGGCTGCGCTGAGGTCGGGCTGCCGTCCGTCGAGGATGTTCGGCACCCATTGCCCGTGCACCAGGAAGCTCGGTCCGTACCGGCTGATCGCCGCGCTCGCGCCGTTGATCAACTGATAGGCGATCTCCGCGATCGCCAGGAACATGATCCCCGCGCCGATCGCGCACGCGACTGTCAGTGCGCGATTTGCTCTGCGGTCGAACCTGTTCAGTCGCGCGCGAACCCGTGCGCGCCGCGCGGTTGGTGAACCGCCGGTAGTGGGACGGGCGATTGACGGCACAGGCTGAGCAGCGTAGAGGGCTCTGGTGTCACTGCATCCGCTGCCCAAACCGAGGTAACAACTTCTACACATCCTCGTCACAGCTTGGTAACGGTTACGACGATCACAAGCTTTCCAAACCTCGGCTACAAGTTAGTAACCGGTGGCGGCTGGACCGCGAGCATGCTAGGAGTGCGCTCCTATGGCGAGCGCCGTTCACTGCGTTCGAAAGGAACTTACTCTTGCATTGCAAACGCTTGATCTGCGTGGCCTTCGTGGCCTTGGGCGCGAGCGCCACCGGCGTAACCGCAAGCGCCATGGCAGCGCAGCTCAAAGGTGCCGGATCCACACTGGTAGCCCCGCTCGAGAGCGAGTGGGCCGGAGCATTCGCGACCGCGACAGGCAACACCGTCCAGTACTCGGCCGTCGGCTCCGGTTCCGGAATCACCGACATCCAAAACAGGCTCGTCGACTTCGGGGCGTCCGACGCTCCGCTCACCAGCACCCAGGCATCCGCCTGCACCGACCAGGCTCCCGGAACCTGCCTGACGATCCCGTGGGCGCTGAGCGCGACCGGCATCGGCTACAACATCCCGGGCATTGGCTCCGGACTCAAGCTCAGCGGCAACGTGCTCGCCGGCATCTACGCCGGGTTGATCACCAACTGGAGCAACTCCGCGATTGCGAAGCTGAACAAGGGCGTCCATCTCCCCCACCTCACGATCTCGCCGATCTTCCGCTCCGGCGGCTCGGGTGACACGTACGCTTTCACCAACTTCCTGTCCGCCGTGAACTCCTCCTGGGCTCACAAATACGGCTTCGCGACCACGATCAGCTTCCCAGCCGGAACCGCGGCGACCGGCAACTCGGGAGTGGCGTCCAGGGTGAAGACCACGCCCGGCGCGATCGGCTATATCAGCGGCTCCTACCTGATCTCCGCCGAGATCACGACCGCTAAGGTCGAGAACGCCGCCGGCAGGTTCGAGTACCCGAACCCGAACTCGATCCAGAACGCGGCGGCGACCGTGCACAGCGTCCCGGCCGCCGGGCTCAGCATCGTCAACCCGCCGAAGTCGCAGAAGATCGCTTACCCGATCTCGACGTTCACGTACGCGATCGTCCCGCAGAGTCCGCCCGCGAGCACCGTCCAGCTGCTGAAGAGCTGGCTCACGTTCTGCGTGACCACGGGCCGCGCGTACGGTTTCACGCTCGACTTCGTGGCGATCCCGAAGGTCGTGGAGACCGCCGCTCTGGCGGACATCGCCAAGCTCTCGTAGCTCTCGTAGCTCTCGTAGCTCTCGTAGCGACTGATAACGAGTACGGCCCTGGTGCGGCGAGCACGCCGCACCAGGGCAGCGAGCAGCTCGTCGGCGATGCGGGCGCGCTGCTGAGCCGTTGCCGAGTCTGAACAGGTGGTGAATTTGCTGCTCCTGTCAGGTTTGCGGCGCAGTCTGCTGCGACAATGCTGCGATGGACGAACACATCCGCGGGTCGGTTCTGGTGGTGGATGACGAGCCGACGATCGCGGAGGTCGTGGCCCGTTACCTGGAGCGTGCGGGATACGGCGCGAGCATCGCCACTGACGGCATCTCCGCAATCGAGCAGGCTGCACGGCGACGGCCTGACCTGGTCGTGCTGGACCTGATGCTTCCAGGCATCGACGGGCTCGAGGTGATGCGCAGGCTGCGTGAGCAGGACCGCGACCGGATCGCGGTGATCCTGCTGACGGCCAAAGGCGAGGAGTCCGATCGCGTGACGGGCTTGCGCCTCGGCGCTGACGATTACGTTGTCAAGCCGTTCTCGCCGGCCGAGCTGGTCGCTCGGGTCGACGCGGTGCTGCGTCGCGTGGACACGTCTCCCTCGCAGGAGCTGCCGATCGAACTGTCCGACATGACGATTCAGCCCGCCAGCCGGCAGGTCCTGGTACGCGGCGAGGAGGTGCAACTCACCCAGCGGGAGTTCGACGTCCTGCGGTTCCTCGCGCGCCACCCGGGCCGGGTATTCTCGCGCAATCAACTGATGGACGCGGTCTGGCAGTACTCGTTCTACAGCGACACCTCGACGGTGACCGTGCATATCCGCCGGCTGCGCTCCAAGATCGAGCTCGATCCTGCGCAACCGCGGCACATCCAAACCGTATGGGGAGTCGGTTACCGTTTCCAGCCGTGAGCGGAGCTCGCGTGCGCGCTCCTGATGGGATCGCGGCTGCGGTCGCGGCACGCGTGCGCGCGTTCGCGGGGCCGCTGTCGCGCCAGCTCGCACTCGGGATCGCGATCGTGGTCGCGCCGGTGCTGGTCGCGCTCGTGGTGGTCGGCTTGCTGATGGTCGTTTCCGGCCACGCCGCGGTGCTGGTGGCGCTGATCGTGCTCGCGGCAGGCGCGCTCGCGGTGCTCGCAGCGAAGCTCGTGGCCGACTCGATCCTGCGCGACGTCGGCTCGATCAGCGACGGCCTTACGGCGGTTGGCCGCGGGGAGCGGGATGTGCGGATCGAGACGGCGGTCGACGACGAGCTCGACGAGCTCGCGCGGGCGGCGAACGCGATGATCGAGCGGCTAGCCGCCGAGGAGGCCGCCCGCGATCAGTCCGACGCGGCGCGCCGTGACCTGGTGGCTGCCGTCTCGCACGATCTCCGCACGCCGATCACGTCGCTGCGGCTGCTCGCCGAGGCGGTCCAGGACGAGATCGTCGACAGCGACACGCGCCGCGCCTATCTGCTGCGTATGAACACCCACATCGATGCGCTTAGTGCGCTGATCGACGACCTGTTCGAGCTCTCGCGGCTGGAGGCTGGCGACATCGGCTGGACGATCCAGCGCGTGCCGCTCGGTGAGCTCGTGGGGGAGACCGTCGAAGCGATGAAGGCCCAGGCGGAGGCCAAGGGGGTCGCGGTGCGCGCCGTAGTGCCGAGCGCGCTGGCGCCCGCGCGCGCCAATCCAGAGAAGCTCCAGCGGGTTCTGTTCAACCTGATCCAGAATGCGATCCGGCACACGCCGGCCGACGGCAGTGTGGTCGTGCGCGCCGAGCCGGTGGAGGATCGGATCGAGGTGGAGGTCGCCGACGATGGCGAGGGGATCGCGCCGGAGGAGCGCGAGCATGTGTTCGACGCGTTTTTCCGTGGCGGCGCCGGAGCGGCGCGCAGCGGCGGCGGCGCCGGGCTCGGACTGGCGGTGTCACGCGCGATCGTAGAGGCGCACGGCGGGCGCATCTGGCTGGCCGACGCTCCCGCCGGAACGCGCGTGCGCTTCAGCCTGCCGGCCGTCGGATGAGCCGCCCCGTCGGCGGCAAGTGGGTGAGCCGCCTCGTCGGCGGCTGTGGGTTAGCTGCCCCGTAGCACGCGTGTCAGCCGCCCCGCGGGGCGGCTGACGAACATGGCGCTTCGCTCAGACGGGGTGCAGCGCGGGCGTGCGCCCACCGCCGACGACGCGGTCGAAGCGCCAGCCTCGAAGCTGCTCGCGGCTGCCGGCGAGGCCCACCACGACCGCGCCGGTCCGCTGCTCGATGGCCGCCAGTAGGGCCGCAAGGCGGTCGCGTAGCGCCCGGCCGCGGGGCGAGTCGTCGTCGCCCCAGTCGCTCCGCGCGTCCTCCAGCAGTACGGTCACGCGGTCCGGATGGCGCCGTGCGATTTCGTTCACAAGGGTCTCGTCCGCCGCTTCGCTATCGATTATTGCCAGGAGATCACTCATGCCATCGAGTCTGAGAAGCGGCGCTAAAGCGATCCTCAAGGCGAGCGAACAGCCAGTGAAATTACGCCCGAGGGTCCGGCCGCCGTCGCGACCGGCAGTAATTTCCGCGGGAGCCCTTAATCTCGGTCCTTGCATGCCCGAACTGCCCGAGGTCGAGATCACGGCGCGCCGGCTCGGTGCGGCGATTAGTGGCAGCGTGATCGAGTCGGCGATCACACCGGGCGTGAACGCGCTGAAGACGTTCGATCCTCCGTTCTCCGAGATCGAGGCCCGCGCCATCGGCGCTATGCGCCGCCGCGGGAAGCTGTTCCTGGTGGAGCTCGACGGCGAGCTGACCCTGCTGATCCACCTGATGTCGGCGGGCCGGCTGCAGCTGTTCGAGGCGCGCGCTTCGCTGCGCGACCGCACCTCGCGGATGCTGGTCCGCTTGCAGGATGGGCGCGAGCTGCGCCTGCGCGAGTTCGGCACCAAGCAGCGGGCGTGGGTCAAGCTGCTCCGCACGCCGGCCTTGGAGGGCGAGCAGGCACTCGCCGAGCTCGGACCCGACGCCTGGCCCCAGCCGCCGCCTCTGGCCCCGCTGCTGTCGGTGGCCCGCCCACTTTACGCGCTGCTGCGCGACCAGCACGTGATCGCGGGGATCGGCCGCTCGTGGGTCGACGAGATCCTGCACGACGCGATGCTCTCGCCGTTCAAGCGCGGCGCTGACTGCAGTGATGCGGAGGCGCAGCGACTGCGTGCGTCGATCGTTGAGGTGCTCGGCCGCGCGATCGCGCACTACGAGGAGGTGATCCTGCTGCCGATCCCGGATAAGATGCCGATGCCGCTGACTGTTCACCGGCGCAACGGCGAGCCGTGCCCGCGCTGCGCGGAGCGACTCGAGGCCGTGTTCTACGAGGACTACGTGATGTGCTACTGCCCGCACTGCCAAACCGATGGCAAGGTGCTGAGGGACCGGCGGCTCAGCCGCCTGCTCAAGTAGCCCGCCTGCGCAAGCAGGCCACCCGCTCGAGTACGATCACGAGCAGGATGGCACCCGAACCCGGAGATCGGGCTCCCGCTTTCACGATGCTCGATCAGGGCAGCGAGCCCGTCTCGCTCGCGAGCCTGCGGGGCAAGTCGGTGGTTCTGTACTTCTACCCGAAGGCCGACACGCCGGGCTGCACCACGCAGGCGTGTGGCGTGCGCGACCGCCGCTCCGACTACGAGCAGGCGCAAGCGGTCGTGCTGGGCGTCTCGCCCGACCCGGTCAAGAAGATCGCGAGCTTCGACACCAAGTACACGCTCGGTTTCCCGCTGCTGTCCGACGAGGACCATTCAGTCGCCGAGGCCTACGGCGTCTGGGTGGAGAAGTCGATGTACGGCAAGAAGTACATGGGAATGGAGCGCACCACGTTCGTGATCTCGCCAGAAGGCGTGGTCACGCACGTGCTCCGCAAGGTCAAGCCCGCCGAGCACGACGCGCTCGTGCTTGGGGCGCTGCGGTCATGAACTAGTTCCGTAGCGGTGAAGCACGTTCAGCAGGCTGACCGCACAGATCGCGCTGCTGGCCATCGGCAGCGTACAGGTTGTTCGGAATACGGTTCCGTTCGTAGAGCTGCCCTGTATCCCGGCGAGGCCGGTGGCGGGGAAGTAGCCACCGCTGGGCCAGCCGTCACCGTAGAGGCCGGGGGCATCCGTGAAATAGACGACCCGCGAGCTGAGCCGGTCGACGCGCTCTGCGGCCGGCACGCTCCCGTTGCACGGGAAGCCAAGGCTCGCCGCGAACGCCGCGAAGAACGGGCAGGCATCCGCGGCCCGGCAGCTTACGCAGGCTGGTTCCAGGATCAGCGTAAGTCCCTCGCCGAATGAATGCCGTGCTGGTGGCGCTTTACCGATCGGCCAGACTGCGACCTGGGAGCCCCCGTCGGCTGCGACGATCCCCCCGCACGCCATTCCGGCCGGTCCGAGAAGGAACGTCTCGGTATTGGTGTAGGCAACCAAGCGCCCGGCAGCGCGCGTGCGCCCAAAGACCGTAATCCTCGATGGTAGCCTGAGCTTTGTCGGCTTGACAGCGAACGTGGTGTGGCAGCGGTCGACCGGGACGCTTGCCGCCGCCGCCGCCGCGCGCTCGGCGGAAGCGGAGGACGCCGCGGCGCTCGCGGTGACCGCTCGCGTCGAGCCTCCGCATCCGCCGGCGGCGATCGCGACAACGCAAGCCAGCCCGACGACAGAACCGATTCGCCGCGTTAGGAGGCGCTGAATGGCCACGTCTGCGAGGAACCGTAGGACGCGACGATCGTCTGTCCGTTGCGGGTCTCGGTCATCCGTGCGAAGTGCCCGCCCTGCGGGTCCGACAGCGCGATCGTGGTCGCGACGGGCGTGTTGGTCCCCTGCGCACAGTTCGGGACGCAGTTCTGGATGACGCTCGTGCCCTGGCCGAGCGCCTGGGCATTCGCCCACACAGACCACCTGATGCCCGTGACGACGTTGCCAGCGTCACCGCTGAAATCGATGTTCGACGGCTTTGTGCCCGTCCAGCTGCCGACGATCAGTGTCGGGAGCGCCACCGGCGCGATCGTGGTCGTGGTCGCGCCCGTGACGGTCGCCGTGACCGTGGCCGTGACAGTCCTGGCGCTTGTGCTGCTCGCGGTGCCGCTGGGCGCCGCACTGCTGCTGGCGGTGCTGCTGGGCGCCGCGCCGCTGCTCCCGGTAGCAGTCGTCGAAGGCGACGTTGAAGGTCTGGTCCCGTTTGCGGTCGCGGTCGCGGTCACCGTCACCATCGAGCCGCCGCAGCCAGCGACTACGATCGCCATCGCAATCACGAGGAGAACCAAGCCGGTCCCGTGCTTCACACGCCCAGCCTCTGCTCGGATTGCGCCACTGATTTCCGTGGGAGCCCTAGGACAGTCCCTCGCGCGCTTCACGCACGAGCGTCACGGCCTCCGGGAAGACCACCGCCATCACCGATCGCAGCTGCTCGGCCTGCTGCTCGGTTGTGCCCTGAATGTTAACTCGGTTGATCGCCGCGACGGTTAGATCGACGGCGAGCTTGATCGCGTTGTCCGCCCAAGCCAGACGCTGTGCGCCTTGCATCTGCTCGGCGAACTCGCCGAGTCTGCGTTGGAGCTCGTCGGGGTCGCCGAAGAGTCCGCCGAAACCACTTCCTTCCATGCGCCAATCGTACCGATCTTGCGCCGCATTGATCGCACGGGCCGTCCGGCGGGCGTTGGTCAGCGCCGCCGAGCCCTGTCCAAACGGCACCCACCGCATGTCGAGGGTCGCGGCCCACTAGCATTGCGGCCCTGATGAGCGTTGAAGATCAGCTCCGGTACGAGGCGCGCGTTCGCAAGCGGCAGGCGATCCTGGCGATCGTTGCTGCGGTCCTGCTGCTCGTCTCGCCGATCATTGAGCTGGCCGGACTGCATCCAAAGGTCAACGAGCTGACGCTAACGCTGATTGCGATCAATCAGCGCTTCCCGCTGGACCTGATCGCGGCGTTCGTTCAGGCGGCCGGGCTCGTGGCGCTCGCGTTCACGCTCGGCTGGCTCGGCTGGCGCTCGCAGGTTCGCGACCAAGGCGTCAGGGCCTGGGTCCGCTGGCTGGCCGTCACCGGGGCCATCGTCAGCGCGATCGGTTGGGTCGGCAGCGGCATCGCGGCCGCGGTCGCCGCCCACAGCTTCGTCTCGAGCGGCGCTCAGACCTACGTCGAGGCTTACAACCTGACGAGCTCGGGCGCATTTGCGGTGATGGGGCTCCTGGAGCAGCTGCTCGGCCCAGTGCTGCTTGCTGCAGGGTTCATCTTCGTGGCGCTCAACGCGATGCGCGTGGGACTGCTACCCCGCAACATCGGCTTCATCGGCATCGCCGCGGGCGCACTCGTACTGTTCCCGATCCTGCCGGTCCCAATCGTCGAGTGCTTCTGGCTCGCCGTGCTCGGGATTCTGCTCGCCGGGCGCTGGCCCGATGGCGATCCGCCGGCGTGGAAGACCGGTCTTGCGGCTCCCTGGGTCGCCGGCCAGCGCGGCGGTCGCGCAGGCTCCTCTGCCGGGGGCGCCCGCGGCCGGCGCGGGCAGAGCAGCCCACAGCCTGGTCGCCAAGCGCAGCCCGAGGCGGTGGCCGAGGGCAACGGAGCTTCCGTCAGCGCCCGTACGCGGGCGACGACACCCAAGCGCAAGCGCAAGCACCGCAGCTAGCCCGACGTTTCCGGGTGAACTTCGGGCTAGCTAGATCCTAAACCCGTGCGTAAGCGGGTCTTACCCGCGCGTAAGCGAGTCTTCTTACGCTGCATAGCTCGGAATTTGAGTAGGCTTCAAACTGTTTGACGCCCGCCCCGATTACGAACATCAGTGACCCTCGCTGGGTGCGTGCGATTGCCCATCCGCTGCGCATCCGGCTGCTCGCGATGCTGAATGAGGAGCCGTCCAGTCCGGTCGTGCTCGCCGGCAAGCTCGGCCAATCGCTGGGGACGGTGTCCTACCACGTTCGCACGCTCTATGACCTCGGGCTGCTGGATCTCGTGAGCACCCGTCAGCGTCGCGGCGCGATGGAGCACATCTACGAGGCGCGCACGCATCCGCGTTTCACGGGCGAAGCTTGGAAGGAATTGAAAACGGTTCCCAAGCAGCGGATGATCAGTGCCATCCTCAACCAGATTCATGACTACGCGAGTCGCTCGGCTTCCGCCGCCGGCTTCGATCGTGCCGATGCGCAGTTGCGCAGAACGTCCCTCAAGCTCGACGAGGAGGGATGGTCTGAGCTCGCAGAGGCCAGCAAGGCCTGGCTGCAAGAGACTGCGAGGATCGAGCGCGACGCCGCCGAGCGGCTTGCCGAGGACTCGGGCGCCGCACTGGACGCTGGCCTGGTGGTGCTGCTGTTCGAAGCCCTCCCGTTCAGTTCCGAAATCGGCGCTGCCTGGGCAGGGACCGCCGTCCCTGATGTCACGCTGACAAATCAGCTGGGCTGACTTTCGGTCCGGCCAGCAGCCGTGTCGCTGCTGCCCCAAGACCGTTTGGAGACAGGGCTGCGGAGACGCGCTCCGCAGCCTCTGCCTGCGTCCCCTCTCAGGTTCAGTCCTCCTGCGACTGCTCGGCCTGGATCTTGTCCTGTAGTTGCGCCATCACGACCGGATCGCGCAGCGTCGTGACGTCGCCCAGCGCACGACCCTCGGCGATGTCACGCAGCAGGCGCCGCATG
>JBKQKK010000398.1:0-4132 GCA_052147535.1 Solirubrobacteraceae bacterium | reverse complement strand
CGGTCCGATCGCGTGGTTCGGTCCGCTTGGTTGCGCTCCCAGATCAGCCGCAGCCCGGTCAGCGTCAGCATGTCGTCCACCTCGTCGATCGTCTCGTGGATGAACGGCACCAGCGCGCCCGCGACACCGCCGGTCGCGATCACGGTTATATCCGCGCCGAGCTCGATCCGCAGGCGCCGCACGATCCCCTCGACCTGACCCGCGAAGCCGTAGACGATGCCGCTGCGGATCGCGTCGACGGTCGACTTGCCGATCAGCGAGCGCGGCGCTCCGAGCTCGACCTTCGGCAGCTTTGCGGCCCGCTCGTAGAGCGCGTCGATCGAGATCTCGGCTCCGGGCGTGATCAGCCCGCCGATGTACTCTCCGGCCGCCGAAACGGCGTCGTAGGTGATCGCGGTGCCGAAATCGACGATCACGCAGGTTGACCTGACTCGCTCGTAGGCGGCGACCGCGTTCACCAGCCGGTCCGCCCCGACCTCGTGCGGGTTGTCGATCCGGATCGGCATTCCGGTCTTGATCGAGGGGCCGACACGGAGCATCTCGTGTCCGAGGTAACGGCGCGCCATCGCGGTCCAGTGGTGCGAGAGCTGTGGCACGGTCGAGGACACGATCGAGCCGCTGATGTCCTCGAATCCCATGCTGCGCAGCGCCAGCAGATTCGACAGGACCGCGCCGAGCTCGTCGCTGGTCGACTCGCGCACCGTCGCGAAGCGCCAGTGCTCCTGCACCTCGGTGCTGCCAGGGGCGATCACGCCGAAATGGGTCTGCGTGTTGCCCACGTCGACAACCAGCAGTTTTCCGGCTGCTGTGTCGACATCGCCTGCCTCCATCGAAGCTGACTATATGCTGTTGGAGATGGCGTTGAAGCTCTATGTGGTTCACGGCTCGCATCCGTGTGCGGCCGTCGAGAAGGCGCTGCAGCTCAAGGGCCTGCAGTACAGCGTGCAGGAGTGGCCGCCGCCGCTGCATGCGCCTGTGCAGCTGGTGCTGTTCGGCCGGCGGACGGTGCCGGCGCTGCGCAACGGCGCCGAGAAGCTCGTCGGCTCACGGGAGATCATGCGGCGCCTGGACGAAATGGTCCCGGAGCCGCGACTGTACCCCGCGGCGCCGGAGCAGCGGGCGCGCGTCGAGCAGGCCGAGCTGTGGGGGGATGAGGAGTTCCAGCAGGTCGCCCGCGACCTGATCTGGGCCGGATTGCTGCACCGCTCAGGCGCGCTGGTCAGCTACAGCCGGCGTTCGCGGCTACCGCTGCCGACTGTCGCGATCCGGATCAGCGCTCCGCTGATCGCGTTCACGGAGCGCTACCTGCAACACACCAACGACGACGTCGCAGAGCGACGCCTCGAGGAGCTGCCGGAGCAGCTGGATCGGATCGAGAACTGGATCGCCGACGGCACGATCGGCGATCCGCAGCAGCCGAACGCGGCCGATCTGCAGATCCTCTCAACGGTGGCTTTGCTGGCGACCGTCGCCGACGCCGACGAGCTGCTGGCGGGCCGCCGGGCGCTGAGCCTGGCGCGCGAGCTGTTCCCGCACACTGAGGGCGAGCTGCCCGCCGGTACGCTGATCAAGCCGCAGGCAACGATCGAGTAGCCGGGGCCGCCCGGATATGCGGCCCCGTGAGCCCGTGAGCGCCGTCAGACGGCCAGGGGCGGACCCGCGAGGCGGACGACTTGACCGTCTCCGAGCCCAGCCAGCGCCGCCGCGAGCGAACCGCCGTCCGGCAGCGTCAGCCCAGGGTCGAGCTCGAGCAGCGGCACGAGCACGAACCGCCGGCTCGCGAGGTCCGGATGCGGCAACGTCAGGCGCCGGCCGCGCAGCTCGTGATCCCCGAGCAGCAGCACGTCGACGTCGATCACGCGCGGACCGTGGCGAGCGCTCGCCGTGCGACCGACCGTGTACTCGACCGCTTTGCAGGCATCGAGCAACTGGTCGGGTGCGTGCACGGTCTCGATCGCCAGGCATGCGTTGAGGAACTCCGGCTGGTCGAGCACCAGGCCGACCGGCTCGGTGTCGTACACCGACGAGGACGCGAGCACCTGCACCCCGTGCGCCGGCAGCCGCGCGGCGGCGGCCTGCAGGTGGGCACGGCGCGCGCCGATGTTCGAGCCGAGCCCTAGGTACCCTCGCGCCACCTACGCCTCGCTCGAGCGCCTCGTCACGAGCGCCTCGCCGCCGGAGCCTCGCACGGGCGCCTCCGGAGCCTCGCTCGGGCGCCTCGCCGCCGGAGCCTCGCGCCTACGCCTCGCGCCACAGCTCGATGGAGACCTCGCTCACGGGCAACGCGATCGGCGGCTCGGGCTTCGCGGCCTTCACCCACACCGCGTGCGCGTCATAGCGTTCGAGCAACCGGTCGGCGATCGCGGAGCAGAGGCGCTCCAGGGTCTTGTAGGAGCGCTGCTGAGCGACGAGGTTGACGGCGTCGCAGACCTCGGCGTAGTCGACCGTGTCCTCGATCCGGTCGGTCACGGTGGCGTCGCACTCCCCGACGTCGATGCGGATGTCGAACAGCAGCCGCTGTCCGACCTCGCGCTCGGCTGCGCTTACGCCCGTGTGCGTGAACAGCGACAGCCCGCTGATCTCGATCGTCACCTCAGGCTCGGGATGTCCTTCTTCGTCCTCTTCGTCCTCGAGCTCGTCCGGCTCGAACTCGTCAGCCTCTTCTGACTCCATCAGCTGACCGTAGCAGCAGTCACCGTGAGCGCGTCGTGCAACGGTCCGACGTCGTGCACGCGGAAGATCCGCGCGCCCCGCTCGTACGCGAGCACGTTCGTCGCGATCGTCGCGTACAGGCGCTGATGCACGTCGCGGCCGGTCAGCTTGCCGAGGAACGACTTGCGTGAGGTCCCGATCACCACCGGACGACCGAGCGCGACGATCTCAGGGAGCCTGCGGAGCAGCTCGAGGTTGTGTGCGACCGTCTTGCCGAACCCGATTCCGGGGTCGAGCATGATCCGCTCCTGCGCCACACCGTGCGCGACCGCGAACATCATGCGCTCCTCGAGGAAGCGCTTGACGTCCGCGACGACATCGTCGTAGCGCGGCTCGTGCTGCATCGTGCGTGGGTCACCGAGCATGTGCATCAGGCACAGCTCAGCGCCGCTGTCCGCGACCAGCTCGGCGATCCCGGGCGCTTCGCGCAACGCGGTGACGTCGTTGACGATCGTCGCTCCGGCGCGCAGCGCCGCGGCCGCGACCGTGGCCTTGGAGGTGTCGATCGACAGCGCGGCCTGCACGCCGGCGCTGAGGAGCCCTTCGATCACCGGCACGACCCGTGCCAGCTCGATGTGCGCCGGCACGCCGGCGGCTCCGGGCCGCGTGGATTCACCACCGATGTCGAGGATCGCGGCGCCCTCAGACTGCAGCGCCAGCGCGTGCGCGATCGCCGCTCCCGGATCCAGAAACTGACCGCCGTCGGAGAAGGAGTCCGGCGTCACGTTGACAACGCCCATCACGGCGAACTCCCCTCCGCCGGCGCGCAGCGTCAGCTCTGGTCTTGGTCCGGCCGGCTGCACTCCTGACACGGTCGGGCCGTCGGGCCGGTTCAACTCGCGCCCTCGTCCGGCCAGTGGCCGGTGCGGTCGAAGTATTGGCGCGCGGCTTCCTCGCGCTCACGATCGCCGCCGCTGGAGATGCTCAGACGGGCCAGCCAGTCGATCAGGATCACCATCAGCGCGGTCCCGAGCAGAACCACGCCCGCGCCGGCCGCGGAGGTTCTCGCGTGGCCGACGATGATCAAGACCACGCCCGCGATGAACAGCAAGAGCGGCAGCGCCACCCTGACCGCGAACAGGCTGATTCCTCGCGCGCTCATCACGTTCAGACTCTACCCGCGCTCGCGCGATCGCTCGCCCCAGACGGGTTGACAGACGTGGGAGAATTACGCTGGACGAGCAGCAGCCTAGATTCAGAGGTATCTGATGACTGAGATGTCGGATCGCATGGCGAACGAGGCCGACCCCGCGACAACTGACGAGAAGCCCGCGAGCCATCCGCTCGCGCATCTGTTCGCGACGGTCGAACGCAGCGTGAACGAGATCCGCGCCAGCGAGCTGTCTCCGTACGATCTGCGCCAGCAGGCCCGCGCCCGCGATCGCGGCCAGAGCGAGGTTTGGGCGAGCATCCGCAGCCC
>JBKQKK010000397.1:0-4796 GCA_052147535.1 Solirubrobacteraceae bacterium | reverse complement strand
GCGTCCGCAGCGGCTGTGTTCGACGCCACCGCAGCGAGCAACGCGGCCAACGAGATCAACCTGCTTACTCAAGTCGCCAGTTCCCTCAATGCCCACACAACGCTGCTGACGACGCTGACCCAGCTGGTGGCGTCGTCATCCTCGATGTCCACCTCGCTCACTGCGCTGACCACCGAACTGCGCTCGGGCCAAGCGCCACTAAGGACCTCGTGAGATGACCACACCCTCGAAAGTGATCCCTGTCGGGTCGATGTGGAGCAACAACGGCGTAGCCCTTAAGACGCTGGCCGTCAACCCGACGACGGCGGGCGACATCCTGGTGCTCGCGACGGCCAGCTCCACGACCCCGGATTTGGTAACAGCCGTCAGCGGCGGTGGCGTGACGACGTGGACCGAACTCATCTACGCCCTACCGTCGGGATCGGGATCGCCGGGCTCGACGTCATTGTGGTGGGGCGTCATTACAAGTCCCGGCCCGAGCACCATCACGATCACGACATCGGCAACCTATTTCAATTTCCTCGTTTGCCAGCAGTTCACGATGGGCGGCGCAGGGGTCTGGACTGCAGACGGCTCAGCCGCATCGACGAGCACGGCGTCCGTGGTCTCCGGGACGATGCCCTCGGTCACTCCCTCGACCACCGGTCCCGAGCTCTATATCGGGGCGCTGATGAGCGCATCGACAGGAGGCACCGGGGCGGATCCGAACGTGGTGTACGAGGGCACGGGCACCGTCGCCATCACTGGCGGGAACTACGGACTCTTGTTCCTCTACAACCCGAACGCCGGGTTGCCGTTGGCTGAGGCCCCAGCGTGGTGCGCGCCATTGCCGTATGAGTACGCGGCTTGCTCGGCTCTCATCATCGCAGAGCGGCCGTTCTACGCGCCTCTTGCCCCGACGTTGCTCTCCCCGCCGGCGACGGCGCACATCGATGCCACGCAGGTTTGGACCTTCTCTGCCCTCTACAACGCGAACGACTCGTGGCCGATGTCGGCCTACGCACTCCGGCTCAAGATCGTCGGGGGGGCGTATGCCTACTGGAATGCCGTCACCCAGGCACTACAGCCCGCCGAAGTGTGGAATGCCGTCACGCCAGCCGTTGCCAATGGCGGCACGATCAGCGTGGTCCTGCCCGCCTACACCCTGCTCAACGGGCTGAGCTATGACTTCTCATTTGCCACCCAGGAGTCCGGGGCAGATCTCGACGGACCATTTGCTACCGACGTAGCCTTCACGGCGCAGGCCGCACCAGTCGTCACGGTCACAGCTCCGGCAGCGATCGCGGTAGGGACTGCGACCCCGACCGTGAGTTGGTCAAATGTCCTGGCACCGGGGACGAGTCAGACTGGCTATGAGATCGTTGTGGAATCCGGGAGCTATGCCACGGGCCCCGGAGCGGCGCCCGGATCTGGCACGCAGGTCTATGACTCCGGCGTCGTGTCCTCAGCCGCACTAAGCGCGGTGACGGGGACGTTGGCCCAGCCTGGCCTCTACTGCGCCTTCGTACGGATCACCGAGACCGGGAGCGAAGTGAGCGCCTGGGGTTCCAGCGTGTTCGTTTGCGAGGCGAGCGCGCCGCCGACCCCAACATGGGTCAGCGCGACAGCATGCAACGACCCGACCACGGGGACACCGAGGGTAACGCTCGTCATCTCGACAGCGGACACGGGATTCGCCGGCCAGTGCTACCTCGCGGTCCTCCGATCCGACGGCGCTTACGTGCGAGGTGCTGGGTGGCCGACGGGGGTCTGCCAAGCCATCCCGTCAGGGGGCGGATCCCTCACGCTGTACGACTACGAAACCGTACCGGGGACGGCATACACCTACACCGCCCAGGTGCTCGCCTTCACCCCGATTGTCAGCGCCGTGAGCTCTGCCTCGGCAAGCGTGACGACCGGCACTAACAACGCGTGGTTCATCCTCGACCCGACAAACGTGGCGACGGCCGCTCAGTTCTTCCCGGGCACCCTGACGTTTGTTGACCACGAGGCCGCTACAACCTTCGAACCGTTGGGCACGCGGGGGACGCTCATCAAGTCCGGGGCCGGGGTGAAAGGACGGCAGGGGTCGATAGCGGCGGGAGTAGTGACGCAGGCCGCCTACCAACAGCTGCGCGCCGTGCTGCTCAATACCGGGACGCTGCTCCTGCAGGGTCCGCTTGAGCAGCAGTACGTGACCGCGTTCGGTGACCGCTCCGGGGCTCTTACCCCGACTACCGCTGCCGCGCCTTCGGGCAACTACTGGGACGTCATCACCTTCGTAACCGTCGAGCAGACTAGGCCCTGAATGCCTTCCCTCGTCCAGTCGGGCAACAGCGGCCGCTATCTGGAAACGGTGAGCCGTGAGCTATAGGTCCGTAGTCCTCTCCGACTCACCGTCTGTCCTCTGGATGCTCAACGAGGCATCAGGCACAACCGCAGCCGACGCCACCGGCAACGGGTACACCGGCACCTACAACGGGACGATCACCCTCGGCTCGGCCAGCATCATCCCGAGCGACAACGCCGATACCTCGATGCAGGCACCCTGATGGGTCCGAGTGGCATCCCGGTCCCGACCTCCAACCTGACCGGTTGGAACCTGATCTTCACTGACGACTTCACGACCAACGTTTCACAAGGGTCGTTCCCCGGGACCGTTTACGGCCCGAAGTGGTTCGACCTCGACGGCTGGAGCGACGGCGAAGGCGGCACCTTCACGTCGGCGAACATCTCCGTGTCCAACTCGTGCATGACGATCAACCTCCGAACAGTCGGCGGGGTCATCCAGGTGAGCGATCCCTACCCGATCATCCCGGGGGCTGGCACCGAAGACGGCGTACCGACGGGCCAGCTGTACGGGCGTTACGACGTGTGCTTCAAGGCTGATGCGGGCTTAGGACCAGGATTTAAGACGGCGTTCATGTTGTGGACCGATGAGCAAGTGTGGGCCGCAGGCGAGATCGACTGGCCCGACAGCAACATCGTGAGCACCTTCAACGCAGGGGATCACACCCTCGGCAACCCTGGGAGCTTGACGGGGTACTTCGAGACCTCGGCGGTCTACACGACGTGGCACGTCGCGACGATCGAGTGGACTCCATCGAACGTGACGTTCCTTCTCGATGGCGCCGTCGTCGGGCAGTCAATGAACGTGCCCACCGTTCCCATGCACTACGTCCTCCAGACGCAGTGTTCCACCGACGGCACCGCCCCACCCGCTTCGAGCGTCAACGGCAACGTCTACGTCGACTGGGTGGCGGTTTATTCCTACGCCGGTCCTGCTACCCCGGTCAGCCCGTTCGTGCAATCCATGACGGCGGGCAACCAAAGCACTTCGCCTTCCACGGCCACGCTGACCTTCCCGGTGACGGCGGGGAACCAGCTCGTCCTCGTCCACCTCATAGAAGGCGCATCTGGACAGACGATCACGGGCGTCACCGGCGGTGAGGCATCCGGTCACTACTGGGCCAAGCTCATCGCCACGAGCGCCGGGGGCTATTACTACCAGGATGTCGAGATCTGGTGGCTCGACAAGGCCGCGGCTGGCGCGGTCACCGCCTCGGTCGCCTACACGGGCGGCAACTACGGGTCTGGCGCGGGTCTTTGGCTGGCCGAGTTCAAGAACATAACAGCGGTCGATGGCACGCCAGTTGTTGTGACGGGAACCAGTGGCACGGCGACGGTGACCACGAACACGCCCGCCCTAGCCAATGAGCTCGCCCTGGCGGTACTCGTCAGCGGATTGAACCCCCCAGTGTGGTCACCGACGCCGGCCGGTTGGGACACCGAACAGTCCGTCGGCCTGCTCGGCTACGAGTACCCGATGGTCATCGGCTACCAGGTCATCCCCGGCAGCTCGCCTGTGACTCTCAGCCAGGCCCTGAACGGTTCGGTGGAGTGGGTCGCCATCAGCGCGCTGTTCAAGACGGCTACAGCCGCTACCGCCGCAGAGTCCGTATCCGTCACGAGCACCGCCGCTGGTGTTGTCAAAGTCCCAGGCGCAGGCACCGGAAGCGTCGCGGTCACGGGGACGGCGGCGGGGGCTCACTCCGGGCTCAACGCTGGTGCCGCTGCCGGAAGCGTCTCGGTCACGGGAACGGCAGCCGGCTACTGGACGATCATCCTGCCGCCCGACTACCACCCGCCACCGAACGTCTGGGCGGATGCGATCCTCGCTGACGGCCTACAGATCGTCACGGTCGGGGAGGTGTACGCAGGCATCAACGGTCCGCTCTTGGCGACGATCAACAACATCACGAACGGCACGGTGAAGATCGACCAGACGAACGCCAACCGGCGGACGTGCTCGGACATCTTCATGGCGATCGATGCGAGCACCACCTACCTCGTCCCCGGTGTGAATAGCGGAGATCTTTTCCCTGACGGCGGTGAGCTGTTCCTCCAGAAAGGCCTTGTCTACCCCGACGGGACGACCCAGCTGCAGCCGCTCGGGAGATTCCTGATCGAGACCCCGAAGGTGACGCGCGCCGTCAACGGTGCCGGGTCGCTCGTCATCGACCTCTCGGGGACCGACCGCAGCGGGACTGTGGCGCGCTCGCTTTTCACCCAGCCCTACGCCACCGACGGCGTTTCGACCGTGGACGTGGCGATTATGGCCATCCTGAACATGCAGGTGCCTCAGCTGACCGCGTTCGCCTTCGCTGCTTCGCCCCTAGTGCCCCCTGTCGCCTCGTACGCAGTTGGGGATAACGCGTGGACGGCCTGCCAGGCGCTCGCTGCTCTCGACTCGAAAGAGCTGTTCTTCGACCCGTCCGTCAACGCTGTCTGCATCCTGCGCGACATCCCCGACGCGA
>JBKQKK010000396.1:0-4056 GCA_052147535.1 Solirubrobacteraceae bacterium | reverse complement strand
CGCGGTTCGGTGAAGTCGGTGATCTTGGGCAGCGTTGCCCGCGCCGTCCTTCATCACGCCGATCGTCCCGTTTTGGTGATTCCATCCCCTGCCCTATCCGAGCGCCGTCACCGGTGGGCCGAGCGCGCCCAGCCCACCGCCGGCGTCACATAAGACGGTTCGCGGCACACGGCGCGACGGATCGACCGTGGCTCAGTCTGCGGACGATTCTGGTCCTCGCGTCTCAGCAACCAGCCGGACTGCCTTTCCCATCCGATATCACGACGAACAGGAGTCCCATGTCTCACACGCGGGCTGATCAACAGAGTCTTCCCAACATTCTCAACAGAGTCTTCCCAACATTCCCAACGAGCCCGCGTCAGAAGACGAAGGCAGGCTTCTCGACGAGAACGCGAGCAGTGCCGAGCCGCCGGACTACGCCGGCGGCGAGCGTCCGCGCCTGATCGAGGAGCATCACATCGTCGGCCCCTACGGCGAAGATCAGATCGAAGCGACCGACGACCGCGGGCGGCGCTGGTATCACCTCCGACACCAACCCCGGAGCCGCTACGACGTGATCGGCTTCAACTACACCTGGTGGCTGATCTGGATTCTCTTCATCCTCATCATCCTCGCCCCATGGGGACGCGGTTGGGGTTACTAAACCGCCCCTCTATGGTGACCCGAAACAGCGTCCCGTGCAGGCGTCTTGCAGAGTGCCGGCCTCTGCCATTCATCGAGCAGCACGCGCGCCTGTCGGTGGCTCCCGAGCCGAGCTCGACCAGCTCCCCGGCGCCGGTTAACGCCACGATCTCGACGGCCCGCTCGTTCAGGATCGCGGTTTCGGCACGTGTCGGGTAGTACTCGGGCAGCTTGCAGATCTGCTCGAACAGATCCGAGCCACGGCTGTCGTAGAAGTGCTTCGGGGGCAGCTCTTTGAGTGGCCGGGTGAGGCCGTGGAGCACGTCCTTGGCTAGGCAACGCTGATCGGCCTCGGAGAGCCACGACTCGATCGTGATCGCGTCGGACTGCTGCAGGGCGGTCATAGGTCCCTCGCGATTCGGATGCCGGAAAAGATCTGCCGGCGCTGGGGGAGGTCCCAGTTGCGGAACGCCGCGGTGATGACGCGCGCGCGGGTGGCCCTGGATCTCGCTCAGCTTCCGGGGCACGTTCTCATGGTCCGGGAGCTCGTAATCGGGAAACGTGCCCCCAGGGACGATGTCAGTGCGCATGATCTAGTCATTTCCAGGGTCGACGCGACGCCGAGAACGACGCCCGCGAGCCAGTCCACTCCAGCGATTTGCTCTACGGCCCCCGACCCACGGGACGACTGCCGACGTATCACTGCGCGCTCCGGTGGTACTCATGATGGCCTCCAACAGTTGCTTGACCTAGGTCAGCGTGGCGTTCGAGGGCAGCGTGGCTTTTCGCGGCGCGTCTCGCGTCCGTGAAGTCCCTGGTTCATGACCCCGGGTTTGACACCGACACCCACTCGCTCAGATCACCTGGCCGCTGGCCCGGCAGCCCTCGTCGCTGACCGTCCGCGGACTCTGGCCGCGCGGACGCCGACGATCCCTCGAGCCGTGGCCTCGCTCCTCCCTGCCCGGACCGACGTGACCGTACACAGCCGACCAGGGACATGACCGGCGTTATGCCCCGGCGCGAACAGGCGCGCCCTGGGGCAACACCCCGGTTAGCGTCATCCCGCACGCCAGGCCCAGAGAAGTCATGCCCTCAGCAACGGAGGCCGCGCAGGTCAGGCTCGACCGAGTTACGCCTTCACGCTGTCGAGTCGTGCTCGACAATCCGCTCGACTACGACACGCTCGCGGCGGCGGCGGTCGCCACTGGCGGGCGGCTGGTCGTCGCCGAGGATCACTGGGTCGAGGGCGGGATCGGCGAGGCGGTCTGCAGCGCTTTCGCTGACAAGGACGATCGTCCGCACTGATCAAGCTGGCCGTCCGCGAGCTGCGGGGCTCGGGCAAGGGTGCCGAGCTCATGCATCAGGCCGGGATCGACGCCGACGCGATTGCCGCCGCCGCGCGGCGAACTCGGGCTGCAGATCAACATCAAGGCAGGCGCTGCAGCGGGATGACCGCCGCGCCGGCACAATCCGCGACAAAGCGTACAGGCTTGCCGACAACGCTCGTGAACTCCTGGCACTCATTAGGCGCAAGCGATCGTCGATGACTTGCGCCTACCTCCGCACGGTGGATAGCGACCGCAATGCGTGACCAGTGTTCCTGCCAGGGGACCTACTGGGGCCACGGTCTCACCTGAGGACCATGATGGAGCTGGGTGGACAGGCTTGCACTATTCCAACGCATGATCGGAGGTAACGGTGAACACCGTGATTGATCGTGACGCTGATATCCGGGCTCGGATCCAGCGGCACTGGGAGGCTTCTGAAAGCGGCGACATCGACGCCGAACACGCGGTTTACGCTGCGGACGCGATCCTGGACTATCCGCAGTCCGGCGAGCGCTTCAGGGGTCGGTCAGGGATCAAAGCGCAACGTGGCGGGCATCCGGCCGAACGCCACTTCAAGATCCGCCGGATCCTGGGCGGCGGCGACCTTTGGGTGAGCGAGTGCGTGATCACCTACGACGGCGTGCCCACATACTCGGTCAGCATCATGGAGATCACCGACGGCCTCGTGACGCACGAGACCCAATACTTCGCCGACCCGTTTCCCGCAGCTCCCGGGCGCGCCGCGCTAGCCGAGCCGATACCCGACCGCGAGCGATAAGCGCAAGCAGCTGCCGGGTCGATGGACGACATCAACTCGGGGATCCGCGCCTGATCCTCATGCTCGACGGAGGGATACTGATCCTCTACGGTGTGGACCACAACACCGCGATCGCTGCCGTCCTGCTCCACGCGGCGATTGGGCTGCTTGTGCCACTCGCCGGCGGCGGGATCGCCTACGCGATCCTTCGCCAGCGTGTCGGGCCAATCATCACCGCAGCGGACAGCCCTGCTCGGGCCGACCAAGATCCACCACCCATCGCCAACGAACACTGACCGATGCCTCACCACGGCACCGCTGCCGTATGCAGTCACGCAACAGAAGACGCGCCTTCTGGCGCTGCGGCGGGGCTCCCAGCCGATTCTATTCTGTGCGCCGCAGGAGTCTGCGCTGGCTTCGGCGGCGGATTTGAGAGTGGTGCGAGGAACGGCGCCAGCAGGCCGAGCGCGGGCCAGCGGACCTCCCGGGCGAGCGGCCGGTCCTTGGTCACGATCCCGTCGGCGGCGCGGACAGGGTAACCCCTCCGGGTTCCGCTTCCGCCGGCGGGGAGATCGCCCGCCGGCTCTCGTCGAGTCCGATCCGCTCGTGCAACCGGCGCAGCACGGGCGGCGACCACCAGTTCCACTCGCCAAGCATCGCCATCAGCGCGGGCACGAGCGTCGAGCGGACGACGAACGCGTCGACCAGCACCGCGACAAGCGCGCCGAGGCCGATCTCCTTGAGAAAGATGACCTTGGAGGTGGCGAACGCGCCAATCGCGACCGCCAGCAGCACCGCCGAGGCGCTGACGACCCGCCCAGTGTGTTCGAGCCCCACCGCGATCGCCTCGCGGTTGTCGCGGCCGCCGTCGCGCGCCTCCTTGATCCGCGTCATCAGCAGCACCCCGTAATCGGTCGACAGCGCGAACACGATCGCGGCGAGCACGAGGAAGTCGGTCTGCTCGATCCCTCCCTGGCTGACGTAGTCAAACACGCTCTGCAGCCGCCCGTCCTGGAAGACGAACACGAGCAGGCCGGTGGCGGTTGCCGCGGTCAGCGCGTTCATCAACAGCGCCTTGACCGGCAGCACGACCGAGCCGGTCATCAGCCACAGGATCGCCAACGTCACGACCGCCAACACGCTCAGGGCGAGCGGCACGGTGCCGGCGATCGACGTCTTCTGGTCGACGAATGAGGCGGCGGCCCCGCCGACCAGCACCGGGGCGGGCGCGGGGATCGCGGGGTTCCGCGCGTTCGTCCGCTGGGCAGGCGCCGAAATCGGATGCCCAGAGGCCCCCAGCTGGATCTCCCAGGTGTAGCCGCCCAGATAGCGCGGCGGCTGCACACCGCT
>JBKQKK010000395.1:0-63366 GCA_052147535.1 Solirubrobacteraceae bacterium | reverse complement strand
CTGCGCGCTTCGCGCTCGCTCCAACCGGTCATGGTCGAACATCGAAAAGGCGATCGCGGCTCTTCAGGCGCGCCCACACGAACCGTTCGGAACTGCCAACGTTGAGGCGTCCGCCAAGAGCGTCGTCAAGAGGATGTGCAAGGACCTCGGCCTAACCCTGGACGAACTCGAACACGTCATCCGCGACATCATTAGCCGGTGATCTCTTGCCGACCTCGCCGTCCCGCTAGCGGCTGTTTCGAAACGCCTGCGTTGACAAGCGCGGCGTCGTCGGCCAGACGCTCGCATCGCCACGGACTCCGGAAGCATGCGCGCTGCTGGTCGACGCTCCGCAGTTGGACGAGCAGCGACAGCTCGCAGCCCCGCCTGCGTTCACGGACTGCTCTATTAATCAATTATCGACGGCGGCGGGCTGGGTCGTGGGCGGCGGTCATATGGCGGCGACGGCTTCGGCGCTGGGTCGGGCGTACTTTTGTGGTGATTGGAGGTTCTCGTGCGCTTTTGGCCATCACGCAGCGCGACGTCCGTGCTTCTGGTGCTACGGAGTGCGCCCGACGCGCACCGGCCCGGCGGACGGAGCTGCGCTCCGCCACCGGGCCGGTTCTGTCGCTCATCGATGCCGAGGCGATCATCGGGCGCAACCAGCTCTGAATGATGTGAGGTCAGGTTGATCGTGCGTCCTACGCCGGCTTCAGCTCGCCGCCGCCGGCCAGCCTGTAGGTCCTGCCGCCGAGCGCTTTGTTGGCGACGAGCGCCGCGTCGTAGGTGACGGTGTGCCCGTCGCCGATGACGTTTGTGATGTCCGAGCCTGAGATCCGGGCGCTGTCGAGGAACCCGCTCAGCGTCGAGTTGCCGGTCACCTTCCAGACGCTCGAGCCGTCGATCGTCAGGGCGGCCGCGTCGATCCGGCCCTCGAGCACCGTTCCGTGGCTGAGGCTCGCCCGGATCGTTCCGGTGCCACCGCTCAGCAGATCTCCCGTGAGGTGCTCGCCGCGCAGGACGAGCGTTGCGTTGCCGGCGCCGGTGTTGCCCGACCCGGTCCCGGCGTTGTCGGCGCGCAGCAGCACGCCCGATGCGGCGCTGATGTTCGCCCTGCCGGAGATCGTGATCACCGCGTCGGTGTTGGTCACGTAGAACGCGGGGCCGCCGGCGGCGCTCAGCGAACCGCCGAGCATCGTGTAGGTCCCGGTCCCGGCGTTCGCGTCGCCGGACATGCTGTTGTAGAGCATCACCCCGTGCGCGCCGGCAGCCGCGCCCCGCAGCGTGCTACGCGTGGCGGTGATCGAGTTGGCGCCTTCGACGACGGCGGCCTCTGCGCCCGTCGCGGTCATCGCGGCGCCGGTGACTTTGATCGTCCCGGTCGAGTAGATCCCCGGTGACTTGAACCCCGAGGTCCGGAAGCTGCCGCCGTTGACGGTGATCGTTCCGCCGCCGCGGTCGGTGGCGACGGCGGCCGAGCTGGCGCCTGCGGTCGACACGGTCGCGCCCGTGACGCTGATCGTCCCGCCTCCGCTGGCCATCACGCCGTGGGCGTACTGGCCCGTGGCCGTGATCTTGACGTTGCGCAGAGTGACGCTCGCGCCCGAGCCGTATGCGAACACGCCGTTGGCACCGGCGCCGGTCGTGAGGATCGAGCCGCTGTTGATGTCTAGCACCCCGGAGCTCTCGGCGAGCACGCCGGCGTCGAGCCCGTAGAAACTCGATTCGTCGCTCGACTTCGAGCTGCCGGTCGTGCGCACCGTCGGGTCGAGCAGCGTGAGGTCACCCGATGAGCTGACGAGCACGCCGGACTCGTCGGTGCCGGAGGCCTTGAAGCTACGGTTCTGCAACGTTGAGCGGCCCCCGGCGAGCGTGTACGCGCCGGTGTCGGTGTAGGTCGGCGTCGAACTGCCACCGGGAGGGGCACCGCCCGGTGGCGCCGCGGACGCCGCCGTGCCCGCCGCTGCGTGCGACACGTTCAGCAGGCTGGTCCTCGTCGGCGACGTACTCGCTCCGGACGACGACGAACCGCACGCGACGAGTGCTGCGGCGCCGATGATGGATAGTGCTGCGATCAGGGGTTTGCGTCTCGACATGGCTGACTCCTCCAATCCTGGTCTTTCTCCGATCGTCCCGCCGGCGTGTGAGACCAGCGTCGTGGCGACCGAAGAGAAGGCCGGGGATGTACTGGCCGACTCGGCGCGCCGAAGCCAGCTTCGCGGTCAGCCCACGCCGGCAGCTCCCAGCGGTCCGATCGACCAAAGCGCTCTTCGAGCGCTGGCGGCCACTGTCACGGCGTGAGCAACCATTCTCAGGAAGCTGCCAGACCGCTCTCATTGAAGCGCGTGTGGAGCGACGGCCGAATGAGACGCCGGGGCCGCGGCCATTGCACGCTGGCATCTCCAGCGGTCCGTTCGGCCAGAGCGGGCTCTTCGTGCGCGGACGGCCACTCCCACCGCGCGACCAACCGTTCTCAGAAACGTGCCCAAAACCGCCCTCAGGAAAGTGTCCACCCACAGCCGGGTGTGGGGCGACGGTCGAATGACAGCCCCGTTACGAGGCGCGCCGCCGGCGTCGCGAGGTGGTGTCAGCCAGCGTGGAGTTGCTCGTTGTACTGCTCGACGAACTGTTCGAGCGCCGCCGGGTCGCTGAGATCAACGCCCGCGCTCTGCGCCGCGACGGCGTACGTCTTCGCCGGGCCCAGGCGTCTGGGTCGTCGTTCCGCTAGCGCTCGCAAACGGGCGAAGGCGATCGTGCGCGGTAGCACCAATCGCGCCCGACCGGTGCCGGCGCTTGCTTTGCCACGCATCCGAGCGCAGGCGCCGCGGCCAGCTGACGCTCGTTTTGCGCGAGAAGCGAGCGCGAGAGCGCGTCCGCAGCACACCTGCTCGGATCACCGAGCTGCGCGGGACGATGGCGTGGTCAACCATCGTCCGAACGAGGACGTCATGGAATCCGCTCCACTCGTGGATTGCGCTGGCCGCCCCGGTCGACGGCGACCCTACCCGCGTACCACCGAGGCCACCGCCTCGCAACAAAGGGCTCCGATATCCACCGGACCCGCCGACGGTCGCGGAGATCATCGCCATCATGCGCGCTGCCGGGGATGAGCCCGACGGGGTCAGACTTCGCGGCGTGATCGTCGTACATGTCGCGCGAGGGCGTGCCGCTCGTGGTCATACAGCGGCAACTCGGGCATGCCGACCTCGGGGTCACCTCGGTGTACTTGCGCGGCATCGACAACACCGAGATCGTGCACGCCGTCCACGAGCGCCCCGCGCCGGTGATCCCTGCGGCCAAGGGGCTTCGGCTTCCGCGCTGAGCCAAACCAGCCAGGGGCCGTGCCGTCTGGCGCGGCCCACCGGTCCGCTCCGGGCCGGGCGCGAGCCAAGGCGGTCATCAACTCACCGCCCGGAGACGCCAGCGGGTCCCTTCCGTTGAAGGCAGAAGCGCGGAAGCGTGGTCGGAGCCGGAAAGGAGAAGCCGCGGGCCGACGGAGTCGGGCTTCTGTTTCAACCCGGTGGCAGCGACGCTCGCATTTGACTCGCCGGCCGCTATGCAGACGACCGTGCTGCGGTCTACCCGTCGATGGCCGGCGCCATCTGGCCATGCGGCACCGGCCGGCGGGCGGGCAGGCTCGGCATCCCAAAGGCGGCGATCAGCGCGCCGAGGAACGCGAAGGCGGCGGCGATCACGAACGCGAGCTGGAAACCGCTGACCATCGCCTGGTTGACCGTGTGAACCGCGGCGGTTGGGTGGCGCAGATCGCTTGCGGTGCGTGAGGTCGCCAGTGTCGCCAGGATCGCCAGGCCGAGTGCGCCGCCGAACAGGCGCGAGGTGTTGATCAAAGCCGATGCCAGGCCGGCCTCGCTCGGCGCGACCCCGGCTGTTCCGCAGATCGTCCCGGGTATGAACGCGAACGACATGCCGAAAGCCGTCAGCAGGCCGGGGAGCAGCACGTCGCTCAGGTAGCTCCCGTCCGCGGTGATCCTAGTGAACAGCAGCAGCCCCAGCGACAGCGTCAGCATTCCGGCGATCAGCAGGCGCTTGGCGCCCACCCGGATCGTGATCCGCGAGGCGATCATCGAGCCCATCACGATGAAGATCGTCATCGGCAGAAACGCCAGGCCGGCAAGCAGGGGCGAGTAGCCGAGCACGTTCTGCAGATACATGGAGACGAAGAACCACATGCCGAAGACGGCGCCGCCCACGAGCACCAGGACCAGGTTCGCCGCAGTGAGGCTGCGAGAGCGGAAGATGCGCAGCGGCATCAGCGGGGCGGCGGCGAACCGTCCCTCGATCACAAGGAAGGAGAGCATGAGGACGACGCCCGCTGCGATGAACGCCAGCGTCGACGCCGATCCCCAGCCGGTCACGTCGGTGCGGACGATCCCGAAGATCACGAGCGAGAGTCCCGCGGTCGCCGTCAGCGCACCGGCGACGTCGAAGCTACGGGTGGCGTGTGTGTTGCGCCCCTCGGCGAGCAGACGCTGGGCGAGGAACGCGGCGGCCAGGCCGATCGGCACATTGATGAACAGAATCCAGCGCCAGCTGAGCAGATCTGTGAGGATCCCCCCGAACAGCACGCCTGCGGCGCCACCTGCGCCGCCCATGGCCCCCCAGATCCCGACCGCGCGGTTACGCTCGGCGGGCTCGGTGAAGGTGGTCGTCAGGATCGAGAGCGATGCCGGCGCGATCACGGCGCCACCCAATCCCTGGGCCGCGCGCGCAGCGATCAGCACGGTCTGGCTGTTGGCCATCCCGCCAATCAACGAGGTGATCGCGAACAGCACCAGGCCGAAGACGAACACCTTGCGCCGGCCGAGTAGGTCCGCGGCTCGACCGCCGAGCAGCAGAAAGCCGGCGAACGTGACCGTGTAGGCGTTGATCACCCACTGCAGATCAGCTTCGGTGAAGCGCAGCGCGTGGCGAATCGAGGGAAGCGCGACGTTGACGACCGAGACGTCGAGGACGACCATGAACTGGGCGAGGCAGCCAAGGATCAGGGTCGCTCGGAGGAGCCGGCGTCTGTCGCGGGTAGCGTCTCTGGTCCCAGCGGCGATGGTGGCGAAGGTCACTCTCTCGTCCTCGAATCGATAGTACGATTCCTCTCGGAAAAAAGTAGCAAAGGTTCGATAGTCATCGTACTATGTAGCCATGATCAGCCTGGACGCACCCGAAACGGAGCTGGAGGAGCTCCCGCATCCCGCCCGGGACGGCCTCGAGCTCGCCACCGTGCTACGGGCGCTCAGCGACCCGATCCGGCTGCGAATCGTGTCGATGCTCGCGTCGGGCGAGGAGCGGACCTGCTGCAGCTTTGATCTACCCGTGGTGAAGTCGACGGGAACGCATCACTTCCGGGTGCTGCGCGAGGCTGGCGTGATCCGCCAGCGCGTCGAGGGCAAGACGAGACTCAGCGCCCTGCGTCGCGACGATCTGGAGGCCCGGTTCCCGGGGCTGCTCGACGCCGTGTTGCGGGCCGGGTTGACGTTCCGATGAACCGAGAAGTGCCGTCGGCGCAGAGCCCCTTCGCGACGCGGCGTGCGGAGAGCAGCAGCCTCGCCGAGAGTGCCGCCTGGGCGACAGAGCGGAAGCGCTGGGACTCGGCCTGATCGGAAGCTGGTCTGCGCTGAGCGGGCCGCGGTTCGGCGCCTTGTTTTTCACCAGGCCGCCGGGGATCATGCTCACGCGGCCTTCCAGATCGCAAGTGCGGAGTCCTGAAGGATGCTGTCGAAGGCGTGCTCGGCGGCGCCGAGCAGCGGCGCTCGCTCCCCGAGCGTGCCCGGGGCGATCGTCGGTGGACGTGTTGCGATGGTGGCCATGAGTCCTTTCCGGTAGGAGCTGTCGAGGTGGTCGCCGGCGATTTCCACGAGTTCGCGGGCAAGGCCGCCGACGGTGACGATCTCGGGGTCGAGCGCGTTCACGAGCCCGGCGATACCGCGGCCCAACCCGGCTGCCGCGTGCTCGACGACGCGGCGCTCCGCACCAATGCCAGCACGCGCGGCGGCCAGCACGTCACGGCTGAAGCTCACCTCGTCGGCCGGGGTCGGGCGGCCGAGCGCGCGCGCCCAAGCCGTGCCGTCAAGGATCGTGTTCCAGCATCCCCGCGCACCGCATCGACACAGCGCGTTACGTCGCCCGAACGGCATGTGACCGAACTCGCCTGCGCGGCCGTTTGCTCCCAGCACGACCCGGCCAGCGTCGATGATCGCGCCGCCGACTCCCGAGTCCATGAAGACGTGCACCGAGCTGGCGGCTCCAACGGCGGCGCCACGTCGGACCTCGGCAACGGCGGAGAAAGTCGCGTCGTTACCGGCCAGCATCGGCAGCGTCGCGGCCTCGCGCGGCCTAAGCGTGAGGAGGTCGACGTCGAGCCATCCCAGGTTCGGTGCCTGCACGAGCCGCGCGCCGCTCACCGTCCCGGGTACGGAGATCGCGATCGCGCGGACCCGGCCGCCGTGACGTTCGCAGGCCGCGCGCAGCGCGAGCGCCACCTCGCGCAGGACCTCCTCACGCTCGCGAGCGTGAGGGCGCTCGCAACGCTCGAGGACCTCACCACCCACCTCGACTGCTGCGACCTCCCAGGACTCGTGCGCGACCGCAGCAACCGCGGCCAGCGGACCGTGCGGGTGCGGGCCAAGCGACCGAGTCGGTCTTCCTCTCGCTCCTGTCGCTATCGCTTGTCCTTCGATCAGCAGCTCAGAAGCGACGAGGCGTCTGACGGTGTCAGCTGCGACACCGCTGGACATCCCGAGCTTGCGAGCAAGTTCTGTCCGCGTGATCTTCGGCTCGGCGTGCACAGCTCGCAGCACCTCAACAGCACGCGAGAACGAAGCTTGACAGGTGGGCACTTCGCGCGTGTCGGTAACCCGGCGCATTTCCTCGCCCACCGAGTATATTCGACGAATCCCCCGACACGCTGCTCACGGCCGGACGCGGCAGATCCAGAAGAACCCGTCGCGCGGGCCACGATCCGCCTGCATGTGCCGCACGGCCCCGAGGAGCGCGAGGCTCCCGCGGAGTTCGTTGGCCACTCCTCCTGGCGCGGCCGACGGCGGATCGACAATGCCAGCGCGGCCGCCAGCGCGAGCGGCGAACGAGGCCACCGAGCAGGGCCACCCGTGACTGCGCTGCTTGCGCTCACCACGGTGGCGACGTGGGGCGTATGGATACCGCTGGCCCAGATCGTTCCGGGCATATCCCAGCGCTCCCGGACGTTCTACGTAACGGTTGGCAACCTCGTCTTCGCCGGGCTTGCGCTGCTCATCGCCGGCGGCCATCTCGCCTTCGGCTGGAGAACGTTCTGGTTCCCAATCGCGGGCGGTCTGCTGTGGACGGCAGGCAACTTCTCCGCGTTTCGGGCCTCGGAAACAATCGGGCTTGCGCGAGCCGCCGGCACGTGGACGCCGCTCAATGTCATTGTCGCGTTCGTGTGGGGAGCCGTGCTGTTCGGCGAGCTAGACCACATCGCCGGCGCTCACTTAGCCGCCTTGGCCGCAGCGCTGATGCTGATCCTCGTCGGAGTGCGCTTCATCATGGGCTCGCAAAATACCCAAGCTGCCGCCACACCCACTCCGGCTGTTGTAGCAGCCCGGGAAACCCCGCCCTCCGAGTCCGCGCTCGCTCGGCCGGTAACCCCGGTCTCTGCAGTCGCCATCATGTCCCGCGCCGGCTGGCTCTGGGCGGGCGCAGCAGGAGTCCTCTGGGGGAGCTATTTCGTGCCGGCGCAATGGGCCAAGGTCCCCGCACAGGTGAGCAACCTTCCGCTCGCCCTCGGCATCTTCGCGGCCGGCTTGGCGCTGGCGCTGCCCGCGCGCGAACCGGCCCGGCTGAGCTTGCCAGTCTCGACCATCCAGATCGCAGCCGGTCTTCTGTTCGGCATCGGCAACCTCGCCTTGCTCGGCCTGATCTCACGAGTAGGCACCGGCGTCGGCTTCACCATCGCCCAACTAAGCCTCCTCGTCAATGCCAGCATCGGCATCTGGATCTTCAAAGTGCCAGAGCCAGGCTCGCATGCAGCGAGAGTCGCGCTAACCGGCATCCTGATCGCCGGCGTCGGCGGCTGCATCATCGGCGCCATGCGTTAGCGTCCCGATCTTGACGATGACGCGCGTCCGGTACCGCGTCCCGGTCGATCGCGGTGTTCCTAGAGGCCACCGCAGCGAAGACGTCACGCCTAGCTGGTTAGGAGATGCCGCTGCGTACGGCTTGGACGGCTGCCTGGATGCGGTTCTCGAGGTGGAGCTTGGCGAGGATGCTGGCGATGTGGTTAGCGACGGTGTTCGTGCTGACCGACAGGTCGTGCGCAATCTGGTGGTTGCTGTGGCCGCTGGCGAGTTGAGTGAAGATCTCGAGCTCTCGCTCGGTAAGGGCAGCGCGAATCGCGGTCGCGGTGCTACCGCTCTTTTTGACAGGAAGGTCTAGCTCGCGGATGGGCTGCAAGAGCTTCCCGGCGACCTGCGCGGAGAGCACGGATTCCCCAGCCGCTGTAGGTACAGAGACGCTCGCTCGGATGCCGAGGAGCTCCGATCATCACTCGCCGGCTTTGTCCGGCGGACACGTGCAGGGAGATGGGCCTCCCGGATTGTGGGTACGGCGCGGGCCATGCAGTCCGGCGCTCAGGAGGCGACAATGGCGCTCGTGAGCGAAGACCAGCCTATGAGCGAAAGCCGTGACCCTAACCCGGCCAGAGGGGATCGGAAGTCGGAGGAGTGCTTTGAGCCGCTCGCTGAGATCATTACCGGCCAGCTGCTCGCGGGAGTCTCACGGGGAGATCGGCTTGCGACGACTGATGGTGCTCGTGGCGTTGGGGAGCTGATCGCCGCTGCGGTGCTGGATCGTTTCGTGGTCCGACCCCGGTCCGCGGACCGCGTCCATGACCACGCGAGTCGAGGGGCCCCAGCCGACTCGGGTGTCATCTTGGAGGTCCGGGACCTGTCGGTTGTGTACGGCACCAAGACGGCCGTTGACGGCATCAGTCTTCAGATGACCCGTGGTGAGATCTTTGGGCTGCTCGGTCCCAATGGGGCTGGTAAGACAAGCACGCTGAGCGCGATCGAGGGTCTAATCAAGCCCCGATCCGGGGCGGTGTTCTTGGATGGGGTTGACATCCGACGATATCCATCGCAGGCGAAGGTCAAGCTGGGCGTGCAGCTGCAGGCGACCAGCTTCCAGTCGCAGCTCACGATCAAGCAGATCGTGAGGTTGTACGCGGGGCTCTACGGCGTCCGGTTATCTGTCCCCGAGATCACCGTGAAGCTGCAGGAGATCGGGCTCGACGGTGAGGCGAGCAAGCCGTTCAAGCAGCTGTCGGGCGGCCAGCAGCAACGCCTCTCGCTGTACGTCGCGGTCGTCCACGATCCTGCGCTGTTGCTGCTGGACGAGCCGACGGCTGGTCTCGATCCTCAGTCCCGGCGTCAGCTGTGGGGTCGGATCGAGCAAATCCGAGCACAGGGCGGGAGCATTCTCCTGACCACCCATTCGATGGAGGAGGCCGAAGCCGTATGCGATCGCGTTGCGATCATCGACCACGGCACGCTGCTGACGTGTGAGACACCGCAGAACCTGATCGCCAAGCATAAGGACGACCCCGAGGTTCGCAAGGTCGCACACGGCGCTGTGACCCTCGAGGACGTGTTCATCGGGCTCACCGGGAGTGAGATCCGTGAATAGCTCTCAGCCCGCCACGGGACCGCCGCTTCAACTGGTTATGAGCTCGCTGCTGCGGGCGGACTTCGCTGTGCTCCTGAAGAGCCGGCGGGCGCTGCTGATCAGCATCTTCCTGCCGATCTTGATTCTCTTCTCGACGAACTCGAGCAAAGCTACGAAGAGCTTCGGGGGATCGCTGTTCATCATCGGATTGGCGATCGCCCTCGGACTCGTGTCCAACTCGATCCTGGGCTACGCGCTCACGGTCGCGCGCGACCGTGAGCAGGGCGTGTTCCAACGTCTCCGTGTCACGCCCGCCCCGACCTGGACGATCATGACCAGCCGGCTGGCGATGCAGGCCCTCGCGAACCTGCTGATCGCGGTGATCGTCGTGATCGTCGGAACTCGAATTCACCACGTCTCGCTGTCGGTCGGCACCTACGGACTGGTTCTCGTGGTCTCGATCCTCGGTGGTGCTGTCTTCCTCAGCATCGGGCAGGCGCTCGTCGGGCTGGTGAAATCCGCCGACAGCATCAACGCCGCCGGACGGGTGCTCGTGCTCGGCCTCGTCCTGCTCTCATCGCTGGGTCAAAGCGGGACGCTCGGCAACACCTGGGAATCGATCGCGCGCTGGTCCCCCGTCGGCGTCGTCATGACTCTGTTCGCCGCAGTCCTCAACCTGTCCACGTGGGACACCCACGACTCGCTCGCCCTGCTTGCGTGCGGCGGGTACATCGTCGTGTTCGCCGCCATCGGCATCCGGTGGTTCCAATGGGACGCTCGATGACGCGCCGATCACAACCACCGCTCTGAACGCCTGGCACGGCCGGACGCGCTACTCAACAGACCAGGGACGGGCATCTAGGCGTCGCTCCCGGGCGCGCTATTGAGCGCGGGGCCCTGGTCAGTCTGCGTGGGCACGCCTCCCGATCCTGTCCTCCGTCGAATCTATTACCGCCCCCAACCACCGACGCCTCGAGCCGAGGACCAGTGCTCAGTAGCTCGGTAGTTAGATCGAACCTCCGGCCAGCCCGAAAGTTGGTTCGCTCGAACCAATTCACAACGCCGCCGTCCCGGCCTACTGTGCGGCAGATGCGTGTCTTCAGTAAGACATCTGGCTGTTGATGATTTCGTCCCGCGATGACACCGGAGTGGTCGTATCTAGCGTGCGCCACTTCTGCTTGCAAGGCAGGTAGCCGTGCGGGGTCTTGCTCGTTGGTGCATCGCTCATCGCCGTCGGGTCGTGGTCGCCTGGCTCGCGGTTGCGGTCCTTACAACCGTTGTGGCGCGCGCCGCTGGCCCGAGCTATGTGAGCGCGTACGGTCTGTCTGGCACCGATTCGCAGCGGGCGCTCGATCTGCTAAACCGGGACTTCAAGACTCAGAGCGGCGACATCGATGCTGTCGTATTTCATGTCTCGCGGGGGACGATCGACTCGGCGCCGGCGCGCGCAGCAATGACGCCGATGCTTGCGCGCGTGAGGGCCCTCCCGCACGTCGCGGGGGTCGTCAGTCCGTACAGCCCGCAGGGAGCGGGCCAGGTGTCGGCGAATCGGATGACGGGGTTCGCGACGGTCAACTACGACCGGCAGGCGAGCCGGCTGGCGACCGCCACGGGCAAGCCGCTGCTGGCCCTGGTCGATGCGGTGCACGTGCCGGGCCTGCAGGTGGCTGCGGGCGGTCCAGTGGTCGAGAACGCCGAGGGATTCGGCGTCGGTGCGGCCACCGAGGTCGGGGTGCTCGCCGCGCTGATCATCCTGCTGCTCACGTTCGGGTCGCTGGCGGCGGCCGGGATGCCGCTGATCACCGCCGGTCTGGGCTTGATCACGGGAGTCGCACTGATCGGGTTGGGCACCCACGTCACGAACATGTCGAATATCGCACCGGAGTTGGCGCTGATGATCGGCTTGGGGGTCGGGATCGACTACTCGCTGTTCATCGTCACCCGCTTCCGTGAGAACTACGTCGCGTCGGGCGATGTCGACCGCTCGATCGTGGAGGCGATGGACACCTCCGGGCGGGCGATCCTGCTCGCCGGCGCGACCGTCGTGATCGCCCTGCTAGGGATGTTCGCCACCGGCGACGCGTTCATGTACGGGCTGGCAATCGCCGCGGTGGTCGCCGTGGTGCTCAGACTGATCGCTTCGCTGACGCTCCTGCCGGCGATCCTGTCGCGCTTCGGTGCCCGGATCGTGCGCCCGCACCACACGCGCACACAACGGTTCGGTCGCCGGGCAACGGCACCGGCCGGGGCCAACGGCTCGACCCCAGCCGCCCTCGCCGGCGCCAATGGTGGCGCTGTCGTGGTCCCGGCGCCGCCTCCCACGGCATGGCGTCGGTGGAGCGGGATCGTGCAGGCGCGGCCGTGGCCGCTGGCGATCGTGTCGCTGGCGGTGATGCTCGCGCTGCTCTCGCCCGTGTTCGCGATGCGGTTGGATTCAAGCGACGCCGGGAACGACCCCAGCGGGACCAGCTCACGGCAGGCTTTCGACCTGCTGGCGAGAGGGTTCGGCGCGGGGTTCAACGGGCCGCTCCTGCTCGTCGCTGAACTGTCGGGCCGGGATCAAGCCGGGGCGCTGGCCGCGCTGCGCTCTGCGGTGAGCGCCACCCCTGACGTCGTGGCGGTCACCCAGCCGCGCCTCTCGCCGTCGGGCACCGTCGCCGTTCTGCAGGCCTATCCCAAATCGGCACCGCAAGCGCTCGCCACGACGAACCTGGTCAACCACTTGCGTGACGTTGTGGATCCGGCGCTCAAACATCGCACCGGGGTGACGGTCCTGGTCGGCGGGTTCACCGCGGCCTCGATCGACTTCTCGCACGGTCTGGGCAGCAAGCTGCCGCTGTTCTTCTCGATCGTGATTCTGCTCTCAGCGATCCTGCTGTTCGTCATCTTCCGCTCGCTGGTGATCCCGATCCAGGCCGCGCTGATGAACCTACTCACCATCGGCGCCGCGTTGGGGGTCACCGTCGCTGTCTTCCAGCAAGGCTTGTTCGCGGGCTTGTTGGGGGTGCAGAAGGGCCCGATCGAGGCGTGGTTGCCCGTGATCATGTTCGCGGTCGTGTTCGGGCTCTCAATGGACTACGAGGTGTTCCTGATCTCCCGGGTACGCGAACAGTGGACGCGCCGACGTGACGCATCCGCCGCGGTTGCCGACGCGATCTCGCTCACCGGACGGGTAATCACCGCCGCCGCCGCGATCATGATCTGCGTGTTCCTGGCGTTCATGCTCGGGGACGAGCGGGCGATCAAGGAGTTCGGCTTCGGTCTCGCGGTCGCCGTGTTCCTCGACGCGCTCGTCGTGCGCTGCGTTCTGCTCCCCGCCGTGCTCGAGCTGCTCGGCCCGACCACATGGCGCCTGCCGCGCTGGCTCGACGTCCGACTGCCGCACATCAACATCGAGGGCTCAACCGCTCGGGCGCTTCCCGCGAACGAGCCCCCTGACATCGGCCACACCTCAGAACCGCGTCCGACGCCCACACACGCCTGAAAGAGCGACTCCAAAGCGAATCCAAGTTCCTTGAGGACCGACGCAGCGCGCAGACGGTCATCGCCACCGGCAGCCCGCGAGCGCGGCGGCCTACTGCGAAGACCGTTCGCCTCGCGGCCGAGGACCAGGTGGCCGAAAGAGCGGCGAAGCGGGCACCGATAGATCGGCGGGATGCGCAGCGCAGCGGTCATTATGAGCGAAGTTCGTCCGCCGATTCGCCGACGCTATGGCGGTCCGACACCTTGACCTCGTCAAAGGCGGGGTCCCTTTACCGCGAATCCAGGCTCTGAGAAGAGGCTGAGGCCGGACGCTCTCGGTCGAGCATGCTCGCTGTAGTTACAGCGAGGTGACAGCATCCGCTCCCTGGTCGCCGACCAGGCTCGATCACGGGCGCGCCGCGAAGACGTGGGCGACGGCTCCGCCGCTGAAGACCGTGGTGCTCATCCCACCCGTGCGGCGCTGCCCGAGACGAGATGCCCGTCGGAGCGGAAGGGTGGGTGCCGCAGCGTGGCCAGGGAGACCGTGCGAGCGCGCTTCGCAGCCGTGTGGCGTCGCGTCGGAGCCGGTGGCCAGCCGGGCTGGCGGCGCGGGCAAGCGGGTTCCGACGATCTCTACCACGACCCTGGCTGCGAGGAGCAGCGCCGGCGCGAATGCGAGCCGGCGCCGCCGGGAGGCGGGGAGCTGCCCGTCGGGTTGCCGCGTCGAGTCCGGTTCCCGTCAGTGTGGGAGGCCGAGAGGTGGCGCGCCGCAGGCGGTCAAGGCCTGCTTGAAGGCCGGCGCCTGCGGGTTGATCGAGCCGCGCTCGCGGCAAGCGGATCAGCCGGTTTGTATGACTGCTGTCTCGCATCTGGTCTCCTTCGGTCTCGTCTCGGGTGTGCGCATCGGTTCTACGCGACCGGTGGTTTCCGCACGGTTTCCTCCTTGCGGCCGGCAGCGGTCTGACTGGCGTGCTGCAAGGCGCGGAGCTCGCGCGCTGCTGGGCGGGCTTCATGGCTGCTAGCGGCGGGGAGCAGCCACCTTGCGGCCGCACATCACCTAGCCGAGTGAGCGGCAGACCAGGCACGTCGCTCGCCGGCTATGGCCTGGCTCCGTCCTCGTCGCGCTCGACGCAGCGGTAACCGGCTGGGAACGCCTCGCCCGAGCAGGAGGCTCGCCACTTCGGGACTTGGTTGGTTGGCCTCCCCGGCCTCGAGGATTATCCCGTCGGTCGAAGCCCCGGCATCGAGGAGAGTTCGCACGACGTCTTCCCAGTCGGGATCGGGCGCGTTTGAGGGCTGCTCGCCGCTTCCGACGGCCGCCCATGCCAGCGGGTTGGCGTCGAACACGCGGTCGCGGGCCTCTATGTCCGCGCCGCGCGCCAGCAGCAGTCTCACGGTCTGCACGCTGCCGGAGTGCGCCGCGACGTGCAGCGCGGTGGCGCCGTGCCCCTCGTTGCGCGCGTCGATCGGGATGCCGACGTCCAGCATCAGCGCCACGGCGACGGCGTCACCCGCCTCCGCGCCGGTCACGATCGCAGCGGCGGCCTCCTCGTCGGCAAGCTCTTGCGGCAGCCCGGGACGCTCGGCCACCAGGCGTGTCGCGGTCTCACGGTCGCCCTGACGGCAGGCGCCGAGCAGCCGGTCGCCCGCCGTCCGGTCGTCGTGGGCGCCGTAGCGCACCAGCAGCTCGGCCACGTCTTGGCGGTCCAGCGCTGTTGCGAGCCGGTAGGACGAGCGGCCGTCCGGACCCCGCGCTGCTGTATCAGCCCCATGCGAGAGCAGCAACTCGGTCAGCTCGGTCGGAGCCTTCGCGACGAGCGCGTCGGAGAGCACGGCAACTCTTCGGCCATCGCTATCGCGGTAGCGCCTCGGGTCGGCACCGGCGTCAAGCAGCAGCCTGACCGTCTCCACGTCCCCAGTACTGATCGGCGCGCCAAGCGCCATCTCGGCCAGCTCTCGGACACCCGCGACATGGCCGAGCAGCATTCGCACGCACCAGCTGCCCGCAAATCCCGCCGCGTACAGATCGTCGTCCTTGACGGTTGCACCACGATCGAGCAGCAGCCCCACGATCGCCTCGTTTCTCCGGTAGGCGTTCGCGCTCGTGACCGCGCACTCCAACGGCGCCCAACGACCGTCGTCGCTCAAACCGTTCGCGTCGGCTCCGGCATCGAGCAGCAGCCGCGCGACGGCGTACAGGCCCGCGGAGCGGGCCGGATCCAGATGCCAGCGCGACGCGCACACAGCGTGCAGCGCCGTCCAGCCCGTCCGCGGCTCGCGCCTGCTCACCAGCCTGGGGTCAGCCTCGAGCGCGCGTTGGACGCGTCCCACGTTGCCGAGCACCACGGCCGTCGCCAGGCTATAGTCGGCGATCTCGGGGTGCTCTGTGAGCAGCCGCGCCGCGCGACCGACCCGGTAGCCGACGCTCGCCGCCAGAAACGCGTCGAGCACCTCCTCAAAGCTGCGGGCCATCAGGCCTCACGACGAGTGCTGGCGAGTGCAGGTGCCACCACGCGGCTCCGAGCGGGCGCTCGTCATCGCCGATGGCGATCACAGCGGCGCTCATCGCCAGCGGAAGACACGCGAGGACCTCAGGCGTGTCGGGGCCGGGCAGCGGACGGTCCCCCCGGCGTGCACGCGAATCGTGCCATCTCGACCAGGACTCACGATCTTCAGCCTCGGCATCAAGAATTCGAAACATGGCCGGACGGTATCCCAAAGGACGCGCCTCTCAAAGCGAGTCCGCCGAGCCCGGACAGACAGAAAAGTCCGACGCCGGGTCCACCGACTCCTGCTCTGCTCGGCTGACGCACATCCCGCCACGAACCCTAATCGTCCCCGTCTTGGCCTTCGGTCGGGTCGCGCAGTTCTCGCAGTCGCCCATCGAGCGCCGGCAGCATGAACGAGTAGTCGCCTTGCATGCCGAGGTGGCGGCGCATGAACGGATGCACCGTCAGACCTCGCGCGGGCAACCAATCTCGCGAGCGTCGTCACGCCGGGCAGCAGCACCTGCTGACCTCGAAGCCAGCCCGTCGCATCCGCGAACATGACACGAGGACCATCACCAGTCATGTATGCACCGGCAGCCAACCACCGGCGGAGCGGTGATCCACGCCGGTTGGTGTCGGGTATCTGGGCGTTCAGCAGCCGGGGATCACGTACGCGTACGGAAGCGCCCGTTCGATCAGCGCGTTCAGCGCGTCCACCCCGGGGTAGGTGAGGTGCAGTCGGTCAGGCTGAAACCAGCCGGCGTGCCCGGCGCTGTCAGCCACCCAGTCGAGCAGCAGGATCCTGCCCGCGTACCGGCGGGCCGCCTGATGCTCCAGGACAGCGTTGATGCCGGAGGATCCGCCCAGCTGCCGAGGGGTGACGAGCACGAGCAGCCGGCCGGCCCCCAGCAACCCCAGCGCCGCAGTGATGTCCGTGTCGGCGACAGATCCGTTCGCGCCGAGGAACAGGACGACCATGTGCGGCAACAAGCCTTGCGCCCGCAGCCCGGTGAGCAGGGCGAGCGCCTCCGGAAACTCCCGGCACCCGTGGGCGTTGACGGTGAACCCGGCCGCGGACAGGCCGGGGAGCGAGAGCAGCAGCGTCGAGTCGCCGACCGCCAGCGGCGGCAGCTGCCCGTCGACACGGTGCGACGGCGAGGCTGTCTGCACGCCGCCGCATCCCGCGAGGCTCGACGCCGGGAAGCACAGCGCGACGGCGACGGCCAGCGTCGCTGCGGCGGCGAGCGCGGCCGACGTGCGTAGAACCCCCGGGCGTGTGCGCATGAGGACGCTAACTCTGACCGATTCGTCCGGCGGATGCGTCTCGGGCTGCCGTCGAAGACCTTCTGAAACCAGGCGGAGCGGGGGGCGGGGAGCAGTAGTCGCTGCCGAGGTCGCGGTACAGCTCTCAGCGGACGGCGATCTCACCGGTGAGCGAGAACGGGGGTACCAGCTGCAAGCGGTCGCCGCTCCAGAAGCGCCCCGGGTCGTACCAGCTCGCGGGTCGATCGGTCGGGAGCAGACCCATGTGCTGGTAGGTCGTGGCGACCAGCTCCGCGCAGTAGATCGTCTCCAGCGACGACGTGCGACGCAAGCGACCCTTGGCCCACTGCTTGACCAGCCCGGGCGTCGTGGGGAACGCGCGGCCGTCGAAACGGTCGATGATCTCCAGCAGCCGGTCTTCGTGGTGACGCTCGATCGTGCCCTCGAGCTGGCGGACCCACGCCAGCTGGTTGTAGCGCTCGTGCCAGGTCGTGACCACCTCCGCGAGGTGGTGCAGCTGGACACCTCGCTGCCGCGCCCCGGTCCACACGTCCGGAAGCGAGCGACCGAGCTCTGCGTGCCATAGGAGCGGTGGCAGGTCGTCGATCGCGACCACCATGCCGACATGGTTGACAGGGCTGTTCGTCAACGCGCGGATCGCGAGGTCGGCGGCCGAGTCGCCGCGGAACAGCCAGATGTCGCCGGTGGATGCGATCTCGGTGGCGGCCTCGAGCGTCAGCGTCTCGTTGCTCATGACAGGTAACCTACAAGTCCGATGAAGCCGCAATGGAAGGTCATCGGTCTCGCCGGCCTGACCGGCGTGGCCGCCACTGGCGTGATCATCGCTCGTAAGCGCCGCGCGCACCGGGACTACGACCCCGGGGAGCTGCGCGAACGGCTGCACAGCCGGCTGGCGGACGCTTCAACGGAAGGCGTGACGCCGCCGCTCGATCGCACGAAGCAGTCCAACGTCATCACTCCAAGCCTGACCAAGCGGCAGCGGTGAGCGCCGCCCGCGCTCGCCCGCGCCCGCGGACCTTCGCGCTGATCGCCGCGACGCTCGCGATTGCCGTGCTGATCCCCACGCAGGCGCTCGCCACTGCGCTCGACACGTCCTCCGACCACGCTGCACTGACGGCTTACGAGCGGTACATGGCAACGCTCAACGCTCGAATCACGGCAGCGAACGATCGTGATCATACGTTTGTGGCTTCGGTGCAGAACGGCTGCGCGGGGGTGCTCAGCTCGCTGCCGGCAGATCGGGTCAATGGTCCTGCGGTCCATGATCTCGGGGAGGAAATCGGAGACGATGTAGCGGTCGAGTTCGACGCTGATGCGGTTCCCGCGTTCATGCGGTTCTCGTCCGCGCTCGGCCGTCTGAGCTGGTCAAGCAGCACGACCACGAACACGATCGCGGCGCTGATCGCGGCGCTGCGCGCGTCGCTTGCGATCAAGCCGAGCGCGCTGTGCGCGGATGCGCGCGCGGTCGCCTCCGCGCCGGCCTCCGAGGCCGCGGGCACACGGCATTTGCTTGCCGTCTACGCGCCTGCGGTGCGGGTTGCAAGCCGGCGGCTTGCTGCGTTCCTGCGCGTTCTCGAGCGTTTCGAGACGCCCTCGGAGGCCGGCTTGATCGCAGCTGTGGACCGCCTCGTGGATCGGTACCAGTCCACCTCGTCGGCCGACCAGGACGGCGCGAGTACCAAGCTCATCAGCATCCTGGGCAACGCCGCGCCGTAGTGCAGCGCCCGCCTCTCGCGCCAGGCCACGGGAGCCCGAATCTACGCGTTCGTCGGATGCCTTGGCCGGTCCCTAAGCTTCGGAAGACGACCGCTAAGGCTTGATCGGATGCCTCGGCCGGGCTCTAACTTCGGATGATCGTCGGGGTTCCGAGCGGAACGTGGTCGATCAGCCACCGGCCCTCCGGCAACGTCAGGCGCATGCAGCCGTGGCTGACCGGTAGCCCGATGCTCGAGGTCTCGGGCGTCGAGTGGATCGCGATCCGGTTGCCACCTCCCCAGCCCTGGATCGCGTGGGGAGCCTCGGCGGACAGCGCCAGGATGCAGCATCCGTACGGGCCGGTGGGGTCGTGCGTTGCGAGCCTGTCGGTGACGGCGAACACTCCGGTCGGGGTGGGGGCGTCGGGTCGGCCGACGGCGATCTTGAAGTGCTTGAGCGCCCTCCCATCCTCCAGTACAGTGACCTCTCGGTGAGCGATCGAAACCTCGATCTTCCACTGCACGCGCTGGAGTGAAGCTGCGGCGACCGGAATCCATCCAAGCTTTCCGTTTCCGGCGAGTGGGCTTACCACGCCGAGCCAGCCCGGTACGGTGCGCCGGACGAACAGCACCACGCGCGAGCCGAACTCGGTGCTCGTCGACTGGAGGGCCAGCGTCGGACCGCCGGGCGAAGTCCGCATCGCCGTCGGCCGCAGCACCGTCGCGACCAGCGCTCCGGTGGCGCGCGGGCGCGGCCGGACGGGTGGCGGCAGCGGACGGGTGACCGGGACGAGCGCGGCGCTGGTCGTCGACAGGGCGCTCGTTCTCGCGGGCGTGGCAAGCGTGAGGGCTAGCGCGACGATGATCGGGACGGCCGGGATCAGCACCGCGAGCGCGATCAGCGCGCGGTTGCGCGGACTCCGCCGATCTTCGCCAGTCGGTGAACTTGAATCCAGCACGGGTCGCTCAAATTACACCACGCCCGCGGGTCGTCCTCGGCGAGCTTGGCCACGGTCTGTTACGCGGCCCGTAATGAGCCTTCCGTACAGTTGCTCTCATGCTCGGATTCACACGTAACAGAATTAACATGGTCGACCCCTCGGAGGCGCTTCCGGGACGGTCCACGCCGGTGCCTGTCACCGACCGCCACGCCGTGCTCGGCACCCCGCTGCGCCCCCCGTTCCCCGACGGATTCGAGCGGGCGATCGTTGCGATGGGCTGCTTCTGGGGCGCCGAGAAGGCGTACTGGTCACTGCCGGGGATCTACACGACGGCCGTCGGATACGCGGGCGGCGCGACCCCCAACCCAACCTACGAAGAGGTGTGCAGCGGGCGCACCGGCCACGCCGAGGCGGTGCTGGTCGTGTTCGATCCGGCGAGAACCTCCTACGCGGAGCTCCTGCGCGTGTTCTGGGAGGGTCACGATCCGACCCAGGGGATGCGGCAGGGTAACGACGTCGGAACTCAGTATCGGTCGGCGATCCTGTGGAGCACTGAGCAGCAGCGTGCCCTTGCGAAGGAGTCACGCGAGCGCTACGGCAGGCAGCTCCAGGAGGCCGGCCACGGCGAGATCACGACCGAGATCGAGCAGGCCGGCGAGTTCTACTACGCCGAGGACTACCACCAGCAGTACCTGCACAAGAATCCGATGGGCTACTGTGGCCTCGGTGGCACCGGGGTCAGCTGCCCGGTGGGGCTCGCGACGCAGTGAGCCGGTTGGCTAGCGCTTGACGTAGATCACGGCCGCGCTCGCCACACAGCAGGAGCCTCGATAGTTGTGCGGAGCCTGCGCCCTGGGCAGCTGCACGAGACTCGGGTCAGCGGCGAGCAGCGCACCCCACTGGGCTGCTCGCCGGCGCACGAGCATCGCCCAGGTCGACCGCCATGCCAACGCGCCTTCGGTTAGGGGACGGACGAACATCACTCGCTGCCCGGGCGCGAGCGAGTCGATCACGCGTCTGAACACCACGCTTGGGCTGGCAGCGGTGAGGCGTGCGGTGGCGCTGTCCCAGTCCATGTAGCTCGGGTGCGTGTCGGCGCCGAGTGTGGTCGCGTAGCGCAGGCCGCCTGGAAGGTAGTACCAGGCGAGCGCGGCCTGCTCGGGTTGCGCCACCAGGACCAGATCGCGCGGGCGCAGGTCGCTCGCCAGCTCGCCCGAGACGTCCCGCATGTCGCTCTTGTACTGCGGCACGAACGAAGCGGCGTTCAGTAGGAACGCGCACGTCAAGACGATCGCGACCGGCCCGACGATCCCCGCGCGGGCGCACGCGACCGCGGCCAGCAGCACCGCGCTGCCGACCACCGGCGCGAAGTAGCGCGCAGCCATAGTGGGAGCGGCCAGCGTCGCCAGCAGTGCCAGCACAGCCGCGGCCACGGGGACGCACGCCAGTACGAACACCGCGACGGTCTCGCGCGAGCGGCGCAGCCTCGCGAACAGCAGGGGCGCGAGCCCGACCGCGGCGGCGAGCACCAGCAGCGCCAAGACACGGTCGCTACCGAACAGGACGCGCGGGAAGCTGGCGCCGAGAAGTGGCGCGTAGCGCCACGGAGCGGTCGCATGCGTTGCCTGGTGGATCAGCGTCGGGAGCCACGGCAGGTACGCGAGCGCGGCGCCCGCGAAAACGAGCAAGCCGTCGCGGAGCACGCCGCGCCGGTCGCCGGATGCCACGTACACGGGTATCAGAGCGACCAGCGTGCCCGCATAGAAGAGCGCCGAGCAGTCGTCGGTGTAGAGCAGCAGCGCCAGCGATGCCGCGAACACGACCAGATAGGCGCGCCGCCGGTACACGAAGGCGTGCACGAAGCTCGCGATCGCGATCAGTCCGAGCAGCGCCAGCAGCTCGTACATGCGGGTCTCCGCGGCGTACTCGGTGAGGAAGCCGTCGAACGCGAACAGCGCCGCCGCCATGTAGCCGGCGCGGCGCCCGGACAGGCTCCAGCCGGCCCACATGCCGCATGGGATCGTGAGCAGCCCGAACAGCCACGACAGTCCGTGGGTCGACGTCTCGGTGGACCCGAAAGCGCTCATCCAGCTGTGCAGCAGCATGTAGTAGAGCGGCGCTCCCCCACCCTGCCACAGAATCCCGGGGATCGCGCTCAGCGGGTGCGAGGCGATCCCGACGGTATTCGCCTCGTCGGACCACAGCTGCCCGTCGATGTTGCGCGCCCGGACGTAGCCGGAGATCAGCAGCAGGATTAGCAGGACGCCGCCGGTGCCGGCCCAGCGCGGCAGCCGCTCAAACCAGCCGGGCGCCCTGAACTCACGGACTACGGGGATCCGCAGGAGCGGTGGGAGCGGGCTTGGGGTTTGGACGGTTGTCATCGCAGGCGACGCAGCCCTTCGCGGAAACGACGGGCCAGCATGTCCATGGTGCCAGAGCGGCGTGCGCCGCACGCGCGGTCCCGTGGCTGGGCCCGCGGGCCAGCCACGGCGCAGACCGTTTGCCCGGGGCCGCGCTTAGCCCCCGGCCACGGCGGGCAGGATCGTCATCTCGTCGCCGTCGCTCACCGGAGTCTGCAGCCCGTCAAGGAAGCGGATGTCCTCGCCACGGACGTACACGTTGACGAAGCGGCGCAGGCCTCCGTCCTCGGAGATCCGGCTGCGAAGGTCCTCGTAGCGCACAAACAGCGACTCCAGCACATCGCCGACGGTCGCGCCTTCGACGCTGGCGACCGACTCCCCGTCCGTCGCCGAGCGCAGCTGCGTGGGGATCCTCACTTTTACCGACATCAACGCACTCCTTTCAGGCCACCTACCGACATCAACGCACTCCTTTCAGGCCACCAGGGCCAGTCGTTCTCTGGCCTGCTCAAACGCGCTCATGTTCGGCTCGATCTCCCAGGGCTCGAATGTGCCGCGCGCGCATTCGAGCGTCTTGAGGCCCTCACCTGTGATCGCCGCGACCACACGCTCGGAGCTGTCGATGTCGCCGCGCTGCGCGAGCTTGCGCAGCACCGCGATCGTCACGCCGCCGGCCGTCTCAGTGAAGATCCCGGTGGTCGTCGCGAGCAGGCGGATTCCGGCGCGGATCTCGTCGTCGCTGACAGCGTCGATCGATCCGGACGTGCGACGCGCGAGGTCGAGCGCGTAGGGACCGTCGGCCGGGTTGCCGATCGCCAGCGACTTCGCGATCGTGTCGGGCTTCACCGGGCGGCACAGCTCCTGGCCGGCTTCGAACGCTGTTGCCACCGGCGAGCAGCCGGCCGCCTGGGCGCCGTTGAAGATCGGAAGCTTGCCGGTCAGCAGGCCGCGCTCGATCCACTCCTCGAAGCCGCGCGCGATCTTCGTGAACAGCGAGCCGGAAGCGATCGGGCATACAATCCGGTCGGGCAGCTCGAAGCCGAGCTGCTCGGCGATCTCGAACGCCAGCGTCTTTGAGCCCTCGGCATAGTAAGGCCTCATGTTGATGTTCACGAACGCCCAGTCGTGCTCGCCCGACAGCTCGGTGCAAAGTCGGTTGACATCGTCGTAGTTGCCCCTCACCGAGACGAGGTTGGTGCCGTACACACCGGTGGCCAGGACCTTCTGCTCCTCGAGATCGGATGGGATGAACACGTACGACTCGAGCCCAGCGGCCGCTGCGTGCGCGGCGACCGCGTTGGCCAGGTTCCCGGTAGAGGCGCAGGCGATCGTCGTGTAGCCCAGCTCCTGGGCGCGGGCGAGCGCCACCGACACGACCCGGTCCTTGAACGAGTGGGTCGGGTTGGCGGCGTCGTTCTTGACCCACAGCTCGCCCAGCCCGAGCTCCTGCGCCAGCCGGTCGGCACGGATCAGCGGCGTCCAACCTGACGGCAGCGCCGATCTGGGCGAGAGGACAGGCAGAAAGTCCGCGTAGCGCCAGATTGAGTGGGGGCCTGCCTGGATCCGCCGGCGCACGGAGGCGGGGTCGGCGTCGGCCGCGATGCTGTAGGCGACTTCGAGCGGGCCGAAGCAGCGCTCGCATACGTAGCGTGCGTCGAGCGGGTAGGTGGCACTACATTCTTTGCAGCGAAGTGCTTCTGGCGGCATATAAAAAAACCTCCGCCGGGGTTTGTGGTCGGAGGTCTGCTGAAACCGCCCTATCCACATCTCCCAGGCCTGTCGATTGGAGCCTGATGGAATTGGCACCGTTCCCTTGCGGGAGGTTGCCGGGGTTTCTAAGGGCCATTCCCTCCACCCCTCTGGATGCGTACTGCTATGTGGCGCGAAAGTATAGCTACACGCCCGCGTCGCCCACAAGGGAGCGCTGCGTCGCCCACAAGGGAGCGCCCGTTGTGCGCACGCGGTAGGGTCCGGCGCGTGCGAGGCTCGAGCTTCCGCTGCGTGTACGTCCCGACCGCTCTGCAGGGCGCGCCGGCCAATGAGCGCGAATCCGCTTGACCCCGAGCGCCGCCTGGATGCGAAGCTGGCGCTCACCTCGAGCTCGCCTGCCAAGCGGATGCTGATCATCGTCAACCCGTACGCGACGACGGTGTCCGACCGTCTCAAACATCTGGTCGTGTACGCCCTGCGCGGGCGCTATCTCGTGGATGCCGTCGACACCGAGCGGCGCGACCACGCGACCGAGCTGTGCCGCACGGCCGCCCAGCAGGGCTACGACGTGGTCGTGGCGTTCGGAGGCGACGGTACCGTCAACGAGGCCGCCAACGGACTCGCCGGCTCGGGCGTGCCGCTGACCTGCCTGCCGGGCGGCAGGGCCAACGTCTACTGCCGGATGCTCGGGATCCCCGGCGACGTGGTGGACGCGACCGAGCACCTGCTCGCGATCGCCGACGACTGGCGACCGCGAGCTGTGGATCTCGGCTTGCTCGACGAGCGCTTCTTCCTGTTCTCAGCCGGCGTGGGACTCGATGCGAGCGTGGTCGAGCGGGTCGACGCGCATCCCGGCCAGAAGGCGCGCGCCGGCGAGTATTACTACGCGTGGGTTGCAAGCAGAACTTACGTGCGCCACTACCTCTTACACCCGCCGCGACTGGAGGCGCGGTTCGACACCGAGCAGGTGGCCGGGGTGAGCCTGATCGTTCAGAACGCCGATCCGTACACGTTCTTCGGCGATCGTCCCGTTCAGGTCGGCGAGGGGGTGGCGCTGGACAGCGGCGATCTGGCGGGCGCCGTGCTGAAGCGAACCAACCCGCTGGACATCCCGATGATCACCTGGCGCGCCCTCTCAGCGAGGGCGCGCGTCGCCAAGCATCGGCAGATCTACGGGTTCACGGGGGTGCGCAACCTGCATGTGCGGACGCTGGATGCGCGGGCGCTGCCGGTGCAGGTGGACGGCGATTACATCGGCGAACGGGACACGGTCGAGTTCACCGTGATGCCCGGCGGCCTCACCGTAGTCGCGTAGTCTTGCCAGCATGCGCCGCTACTACGTAGCATTGCTCGCAGCGATCGCCGCGATCGCGCTCGTCGTGACCCCGGCGCTGGTACGGGCGCATCCGCTGCCCGGCGCGCCCAGCTGCCCGATCTTTCCGGCTGACAACCCCTGGAACCAGCGCGTCGACCGCTCACCCGTCGCAGCCGGCTCCGCTCGCTACATCGCAGCGATCGGTCTCGATGCGCCGGTGCATCCCGATTTCGGCACCGTCTGGGACGGCGCTCCGAACGGGATCCCATACATGGTCGTCTCCAGCGCGACGGCAAAGGTGCCGGTCAGCTTCCTGTACGAATCGCAGTCGGACAGGGGCCCGTACCCGATCCCTCCCACTGTTCCGATCGAGGGCGGTCCGGGCGGCACCGGCGACCGCCACGTGATCGTCATCGACCGCGGCACCTGCACCGACTACGAGCTGTACGACGCCTATCCGCACGATGGCGGGAGGCGCTGGAGCGCCGGTTCGGGGGCGATCTTCAATCTCCGCTCTGACAAGCTGCGCCCCGCCGGATGGACCTCCGCCGATGCCGCCGGGCTCCCGATCCTGCCGGGGCTCGCGCGCTACGACGAAGTCGCAGCCGGCGTGATCGACCACGCGCTGCGGTTCACGGCGCCGTGCACCGCGCCGCATTACGTGTACCCCGCGCGGCACGAGGCTTCGACGTGCTCAGGTCGCTGGTTGCCACCGATGGGCCTGCGTTTGCGACTCAAGGCATCAGTCGACATCTCGGGACTCCCCTACCAGGCCCGAGTCGTGGCACAGGCACTCAAGACCTACGGGATGATCCTGGCCGACAACGGCTCGCCGTGGTACATCTCCGGGGCGCCGAGCCCGCGCTGGAGCAATGACGCGCTGCACGAGCTAGATCGGCTCACCGGACAGGACTTCGAGGTGGTCAACACGAGCTCGTTGCCCCACCCGGGGCGATGATCGCGGAGGTGTGAGGGGTCGCGAGCGGACTGAGGGGGGCGAGATGAGGCGCGCCGCCGGCTCTCGAGGAGATGGCGCAGGATCAGACCCGGCAGCGTCCCCGCGCTCCTCGAGCCGGTGCGCGCACGACGCTGCTCACCGAGCGTGATCGGCTCGTGCTCGCGTTCCTCGCGGAGCAACGCCTGGCCGTGACGCCGCAGGTTCAGCAGCTGCTGGGCGTGACGCCGCGCGTTGCCCAGGGGTGCCTTCGAGGCCTGCGTGAAGTGGGCTACATCGAGCAGCAGCGGATCTTCGACGGCTACCCGGCGTGCTCGCGCGTGTCCCGCACAGGCCTCCGCGCGATCGGCTCAAATCTCCCCCCTGCGCGCGTCGACCTCGCCTGCTACCAGCATGATGTCGGCTTGGGATGGCTGTGGCTCGCCACTCGTGCGGGCGCGTTCGGCGAGCTCCGAGAGCTGCTCTCCGAACGCACGCTGCGCTCACATGACGCGCGCCCGGATCGCAGCGGCAGGGCGCTGGGCGTGGGGCTCGGGATCGTCGGCCCCGGCGGCCGCGAGCAGCTCCACTACCCGGACCTTCTGCTGCAGAGCGAAACCGGCAAGCGAGTAGCGCTCGAGCTCGAGCTGACCGGCAAAGGCCAGGCGCGGCTGGCGCGGATCATGATGGGCTACGCCGCAGACGGGCGGATTGACGCCGTCCACTATCTCGTGCCAGACCGGTCGCTCGGCGAGCGGATCGCGCAGGCGGCGCGCACAGCCGGCATCGCTGAGGTGGTGTCGGTCCAGCTGCTGGCCGGTCCGCCTGAGGGGGCACCCGACCACGGACGCACCGTCGGCCGCGCCCGGTGGTGGGCGCGTGTCCCGCAAGCGACAGCGGCTGGCGCGCGGGCCGGAGCGTCGGCCGGGCGATGAACGGCGCGCGCGCGATTTTCCCGATTCAGCGATGAACGGCGCGCGCGGACCGGGCGCGACGCCACCACCGCCGCTCGCCCGGCGCCCATGGTGGCTGGCACCGGCGCTCTTAGCCCTTCTCCTCGCGCCGGGCCCGATCGTGATCGGCTTGATCGCTGCGGCCATGATCGGAAGGCTCGCGCTTGCGGCCGCACGCAGCCAGCGGGCGCGCCGCCTCGACGCGGCCGCTGAGCGGGCGGGCGTGGACGCGGTCGTGCTCGGTACCGGGCCCTCCGGCCGCCGCGTCCTGCTCAGCGACCTGGAGCTCTCGGCGCACGGACTGATCGTCGGTGCCAGCGGCGCCGGCAAGTCTACGACGCTGTTGACGATCGTGACCGAGCAGATCCGACGCGGCCGGCCGGTGGTCGCGATCGACCTGAAGGGCTCGCCCGCGTTCGCGCGTCGGCTCGAGTCCGCGGCTACTGCGGCGGGACGCCGGCTGCGGGTTTGGACGCCGGACGGCCCTGAACGCTGGAACCCGCTCGCGTGCGGGAACGCGACCGAGCTGAAGGACAAGCTGATCGCCACCGAGCGCTTCAGCGAGCCGCACTACCAGCGCGCCGCTGAGCGATACATCCAGCTCGCGCTGCAGGTCATGCGGGAAGCCGACCCCAAACGAGAGCTGACGCTGGCCTCGGTGGTCGCGATGATGGAGCCCAAGCGACTCGCTGGACTGACACGCAAGCTGCCGCCCGAACGTGCCAGCTACGTCCGCGACTACCTCGCAGGGCTGACGGGGGACCAGCAGAGCGCGATCCGCGGACTGGCCTCGAGACTGGCGATAATCAGCGAATCCCACACGGGGGCCTTCCTGGGCGCGGCGCCGTCACCCGGCGCCGGCTCCGATGCGGCCGTTGGGGCAGTCGCGGACCGCGGCGCAGTCGATCTGCGGGCCGCCCTGTCCGGACGTGAGGTGGTCCTGTTCAGCCTCAACTCGAGCACCTACGGCAAGCTCGCGGGCCAGCTCGGGACGCTGGCCGTTCAAGACCTGGTCACGGCCGTCGGGTACCGTCTGGAGAGTGGTGCTGCACAGCCGGCGATCGTGGCGATCGATGAGTTCTCAGCGCTTGGCTCAGACAATCTGATGTCGCTGCTCGCGCGGGGCCGGGAGGCGGGTGTCAGCGTGATGCTTGCCACCCAGGAGCTCGCCGATCTCGACCGCGCGGCGCGCGGGATGCGAGACCAGGTGCTCGGTAACACGGCCGTCAAGATCGCGCATCGCCAGGACGTGCCCGAGTCCGCGCGGGCGCTCGCGCAGATGGCAGGGAGCGTCAAGCGGTGGGAGCGCACCTATAACTTGCAGCCGGGCCGCTTCGGCGGCAGCGATGCGAGGCGCGGCACGCTGCGTCTAGTCGACACCTATGCGGTCGATCCGGAGCAGATCCGAACCCTCGCACCGGGCGACGCGATCCTCATCTCAAAGCTCCCCCGCGCCAGCACGCGGGCGCTGCGGGTTCGCGCAGGATCCGCTGGCGCGCAATCCGCTGGCTTGGAGTCAGCGCGGCTTCACGGCGGATCCGCTCGCGCGGATCCGCGCTCAGCGCGGTCCGACGGGCCTATCGCTGAGCGTTAGGGTGACGCTGAAGCTGTAGGCGCCGCCTTTGAGCTCGGAGGTCAGCGTCCGCGCGCGGATTTCCAAAAGCTTGCGCCCGTGCAGAACGGCTCTCCTACTCGGTAAGACTGCTAAAGTCCTTACATGCGCATCACATCCAAGGGCCAAGTGACCATCCCGCAGGTGCTGCGCGAGCGCTTTGGGCTGAGCGCCGGCGTCGAGGTCGAGGTCGTCGCCGCTGAGAATGGAGCACTCGTTCGCGCTGTGGCGCCGCGAAGTCGCGGAGCCGATCTCGTGGCTCGGCTGCGCGATCGCGCCGATGGCGGCCTCACGGCCGACGAGGTGCTGCAGATGACCCGCGGCGATCCGTGACCACCCTCGTCGACTCCAGCGTGCTGCTTGACGTCCTCGCCCCGTCGCCGTGGCGGCCGTGGTCCGAAGAGCAGCTCGCCGCCGTAGCCGAGCATGGCCAGGTCGCGATCAACCAGGTCATCTACGCCGAGGTAGCCGTGGGATTCGCGAGCCGCGAGCAGCTCGAGCGAGCGCTCCAGGGCGCCGGTTTGGTCCGGATTGGCCTGCCGTGGGCAGCGGCGTGGCTTGTCGCGCGCGCGTTCCTCGAGTACCGCGGCCGCGGTGGTTCGCGCGCAACGCCACTGCCGGACTTCTTCATCGGAGCCCACGCTGCTGCGGCGGGGATTCCGCTGCTGAGCAGGGATCCCCGCCGCGTCCGGACTTACTTCCCGGACGTCATGCTAATCGCGCCTCAAGACTAGTCGACTGGTCCCCGTGCCCGAGTCGCTGGCGCATTACTCGCACCGCCTCGGGGTTTTTGTCGATCAGCATGTACCGGCGATCGAGCTTGGCGGCGACTGCTCCGAGCGTGCCGCTCCCCGCGAAGAAGTCGAGACACCAGTCGCCTGGTTGCGTCGATGCCTGCACCATTCGCCGTACGATCCCCTCGGGCTTTTGCGTCGGATAGCCGGTCTTCTCACGGCCGCTTGTGGGCACGATCGTGTGCCACCAAACATCCGTTGGCAGCTTCCCGCGCTCCGCCTTGGCGGGAGTGACAAGGCCTGGCGCCATGTATGGCTCACGGTCAACGGCCTCGCAATCGTAGAAATACGCAGCGGCGTCTTTGACATAAACGAGGATCGTGTCGTGCTTGGCCGGCCACCGGCGCGTTGATCGGGCGCCGTAGTCGTAAGACCAGATCAGCTCGTTGAGAAAGTTGTCACGGCCAAATATCTCGTCGAGCAGCAGCTTGCAGTAGTGCGCCTCCCGATAGTCGATGTGAAAGTAGAACGTTCCAGCCCGTGTTAGGAGCCTGCGCGCTTGCCGGAGTCGGGGCTCTAAGAACGACAGGTAGTCCGCGAATGCGTCTCGGTAGGAGGACTCGGCCAGTAGCCGTGTCGTGTAGCGGCGCCCACCGAAGCCCGTACGGTCGCCTTCTGCGTCGCCCACCGTCTCGAAGGTCTTCCGGCTCTGTGCCTTCCCGGTGTTGAACGGTGGGTCGATGTAGATGAGCTGAAACGTCTCGTCCGCAATCGTGGGAAGGACGTCCATGTTGTCAGCCAGAATGACTTCATCCCGTTGGAGTTGGCGCCCGCTGATGGCCACGGCGATGATCCTAGTCTCCCGACCAGACGGCTGGGAGATCCTCCGCGAGCCGCTGGAGCCACCGTGGGCCCTGGCCGCGCGGGTTTGGCTAGCAAGCTTGTCATGTCAGCTTGTAGGGCGGCTACGGCGCCTGCTGAGAGTTGCGGAACCGTTGCAACCTCGGCCTCGCTGCTCAGCGAACAACCAACACGGGGCAGCGCGCCCGCTCGGCAACGCTCTGGCTGACGGGCGAAAGCAGCGCGGCGCGACGGTGATGGCGGCTGCCAAGGATCAGCAGGCTCGCGTGGTCGGATGCGTCGAGCAGGGCCTCCAACGCCGTGCGCGAATCCTCGCCCAGCGTCACCTTCGAGGCGAGCCTCTGATCACAAGCGTTCGGATCAAGCCGATCTCCGTCGCCGGTCGCAAACACCCCGCGCAAAGGCCGCGACAGTCGTTCAGACAGCTCGCAACCCGCGCTCAGCGCGCTGCGCGAACCCTCCGTGCCGTCGAACCCGACGACGATCCCGCCGTCTCCGGGTACGGCTGCTCGGTCGGTTTCGTGGACTATCAGCACTGAGCAACTCGCGCTCTTCAGAACCGCCGCCAGAACGCTGATGGCGGCCGAACCAGCGCTGCTGCCGCCTTGACTGCCGACCGCCAAGAGCGTGGCGCGCTCGGCGCTGCACTCGTGCAGCAGCACTCGGACCGGCGCCCCCTCGCGCAGATGAACTCCCGCGTCATGGACGCTCGCGATCTCACTTCGCACCTTCGCGAGCGCTTTCTCGGCTTCGCTAACAAGGCCCTGCTTTGACATGCCTCTCGCCTGGGCCGGGGCTCGCTCCACGACAACACACAGAACCAGCTGAGCCGAAACCGGCATCAGCGCTGCAACCTGATGAGCGGCATTCAGGCTCGCGGCGGTGCCATCGACCCCGCACACGACCCGATCCCATAGCACAGGCAGGCAATTGGTCGATGTGACGCTCATCTCAAGATCTCAAGTCCATGCTCTTCGCACGTATCACTTACGCCCATCGTCGGCGCCTTGCGCACGAACCGCAAGCGGGTAACGCCACATATCTCCGCTGGACTGCAGGTGAACACGTGCTATTTGTGTCACGGCCGCGTTCGGCCTTCTCGCGGCCCGGCGGTCTCGACCGGCTTCGCGAGGGCGGGCTAGCTAGACTAGCTACACTAGTCAGGGGCTGTGTTTCGCGCGAGTGAGTTGGGCGTGCGCCGCGAGATCACGGCACATTAAGCGCGATGCGAGCGGCTGCCTCACGTCCAAGGTGCTACGTCGCCAGCCCGCTGGGCTTCACCGAGGCTGGGCGGCACTACTACACTGTCGCCTATCTGCCAGCGCTCGCGACGGTGGTCGATCCAGTAGACCCATGGGCGCTGACCAGCGAACACGAGATCGCGGCGTTTCGGGCGGCGGGGCGCGAACGCGAGCTGGCGCTGGCGATTGGCCGGCGGAACGCGACCGCTATCAGATCGTGCTCGCTGCTCGCCGCCTACCTGGAAGGCCAGGAACCCGACTCGGGCACGGTGGCGGAGATCGGGTTCGCTGCTGCGCTTGGCCTACGCTGCTTTGGGTTGCGGACCGACTTCCGTCAGGCAGGCGAAGCGGGGGCGGCCCTCAATCTCCAGGTGGAGACGTTCATTGTCGACAGCGGCGGCCGCATCGCAGCAAGCCTCGCGGAGCTGCTCGCCGATCTTCGCGCCTGCGCCTAGGCGTGAGCATCGTCCCGGAGAGTTTGGCGTGAGCATCGTCCCGGAGAGTTTGGCGGGAGCATCGCCTCGGAGGGCGTGCACGTCACGGCTACGATCGGCGGATGGCTTCGGCAGAGCTTCGTTCCTCCAGCGGCGGCCTGCTCGCCCGCGCGCCGTCGCCCGCGCTCGTGCTGGGCGGCATCATCTCGGTGCAGTTCGGCTCCGCGATCGCCACGACGCTGTTCGCGCGCATCGGGCCCGGAGGGGCCGTGCTCCTACGTCTGATGTCGGCAACGATCGTGCTGCTGATCATCTGGCGCCCACGGTTGCGATCGAGAAGCCGGCGGGAGTTGCTGCTCGCATCGCTGTTCGGCCTCGTGCTCGCGACGATGAACCTGACCTTCTACCACGCGCTGCATCTGATTCCGCTGGGCATCGCAGTCGCGATCGAGTTCATCGGACCGCTTACGGTCGCCGTCGCCGGCTCACGTCGCCGGCTTGATCTTCTGTGGGTGGCGCTCGCTGCCGCCGGGATCCTCGCGCTGACGCACGGCGACGCGCACAGCCTGAACATCCTCGGAGTCGTGCTCGCGCTGATCGCCGGCTGCATGTGGGGCATCTACATCCTCGTCAACGCGCGGGTCGGCCGCGCGTTCGACGACGGCGCCGGACTGGCGCTGGCGATGTGCGTAGCCTCGCTCGTGGCACTGCCGGTAGGACTGGTCGAGGGGGGCGCAAAGCTCCTGACGCCACACTCGCTGGCGCTCGGAGCCGCGGTCGGCATCCTCTCCTCCGCGATTCCCTATTCGATGGAAATGGAGGCGCTGCGGCGGATTGCGACAAACGTGTTCGGCACGCTGATGAGCCTCGAGCCCGCGATGGGGGCGCTCGCGGGCTTCCTCGTCCTGGGCCAGATCCTCAGCGGACGCGAACTGATCGGCATCGGACTGGTCATTGCGGCCTCGGCCGGCGCCTCAAGCCGGGCGCGTCATGTAGAGATGCTCGCCTAAAGGCCCGCAACTCCCCTGTCTTTCGGCTCAGATGTGGTACATCGCGGCGCCAGCCGCGCGTGCCTGTTGCTCGGCGACGCCGGCGATCGTGAGGTCGGCTAAGACGGCGCGCGCAGCATCACTGGCCTGCGCGAACACGCCGGTCGCGTCCTGACCGAGCGGGCCGTCGAGCAGCTCGACGACCTCCAGCACCGTAACCTCGTCCGCCTTGCGGGCGAAGCTGTAACCGCCCTTCACGCCACGCTGCGAGCGCAGAACCCCACCACGGCGCAGCGTCGCGAACAGCTGCTCCAGGAACTGCACCGGGATCGCTCCGCGCCTGGCGAGCTCCGCGATCGGGACCGGAGCACTGTCGCCGAACAGGTACAGCTCGACGAGCGCGCGAACGGCGTAGGGCGATTTGGAGGTGATCGAGATCATCGCTTGCTCGCGCCGATTTAACCGCGCCCGGGACTCGGGCGCGTTCACCCTGCTGCGAGGTGGCCGCGTCCGGCCCGGTCGCCCTTCGCCACGCTCCGGCGGCCCCACCTCAAATCCAGCCGCGCTCGGTCGCGATCAGGACCGCCTGCGCGCGGTCCATCGCGCCGAGCTTGCCGTAGACGTTGTGTAGGTGGGTGCGCACCGTGCTCGTCGAGAGTCCCAGTTCGCTCGCGATCTGCTTGTAGACCATGCCCTTCGCCAAGCGGCGCAGCACATCGACCTCGCGCGTAGACATCGGGCAAGGGTCAATCTGCCGCGGGCGACCCGCGCCCGTGGCGAGCGGCAGGTCGTACATCACCGTGCGCAGGTCTGCCGGTTTCAGTTCGACGGCGCGCGCGGCGGCCAACAGCTCCGCAGGCGTGACCTGCCCGCCGAGAAGGTAGTGGGCGAGCATGTCCGCGAGCCGCACGATCGCCGCCTCGCCATCGGCCTGCTCAGAGTGATGCGTCTCGATCACGCGCGCGGAGCCTCCCGGCAGGCCCCAGCGACGGGCCAGGACGCCACCCACCAGGGCATGATCGACGCCGAGCTCCAGGCGCTCCTTCTGCAGCCGTTCCTCGGGCGTACGCGCATCTCCGTGGACCCGGCGCGGATACCCTGGGTAAGCGTGCACGAGCACTAGCTTGCCGACATCGTGCAACAGCGAGTTGACCATCAGACGGTCTCGCTGTCCGTAGCCGACCTCCGCAGCGACGCGGTCGGCAGCGCGCTGCGTGGCGACGCCGTGCAGGCGGAAGCGCTCCGGGATGGTCTGCCAAACCGCTGTGCGCTCGAAGAAGTCGTAGGTCCTGGCACGGCTCGCGATCGACTGGATCGCCGCCGGCTGCAGCACCTCAACGGCGCTCACTGCGCTCTCGACGTGTCCGCGCGAAGGCCCGTCGACCTGATTGGCCAGCCGCAGCACCGCGATCGCGAGAGCCACGTCGCCCTCGATCGCGGACACGATGTCGGAGGCCGACGGGTCGCCGCCCTCGAACAGGCGCAGCACTCGGTTGCGGGATTCGGTCATCACGGGGAACGCTTCGAGCGCCTCGAAAGCCTGCGTCAGTCGGCGCCCGTGGCCTTCGTTGTGCCTGCGTTCACGTGACGCATATGGATCGGTCGAGGCCATCGGTAACGAGTTATGGTTGGGGTGGAGCCGCTCGGTCGCCGTGGTCCAGGCGCAACTCCGAGCGACTCACGTCGAACTTGACCACCCCACGTACCTCTATCGGCAGATGTTCGATCTAGGTTTAACCAACCCTAGCGCTGGGAGCGGTCAGGCGAGGCGCTCGAGCGCACGATCGATCAGCGCCAGCGTCGGCTCACGCCCGAGCAGGGCAACGCTCTCGAAGATGCCCGGCGACACGGTCGTCCCGGCAATCGCCACACGCAGCGGCTGGAACACCTCGGCCGGCTTGCACGCGCGCCGCGCCACTACGTCCCGAAGCGCCGTCTCGACGCCGGCGGCGGTGAACGGCTCGACCGCGGCGAGCGCGGCACGCGACTCGCGGAGCGATTCGCCGGCGCCCTCGCGAGCGAGCACTTTGCGCAGCGCGGCGGGATCATCCGCCGGCCCGTCGAGCAGGAACCCCGCCAGCGGCCAGAAGTCGGCGAGCGTCTGGATCTTCTCGTGCGAGATCTCGACCGCGGCGCGCAACCCGCTGCGGCCCGTGTACTGCTCCAAGCGGGCGGTCAACTCGTCGATTCCAAGCTCGCGCAGGTGACGGCCGTTCATGTGACGCAGCTTGCGCTCATCGAACACCGCCGGGTTCTTGGATACACGCTCCAGCCGGAAGCGCTCCGCGAGCTCCGGCAGGGTGAAGTGCTCCTCGTCGGCGGCGAAACCCGCACCGAGCAGGGCGATGTAGTTGTCGACCGCCTCGGGCAGGTAGCCGGCGTCGCGCAGCGCCTGCACCGATGCCGCCCCATGCCGTTTGGACAGCTTCTTCCCATCCGGCCCGTGCAGCAGCGGCAGATGCGCATAGCGCGGCGGAGCGGCACCGATCGCTTCGAACACGAGCAGCTGCTTGGGCGTGTTCGAGAGGTGGTCTTCGCCGCGGACGACATGCGTGATCGCCGCGTCGAGGTCGTCGATCGCCACCGCGAAGTTGTAGAGCACCGAGCCGTCCGCGCGCGCGATCACAGGGTCGTCGATGCTGGCGTTGGGAAACCGCGTCTCGCCGCGAATCACGTCATCGACAGTTGTCTGCCCGCTGTCCGGCACCCGCAGGCGCACCGCCCCGCGGCTGTCGGCTTCGCCGCGGAAGCCGCGGTCGAAGCCATGTCGCAGCTTGTACTCCTTGACATCGTCGGCGGTCGCCTGGCAGTGATAGGCGTGGCCGCCCTCGAGCAGTTGCGCGAGCGCCTGGGCATGGCGCTCCGCGTTGGCGCTCTGGTAGATCGGCCCGTCGTCCCAGTCCAGCCCGAGCCACTGCAGCGCGTCGAGGATCTGCGCGACGTTCTCCGGTGTGGATCGCTCGCGATCGGTATCTTCGATCCGCAGAACCAAGCTACCGGCTTGGCCGCCGGGACCGTTGGCCGGCCCGCGCGCCAGGAGCCAGTTATAGAGAGCGGTCCGGGCGCCACCGATGTGGAGCGTCCCGGTTGGGGATGGAGCGAAGCGAACGCGCATGATAATCCAGTTGCCATGCTAATCGGAGCGCACGTCTCACCGGCGGGCGGCCTCGCCCGGGCGGTGCGGCGAGGCGTGGACGTGGGCGCGCAGGCGATCCAGATCTTCAACCAGTCGCCGCGGATGTGGAAGCCGACCGCGTACGGCGAGGAGGACTTCGCCGCTTTCCGGCAGGCGCTCGATGCCAGCCCGGTCGGCGCCGTCCTGATCCACGCCGTCTACCTGCTCAACTGCGCGTCGGAAGACCCGGAGATCCGCGCTAAGACGCTCGCGTCGCTGACGCAGTCGCTGCGCGTGGGTGACGCGATCGGCGCCGCCGGAGTGGTGCTGCACCCAGGGTCCGCCAAGCGCGGCGATGTCCAGGCAGCGATCGATCGCGCCGGCGCGATCATCGCCGAGGCGCTCGCGCAGTCGGAGCGCTGCGAGCTGCACCTCGAGGACACAGCCGGCGCCGGCGGCACGCTCGGGCGCTCGTTCGAGGAGCTCGCGAAGCTGATCGACGCCGCGGGCGCACACGCCCGCCTCGGCCTGTGCTTGGACTCATGTCACCTGCTCGCCTCCGGATACGACATCCGGACGGCCGAGGGCCTTGACGAGACGCTGGCCACGTGCGACCGTGCGGTCGGGCTGCGGCGCTTGCGTTCGTTGCACCTCAACGACTCGATGACGCCGCTGGGTTCAAACCGGGACCGCCACGCGCCCCCCGGCGACGGCGAACTGGGCGAAAGCGGGCTTGCCGTGTACCTGTCCGAGCCGCGCTTCGAGTCGCTGCCATGCGTGCTCGAGACAGGGCACGCCGACGGACAGGTGCGGGCGAGCGACATCGCGCTGGCACTGCGGCTGCATCGAGAAGGACGGGCAGCCAGAGCCGATCGTGCGCGCGACCGGCTAGGTTTTCGGTCGTGAGCAGCAACCACAAGGCCGATGTCCTGGTGATTTTCGGGATCACCGGGAACCTCGCCAAGAAGATGACGCTGCGCTCGCTCTACCGGCTCGAGCGGCGCGGACTGCTGCGCTGCCCGGTGATCGGTGTCGCTGCGGAAGACTGGACGACCGAGCACCTGCGCGAGCGGGCCCGGGTCGCGATTCAAGGGACCGGCGAGCAGATCGACGAGGCGGTTTTCGGGCGCCTGGCCGCCAGGATGAGCTACATCGGCGGCGACTTCTCCGATTCGAACACGTATATGCGGGTCGGCGACGCGCTTGCGGGAAAGCCCAACGCCACGTACTACCTGGAGATCCCGCCGTTTCTGTTCGCGCGTGTGATTGAGGGACTGTCGAGCGCTCACCTCTGTAGCTCCGGTCAGCGAGTCGTTCTGGAGAAGCCGTTCGGCCACGATCTCGCCTCGGCGCGCGCGCTCGCCGCCAGCCTGCACAGGAACCTAGACGAGTCCCAGATCTACCGGATCGACCACTTCCTGGGGAAGATGGGCCTGCAGGAGATCCTCTACCTGCGGTTCGCCAACACGATGCTCGAGCCGGTCTGGAACCGTAACTATGTCTCGTGCGTGCAGATCACGATGGCCGAGCAGGTCGGCGTCGAGGACCGCGGCCGCTTCTATGATCCGGTCGGGGCTTTGCGCGACGTTGTGGTCAATCACTTATTGCAGGTGCTGGCCGCGGCAGCGATGGAACCGCCCGCCGGCGGCGATCCGAACACCCTCAAGGACGCCAAGCTCGCGGTCCTGCGTTCGATCAGCGAAGCCGACCCGTCGCACTACGTGCGCGGCCAGTACGACGGGTATCAGCAGATCGAAGGTGTCGCCCAGGACTCCCACACCGAGACCTACGCGGCGCTGCGGCTGGAGGTGGACAACTGGCGCTGGGCGGGCGTCCCATTCTTCATCCGTACCGGCAAGCGGCTACCGATCAAGGAGACGGAAGTGCGGCTCGTGTTCAAGCATCCACCGCGAGTGGCGTTCATTCCGAGCACCCACCGCCGGCCCGAACCTAGCCAGATCGTCGTCAAGATCGACCCCAGCACCGGCATCAGGATGGTGCTCGATGCCCACCGCGCAGACCGGCGCGGCGCACACGAGATCCAGCTAGATATAGAGTTCGCCGATGCAGGGGGGGAGGACGCGACGCCCTACGAAGTGTTGCTACGCGCTGCGCTGGAGGGCGACAGCACCAATTTCACCCGCCAGGACGTCGTCGAGGAGTCCTGGCGCGTGGTTCAGGCGCTGCTCGATGCGCCGCCGCCGGTTCACGCCTACACCAAGGGCTCGTGGGGCCCGGAGCGGGCGCAGCGGCTGATCAGCGGCTACGGGCGATGGCGCGGGCCGTGGCTGCCCGGTGGCGGCTAAGGGCCGCACTAATTTTCCGCGGGCCCTGAGCGCTCATTGGAGCAAGCGCAAGTCAGCCGATTGCAGCGGCAGCGGCGGCAGCCGGCGCCAGAATCGCCGCGCCAAGCAGCGCTTCCAGCTCGGCGTGCAGCCCCGCGCTGCGGGACACGCGGAAGTCCGGCCCGAGGCGCAGGCGGCGCTCACCGCGGCTGGTGCACAGCTCGATCACGACGTCCGACTTGCCGGGAAAGCCGGCCAGCAGGTCCTTCAGCTCGCCCAGCGCGGCCATCGGCAACGCTGACGCATCCAGCCGGATGCGCAGCGCCTCGGCGACCTCTGCGAACGCCCGCTCAGCGTCCGCCTGCGCTTTCTCCAGCTCCGCTCCGCTCGGCTCGAAGCGCTCAACTTTCTGCACGATCAGGCAGGTACGCGCCTGATCCTTGTGATCGACGCGTCCGCGCACGAGCACGATCGCGTCGTTCGCCAGCGCACCAGCACACTCCTCGAGCGTCTTGGCGAACACGACCAGTTCAACTGATCCGTTGAGATCGTCGAGCGTGGCGAACATCATCGAGTCGCCCTTCTTGGTGCGCAGGCGCTTGGTCTGGCTGATGATCCCCCCCACTGTCACCATGTCGCCATCCCGGTGCTCAACGAGCTCACCGAGCGGGCAGTCGGTCGCCGCCGCGATCGCGACACCAAGTGCCTTCAGCGGGTGCGCGGAGATGAACAGCCCGATCGACTCCTTCTCGGCAGCCAGCAACTCGGTGCGGTCGAACTCGGCGCTCGGAATCGGCGCATGGCTCGGTATCAGGACCGCGCCGCCGCCAGCACCGCCGCCGCCGTCGCCCTCGAAACCGAGGTCGAAGATCGACACCTGGCCGCTCTGGGCGTCCTGCTGAGCTTTCTGGCCGGCCCCCTGGGCCTGCTCGAGCACGCTCAGCATGCCCTTCCTGCTCGCTCCGGTCGAGCCGAACGCCCCGCACTTGATCAGCGCATCGATTGCCTTCTTGTTGACCGTCCGGCTGTCGACACGCGCGCAGAAATCAAATAGATTGGCAAACGGCGCTCCCGTTTCACGAGCCTGCTTGATCGCCTCGACCGCAGCGTAGCCAACACCCTTGACGGCATCGAGGCCGAAGCGGATGTTGCCGTCCACCACCACGAAGCGGTGATCGGAGAGGTTCACATCCGGCGGCAGGATCTCGATCCCCATCTGCTCGGCCTGGGCGACGAAGAACGGGACCTTGTCCTTGGTGTCCATCACCGAGGAGATCAACGCGGCCATGTACTCGGCGGGGAAGTTCGCGCGCAGCCAGGCGGTGCGGTAGGCGATCAGCGCGTAGCAGGCGGCGTGCGACTTGTTGAAGCTGTAGTCGGCCGACTTCTCGTTGGTCGCCCAGATGAACTCGATCACGGCCTCCGCGGTGCCCGACGCACGGCATCCCGCGACGAACTCGGGCTTCAGCTTCGCCATCGCCTCGCGGTTCTTCTTGCCGATCGCCTTGCGCAGGTCGTCGGCCCGGGCGCCGCTGAAGCCGGCGAGATCCTTGGAGATCCGCATCGCCTGCTCCTGATAGATGATCACGCCGTTGGTCGACTCGAGGATCGGCTGCAGCCGCGGATCCGGATAGGTGACCGACTCGGGGTCGTGGTTGCCGCGCGCGTAGGTCGGGATCTGCTCCATCGCGCCCGGGCGGTACAGCGCATTGAGCGCGACGAGGTCGTCGAACCTGCTCGGCCTGACCTTCTTGAGCGCCTCACGCATCCCCTCGGACTCGAACTGGAACACCCCGATCGACTCGCCGCGCGCCAGCATCTCGTAGGTCTTGGCGTCATCGAGCGGCAGCGTCGACATGTCGGCGCGCTCGCCCGTGGAGCGCTCGATGATGTCGAGCGCGTCCTCGATCACGTCGAGGTTGCGCAACCCCAGGAAGTCCATCTTCAAGAGGCCGAGCTGCTCCACCGGCTTCATCGAGAACTGGGTGACGGTCCGGTAGATCCGCTCTCCGTGCTCGTCGGTCTTGTTGGAGTCAGCGAGCTGCAGTGGCACGATCTCGGTCAGCGGCCGGTCCGCGATCACGACCGCGGCCGCGTGGATCGAGGAGTTGCGCACGATCCCCTCCAGGCCCCTGGCGACCTCGATGATCCTCGCCGCCTCGGGATCGCGTGAGATCTCAGTCGCCAGCGGCTGGCCCTCCGCCAGGCAGTCCTCGAAGCGCGGCGCGCGTCCCTGCTCGGGATCGGGGATCAGCTTCGCCAGCTTGTCGCCGAGCGCGTACGGGTAGCCGAGCACGCGCGCGGCGTCGCGCGTGGCGGCGCGCGGAAACATCTTGCCGAACGTGACAATCTGCGCGACCGAGTCCTTGCCGTACTTGTCGGTCACGTAGCGGATCACCTGCTCCCGGCCGCGCACCGAGAAGTCGATGTCGATGTCCGGCATCGACACGCGCTCCGGGTTCAGGAACCGCTCGAACAGCAAGTCGTAGCGGATCGGGTCGACATCGGTGATCGCCAGGCAGTAAGCGACGATCGACCCCGCCGCCGAGCCGCGGCCGGGACCGACCGGAATCCCGGCGTCCTTCGCGTACTTCACGAAATCCCAGACGATCAGGAAGTAGGCGCTGAAACCCATCTTCTCGACCACGTCGAGCTCGTAGTCCGCACGCGCCAGCGCCTCCGCCGGCACCGGATCGCCGTAGCGACGCGCAAGCCCCTCGAGCACCAGCTCCCGTAGATACACGCGCTCCGGCCCGCCGCCGGGACATTCGAAGTGGGGGATCAGCTGGCGGCCGAGCTCGAGCTCAACATCGCAGCGCTCGGCGATCTCGAGCGTCGAAGCCAGCGCCTCCGGCCACTGCGCGAACACCGAGGCCATCTCCTCGCTGGAGCGCAGATAGAACTCGTTCGTGTCGAACGTCAGCTTCGGCGCCGCCAGCGTCGACTTGGTCTGCACGCACAGCAGCGCCCGGTGATTGTCGAAATCCTCACGGCGGAGGTAGTGCACGTCGCCGGTGCCGACCAGCGGCCGAGCGACCTCGCGCGCGATCCGCGCGATCCCCTCGTTCGCCTTCTCCTGCTCCGCCAAGCCGTTCTTCTGCACCTCGAAATAGACGTTCTCAGGGCCGAACACGTTCAGTAGCTCATCCGCCGCCGCGCGCGCATCGCGCGGCTTGTCATGGATCAGCGCCTGGCAGAAGCGCGACGCCAGGCAGCCGGTCAAAGCGATCACGCCCTCTGAATGGGCCGCCATCAGCTCCGCATCGACCAGCGGCTTGCCACGCTGCAGCCCCTCGAGGAACCCAGCCGAGCACAGCTTTACGAGATTCCGGTAACCCACCGCGCTCTCGGCAAGCAGCGTAAGGTGGTAGTTGCGCATCCGTCCTGTGGCACGCTTGCGATGGTCATCGCAGATGTACACCTCGCAGCCCTGAATCGGCTTGATCCCGTGCGTTCGGCAGGCCGTCGCCAGCTCCACCGACCCGTTCATCACCCCATGGTCGGTCAGCGCCAGCGCCGGCTGCCCGAACGACGCCGCGCGCTCGGCGAGCTTGTCGATCTTGCACGCTCCGTCCAGCAGCGAGTACTCGGAGTGGACGTGCAGGTGGGCGCAGACGTATGTCATCCGGGCACCGGAGGATAGGCTGCCGAGCGGACGTCTTGGGGGCCTAGCCGCCGGTCGAGTGGCGCACGCGCCATGCCATCCGCGACTGCAGCGACCAGAGGTCGATGAACCCGGGCGACGCGGTCTGCTTGAACAGCCCGCCCGACTCGGAGAACGTCGCGAGCTGGGCGTCGTAGACGGCGTTCGGCGAGCGGCGCGTGATCACACGCGCCGTCCCCTTGTACAGCTTCAAGCCGATCTCGCCGGTCACATGCTCGTTCGCCGCATCCATGTAAGCGTCGAGATCCTCGCGCAACGGCTCGCACCACAGGCCGGCGTACACGAGATAGGCCCATTTCTGGTCCAGCGCCGACTTGAACTGGTCCTGGTGGATCGTCGAGACGAGCCGCTCGAGCTCGGCGTGCGCGCGCAGCAGGATCGCCGCCGCCGGCACCTCGTAGATGTCGCGTACCTTCAGACCGACGACGCGGTCCTCCAGCTGGTCGACGATCCCGACGCCGTGCCTAGCGCCGATCGCCGCGATCCGCTCGATCAGCTCAACGAGCCCGAGCCGCCCGCCGTTCAATCCGACCGGCAGCCCGCGCTCGAATTCGACCACGACCGTCTCGGGCTCGTCGGGGGCCTCCTCGGGACGCGTTACCAGCTGAAAAACGTCGTCGTGGGGCGCGGCTGTGAGATCCTCGATCCACTTGCCCTCGCTCGAGCGACCCCAGAGGTTGTCATCGATCGAGTACGGCACGGTCTCGGTCCCGCCCTTGACGGGAATTCCGTGCTGGCGGGCATACGCGACCTCCTCCTCGCGACCCATCTGCCAGGTCCGCACCGGGGCGATCACCTTCAGCTCGGGCGCAAGCGTTGCGATCGTCGCCTCGATCCGGACCTGGTCGTTGCCCTTGCCGGTGCAGCCGTGGGCGATCGTGTCGCACCCAGCCCGCCGCGCGTAGTCGACCGCGAGCTTGGCGATCAGCGGCCTCCCGAGTGCCGTGAACAGGGGGTAGCCGAGCCCATACACGGCGTTGGCCTTGATCGCCCGCGCGACGTAGTCCCGTGCGAACTCCTCGCGCGCGTCGACCACATGGCAGTCGATCGCACCGATTGCGAGCGCCTTGCGACGCACCACCCCGTAATCCTCGCCGGGCTGCCCGAGGTTCACGGTTAGTGCCACCACCTCGGCGTCGTACTGGTCGCGGATCCATTTCAGCATCACGCTCGTATCGAGCCCGCCGCTGTAGAGCAGCAGGACGCGGGACACCTCGGCCGGGTCGGCCTGGTAGGAGGCGGTGCGGACCTCACCGGAATGATTTGGCATTCGGCGAAGGGTATTGGCCGGACGCCCGCGGTGCCCCGCGCGGCCCCCGGTTGAGCGCTCAGCGCCGGCCGGCGCCGATCCTGCGCTGCAGGTCCAGCCAGAGCGCCCGATAGGACAGCGCCGCCGGACTGGCGGGAGCGAACACGGCGACCGGGTTGCGCTCCTCCCCCATCCGCTCGACCTCGTCGGATTGCGGGATCGCCGCCCCCAACATCGTCAGGTGGTGAATCGAGCGCAGTCTCGTCATCTGGTCGCGGTGCAGCGGCTTTCGCACCTCGGACATCGAGAAGAATGCGAGCACCATCGGCCCGCCCGCCGTGAGCGCCTCGAGCTGCTCGAAGGTGCGAGCTGACAGCGTTGCGGGGATCACGGGCACGAGCAGCGCCTCAGCCGCCTCGAACACGCTCTCCGACACGAGCGAGATGCTCGGCGGGCAGTCCAGGAAGATGTAATCGTAGTCGTCCCGCAGCGGCGCGAGCACGCGCGCGAGCCGCCGGGTGGGGTTGCGCAGGGCGCCAAGTGCGAGGTCCAGGTGGCGGTAGGAGAAGTCGGCCGGGAGCAGGTCGAGCCGTTCGAAGTCGGTGCCTTTGATCAGCTCTCGGACTGGGGAGCGCGGCCGCAGCAGCCTGCGAGCACCCCCTTCGACCCTGGGCCTGATGCGGAACAGGTAAGTGCTGGCGCCCTGGGGGTCGATGTCCCACAGCAACGTCCGGTGGCCGTCGCGCGATGCCAGGTATGCGAGGTTGACCGCTGCCGAGGTCTTGCCGACGCCACCTTTGATGTTGTAGGTGGCGAGCACTTGCGTCACGCGAGCGTCCCCTCACACGTGACCGGAGCATGCTTCACGCGAATGTCTCCCGCACAAGGCGGCGTTGCTCGCCCGAGGCGAACACGGCAAAGCTCGCCGCGAACTCACCGCGGGCGGCCAGCATGTCGGAGTCCAGCCGCTCGATCAGCACGCCCATCGCCATCAGCGCGCCGACTCCCCCCGGCAGCGCCGAAACCTCGGCGGCGAACGAGCGCAGCGTGCCCATTTGGATCTCCCTGTCCTGGTGGCGGCCGAGGACGTCCTGCAGGCCCTTGAGCGCCCGGATCATCGGCCGCACCACGGCCTCGTCGTGGAGCGGCACGCCGAACAGCTCCAGCAGGTAGCGCAGCTCCTTGCCCTTCTTGCGCAACTCGTGATAATCCTCCGGCGGGCTGCCCGGGCCGATCGCGTCCCCCATCTTCACCATTCGCCGGTAAACCTTCCTGATCCGCTCCGAGGACACCTCGCCGATCGGCCGCCGGCAATCCGGCCGGTCGGCTTCGGGGCGCTCCACCAGGCACGCCAGCAGCGCTTCCCAGTCGGCCCGTACCGCCTCCGCGCGACGGGATCGCAGGGCGCGGATCATCTGGCGCCGGGCGAGCAGGCGTCGGCCGCGCAGCACGCCGAGCAGCGGGTCCAGGTCGGCGCGCAGCGCCTGCGGCAGCAGCGCGCGCATCTTCTCGAAGTCGAGCACGTATACGTCGAGGTCGCGCGAGTCGCCGGTGATCTGCTGCAGCCAGCGGAACTCGGTCCGGATCGCCGCCAGCGCCTCCGGCTCGAACGCGCCGGCCAGCTCCCGCTGCACCGCGCGCGTGCGCCGCACGGCGACGCGGTAGTCGTGCAGGAACTCGGTGTCGGTGTCGGCGATCGCGCCCGGCAGGTTGGCGTCCATCACCTCCAGCAGCCGCGCGAGCACGCGCACGGCGGCCCGATCGGTCCGTTCGTGGGGCTCGAGTGACACCTCGATCTTCGCACTGGTGCCGGCGGGCGCGCCGCCGAGGCAGCGCACGGCCTCGTCGACCAACGGCTGATCCGCGGGCTCGAGCCCGAGATCGGCGAGGACCAGCTCGCGCACGCGTAGCAGCTCGCCGTGGTAACCGCGCACACCCAGCAGTCGCACGCGCGTGCGAAGCACGATCGCGCGGCCGCCGGAGGTGATCACCGCAGGCCAATCGGTCGCGATCCGGACGACCGTCTTATGCTGGTCGTCGAGCACGCGGCGCGTCTGGGTGAGCACCCGCACGCGCGCGAGCGCGAGCAGCGCGCGGACGTCGATCAGCTCGCGGACCGCGTCGCGCAGCGCCCCCGCTGGCAGGTCCTCGGCGAGTAGTGGCACCGTCAGCTCCGCGATCGCCAGCGTCTGCATGTGACCGCCAGCGGATCCGCCGGCCACAGCCGCGTCCGCCGCCGCCGCCTCCGCCGCCGCGTCCGCACCCGCGCGCTCGGCGTCGCGCGAGGTCAGCGCGAGCATGCCCTGCTGGTGAACCAGCGTGGCGCCACCGGCACGCACGAGGCCGTCGAACGTGTCGTAGTACCCCTGCTCGACGCTGGACTGCTCCGTTGCGCCCAGCGTGAAGGCTCCCGCCAGCGCGTCATCAAGCAGCTCGGGGCTGAAGCGCTCAGCCGCGATCAGGTCAGGCACGCTGACTCAAGTCACGTATCGGTTCGCCGACCTTTGCTCACGCGGCCAGCTTACCTAGCCGGCCGACGGCTTCATCGATCTCCGCTTCGGAGACGATCAGCGGCGGTTCCAGGCGGATCGTCGCCGGGCCGGTCGCATTGACCACAAGCCGTTGCTCGAGCAGCGCGCGGCGGGCAAGCTCGGGAGCCGAGCGCGCAGGAGCGAGATCGAACGCGACGATCAGGCCGCGGCCGCGGACCGTGGCGACGAACGGAAGCTCGGCAAGCGAGCGCGACAGCCGGTCCCCCAGCTCCCGCACCGACGCCAGCAGCTGCGGATCCGAGCAGAGCTCGAGCGCCACCAGCGCCGCCGCACACGCCACCGGGCCGCCGGCGAAGGTCGAGCCGTGGTCGCCCGGCGCCAGCACGTCCGCCAGCTTGGGGGCTGTGATCAGCGCTCCGATCGGCAACCCGCCGCCGAGCGCCTTGGCGCTGGTGATCGCGTCGGGGAGCACAGGCGTCTGCTCGTAGGCCCACAGGCTGCCGGTGCGACCCATCCCGGTCTGGACCTCGTCGAAGATCAGCGCGGCGCCGCTACGGTCACACGCCGCACGTGCCGCCAGCAGCACCCCGTCGCCGACGACGAGCACGCCGCTCTCCCCCTGGATCGGCTCGATCAGCACCGCGGCGGTGTGCTCGCCGACCGCAGCGTCGATCGCGCCGGGATCCTTGTCGACCACGACGAAGCCCGGCACGAGCGGCGCGAACGGCGCCTGCTTTGACTCCTGCGGCGTCGCCGACAGCGCCCCGTAGGTGCGGCCGTGGAAGGCGTCGCGCACGACCACGATCTCGCCGCGCGGGCGCGCGCGGCGCGCGAGCTTGATCGCCGCCTCGTTCGCCTCCGCGCCCGAGTTGCAGAGAAACACCTTGCCGCCCAGCGAGCTCTCGGACAGCGCCCTCGAGAGGCGCATCGCCGGCTCGGTGTAGTAGAGGTTCGTGACGTGCGTCAGGCGCGCGACCTGCTCCTGTACCGCAGCGACCACGCGCGGGTGGCAGTGGCCGACGTTCAGCACCGAGATCCCCGCGAGGAAATCCAGGTACTCGTTGCCCTCGGCGTCCCACAGCCGGCACCCCGATCCCCGCACGAACTCGACGGGGTTGCGAACGTAGGTGCCGATCGCGTAGTCACGCTCGAGCTCCTGCAGTTGCGCGAGCGTCATTCAGAGCCTCCCATCCAGGTCGATCTTGGTGCCCTGGCCGGCGTCGGTGAACAGCTCAAGCAGCAGCGAATGGGGCACGCGCCCGTCGACGATATGCGCCGCGCCCACCCCGGCCTGCACCGCCTCCAGGCACGCGGCGAGCTTCGGGCGCATACCGCCGCCGACGGCGTCCAGCGAAGCGCTCAACTCCTCGGCGGTCGCCGCGGAGACGAGGCTCGACGGGTCGCTCGGATCCCGCAGCCAGCCCGCGACGTCGGTCAGGAAGATCACCTTGTGGGCGCCCAGCGCGCTCGCCACTGCAGCGGCGGCATCGTCGGCGTTGACGTTGTACGAGTTGCCCTCGGCGTCGGCGCCGACGCTCGCCACGACCGGGATGTAGTCCTGCGCGATGTGGTGCAGCACGTCCACGCCGACGTGCTCGATCCGTCCCACGAAGCCGATGTCCTGGCCACTGGGCGCCGCGCGCCGGGCGACGCGGAACAGCAGACCGTCATCGCCGCAAAGGCCGACCGCCGGCTGCCCGTGACGGTTGATCAGCAGCACGATGTCCTTGTTGACCTTGCCGACCAGCACCATCTTTGCGACCTCCACGGTCGCGGCGTCGGAGACCCGCAGGCCGTCGATGAACTCCACCGGCAGTTTCAGGCGCTCCATGTAGCGGGTGATCTCGGCGCCGCCGCCATGCACGATCACGGGGTTCATGCCGACGTACTTGAGCAGCACCACGTCGCGCGCGAACTCCTCCTGCAGCGCCGCGTCGGTCATCGCCGCCCCGCCGTACTTGATCACGACCGTCTTGCCGTGAAACTGACGGATGTACGGCAGCGCCTCCAGCAATGTTCCAACATCACGCATGCCTCGCTCCAGCAGCCTAGGTCGTGTAGTCGGCGTTGATCGTCACGTACTCGTGGCCGAGATCGGAGAAGAACAGCTCGGCGACGCCCCCCTCGCCGGGCAGGCCGATCTCGTACTCAACCTCTGCGCGCTGGACGGCTGCCTCGAGTGCCGGCTGATCGTGGCGCCGGTAGCCGCCGGCGGCGCAGACCTGGATCCCCTCGATCGCGATGTCCACCGCCAGCGGCGCGCTGTCCGGCAGCGCCGCGCCGACGGCCTGGATGATCCGTCCCCAGTTCGCGTCGCCGCCGTACAGTGCCGTCTTGACCAGCGGCGAGTCAGCGACCGAGCGAGCCACCCGCCCGACAACCGCTTGATCGCCGCGAACCACGACGCGAGCGGTGCGGCGAGCCCCCTCCCCGTCGCGGATGACCATCAGCGCGAGCTGACGCAGGGCTGCGTCGAGCGCCTCGCCGAAGGCTCGCTCGTCCTGCGTCTCGGGCTCGATCGACACTCCCGACGCGCCGGACGCCAGCAGGATCACCGTGTCGGAGGTTGACAGCTGACCGTCGACGCTGATGCGATCGAACGAGCGCTTGACGGTGACGCCGAGCAGCAGGTCGCACTCCTCGGCGGACAGCCGCGCGTCGGTCTGGATGAACACCAGTAGGGTCGCGAACTTCGGCGAGATCATGCCGGCGCCCTTACCCTGCACGCTGAGACGCACGTTGCCGGCCGACAGCGCGATATCGAGCGTGACGCGTTTCTCGAACGCGTCGGTGGTGCAGATCGCCGACGTGAAGTCGCGCTCACCGTCGGCGCGCAACTGGTGCGCAGCGGCGAGCGTGCCACGCATGATCTCGTCGATCGGCAGCGGCACCCCAATCACCCCTGTGGAAGCGACCGCAACCGCTTGCTCGCTGACGCCGCAGGCGATCGCTGCGGCGCCCTGCATCTTCGCGGCGTCGTCACGCCCGCGACCGCCGGTGGCGGCGTTCGCGTTGCCGGAGTTGACCACCACCGCGCGCAGCGCTCCGAGGTCTGTGTGCTGCTGTGTGAGCAGCACGGCCGCGGACAGCGCGCCCGAGCGGCTGAAGCGCGCGGCACTCGTGGTTTGCGGCGAGTCGCTGACGAGCAGACCGAGGTCCTTGGCGCCACCGCGCTTGATCCCGCAAGCGACGCCGGCCGCGCGAAAGCCCAGCGGCAGGCCACCTTCTGGGACCTCGGTGGCGGCAGCGGGCGACTCGATCCAGCGCGAGGTGAAGAAGCTCAAGCCGCCCCCCTCATGCGATTCCCTCATGCTCGTCCAAGCCGAACATCAGGTTCAGATTCTGCACCGCCTGCGACGCGGAGCCCTTCCAGAGGTTGTCGATCGCGCCGAACACGATCGCGCGGCCGGTGCGCTCGTCGCGGTGCACCGAGATGCGGCAGATGTTCGTCTCGCGCACGTCGCGCACCCCGGGAGGTGTCGTTGCGACCTCGACGAACGGCTCGCCTGCGTATGTCTCGCGGTAGAGCTCGTTCAGGTCCAGCTCCGCAGCGTGCGGATGCAAATCGACATAGCAGGAGACGAGCTCGCCCTGATCAAGCGGCAGCAGATGCGCGGTGAACGTGATCGTCACCTCTGCACCGAGCGCCGCCAGCTCCTGCTCGATCTCCGGCGTGTGGCGGTGGCGCGGAACGCCATAGGCGCTGACGTTCTCGTCGACCGTCACGAAATGGGTCTTGTCGGTTGCGGCGCGCCCGGCGCCGGAGACCCCCGACTTGGCGTCGATCACGAGACCCGCGATCGCGCGCTCGCGCGCCAGCGGCGCCAGCGCCAGCAGCGTCGCGGTCGGATAGCAACCGGGATTGGCGACCAGGTCGGCGCCGCGCAGGCGCGCGCGATACAGCTCCGGCAGGCCGTAGACCGCCTGCGCGATCAGCTCCGGCACCGGGTGCGGCCGGTACCACTGTTCGTAGACCGCAGCGTCGCGGATCCGAAAGTCGGCGCTCAGATCGACGACCTTGACGCCGCGCTCGCGCAGGTCGGCGACCAGCGTTGCGGCCGCGCCGTGCGGGTAGGCGACCACGGCAGCGTCGACGCGGGCGTCGCGGTCGAGGTCGAGCTCTTGCAGCTCGAGTGGCACGCGGTAGTGCGGATACAGGTCATCCAGGCGCCTACCGATATCGCTGCGGGCGGTCAGCGACCTCAGCTCGAACGACGGGTGGCGCGCCAGCAGGCGCGCCGTGAGCGCGCCGGTGTAGCCGGCGGCGCCGAACACGCTGACGCTAACTGGCACGGATCCTGCCCCCCAGCTGCTGCGCCAGCGCTTGCACGATCGCCTTGCGCTGGCGCGCCACCTCGGCGTCGGTCAGCGTCCGGTCGGCGGCGCGGTAGGAGAGTGCCAGCGCCAGCGATACGTTGCCGGCGCCGAGCTTGTCCGCGTCGCGGTAGACGTCGAACACGCCGCTGTCGGCGAGCAGCGGCGCACCCGCCGCGGCGACCACAGCGAGCACCTCAGCGGCGCTGACATGCTCGCCGACGAGGACCGCCATGTCTTCGCGGACCGCCGGAAAGCTGGTCACGTCCTGGTAGGTGTGCGCGACCGGCTCGCCGAGCGCGTCGAAGTCGAGCTCGAATGCGGCGACCGTCTGCTCGATGTCCCATTGCGCGGCGACACTCGGGTGCAACTCGCCGAGCCAGCCGGCCTGCGCGCCGCCGGCGCGGATGCTCGCGCTGCGCCCCGGATGCAGGAACGGCTGCTGGCCGGCGTGCACCTCCCAATCGACGCCGAGCGTGTCCAGCAGTCCGGCGAGGACGCCTTTGGCGGCGAAGAAGTCGGCACTCGGCGGCTCGCTGGAGCGCCAGGTCGCCGGTCGCAGAGCACCGATCAGCAGCGCTCCGACGTGATGGGGCTCGCGCGGCAGCTCGCCGTCAGGGCGGGCTAGGTACACGGCGCCCGACTCGTACAGGCGCAGGGCGCCGGCGCCGCGGGCGCGGTTGCGCCGCGCGACGTCGAGCAGCGAGCCGAGCAGCGTCGTGCGCAGCCCCGACTGCTCGGAAGACATCGGATTGGCGAGCTTGACCGCACCGACGCCGTCCAGTCGCAGACGCTCCGCGTCCTGTGCGCCGACGAAGCTCCAGCCGACGATCTCGTGCAGTCCCTGCGCGGCGAGCACGTCGGAGGCACGGCGACGCAGCTGCTGGCTGTGCGTGAGCCGTCCCTGGACGCCGCCGGCGGCGCGGCCGCCGCCGACCGCCAGGGCGGCGGCCGCGGATCTGCGTGTGGCGGGCAGCGTCGCCGGTATCTCCTGCAGCCCGTCGAGGCGCGCGATCTCCTCGATCAGGTCGGCCTCGCGCGTGACATCGGCGCGGCGGAAGGCGGGAACGGTCACGTCGAGGCCATCGCCGGCGTCGCTGACGGTGAACTCGAGCGACTCCAGGATCTGACGGCAGCGCTTGCGGCTGATCGTCGTGCCGAGGATCGCGGCCAGGCGGCCCTCGCGCAGGCGGATCGTCACGGGGACCGGCCCAGCGCCGCCGACATCGACGGTCCCGGCTCGCATGCGCGCGCCGCAATGCTCGATCATCAGCCTGGTTGCGAGCGCCTGTGCCTGCATCGCCTGCTCGGGTTGCAACTGCTTCTCGAAGCGGCTCGATGCCTCGCTGCGCAAGCCCAGCTGCAGCGAAGTGCGGTGGATGGTGGCGCCGTGCCAGCTGGCGACCTCGGTCAGCACCCGCGTGGTCTGGTCGTGGACCTCGGAGCGCGCGCCGCCCATCACGCCGGCGATCGAGGTTGGGCCGGCGCGGTCCTCGATCACGAGCATCTGCTGATCGAGCGTGCGTGTCTGGCCGTCGAGTGTCTGCACGGGCTCGCCGTCGCGGGCGTGGCGCACGTGCAGGCTGGCGCCGGCGATCCGGTCGAGGTCGAACGCGTGCATCGGCTGGCCGGTCAGCAGCATCACGTAGTTGGTGATGTCGACGACGTTCGAGATCGGTCGCTGCCCCGCCGCCATCAGCCGCGCTTTCAACCACAAGGGGCTCGGTGCGATCGTGACGAACTCGAAGATGCGTGCCGTGAACCGCGGGCAAAGGTCGTGGTCCTCGACGGTGACCTCGATGCCCGCCAGCGGACCCTCCATGCCGAGGTCGTCTGCCCATGGTGGCGGCGCCAGCGGCGCGCCGGTGGCGGCGTGGACCTCGCGCGCCACGCCGTAGATGCCCAGGCAGTCGGGGCGGTTGGGCGTGATCTCGAGGACCAGCACGTCGGTCGAGATCGGCAGCACGCTCGCCAGCGGCGTGCCGGCCTCGCGCTTATCGGCAAGCACCATGATCCCGTCGTGGTCGGTTCCGATCGCGACCTCGTCCTCGGCGAGGATCATCCCGTGGGACTGCAGCCCGCGCAGCTTGGCCTTGCGCAGCTTCGTGCCGTCGGGCATGATCGCGCCCGGCGTGGCGACGGCGACGGTCTGCCCGGCCGCCACGTTCGACGCGCCGCAGACGATCTGCGAGAGCTCGCCGCCGCCGACGTCGACCATGCACACGCTCAGCCGGTCGGCGTCCGGATGACGGCGGTGCTCGCGCACCTTGCCGACGACGAAGTGCTCGAGCGCGCCGACGCCGTGGTGCTCGACGCGTTCGACCTCGGTGCCGGTCATCGCCAGGCGCTCGGCCAGCGCGTGCGCGTCGAGGCCGCTGTCGCAGTACTTCCGTAGCCATGAGAGCGGGACGCGCATCAGTGGAACTGCTCCAGGAAGCGGACGTCGTTGTCGTAGAAGAGGCGCAGGTCCGGCACGCCGTGCTTGAGCATCGCGATCCGCTCGATGCCCATGCCGAATGCGAACCCTTGCACCTGCTCGGGGTCGTAGCCATGCTCCCTGACGTGCGCCAGGACGTTGGGGTCAACCATGCCGGCACCGAGGATCTCGATCCAGGCGGTCCCCTTGCACAGATGGCAGCGCTCGCCGGCCGCGGTGACGCCGCCGCTGCAGTTGAAGCAGGACACGTCGACCTCGACGCTCGGCTCGGTGAACGGGAAGAAGTGCGGGCGCAGGCGCACCTCGCGATCCTCGCCGAAGATCGCGCGCGCGAACGTCAGCAGCGTGCCGCGCAGATCGCCGAAGGTGATGTCCTCGTCGACGGCGAGGCCCTCGATCTGATGGAACTGCGGCGTGTGCGTCGCGTCGGAGTCGGGGCGGTAGACGCGGCCGGGGACGATGATGTAGATCGGCGGCGGCCGGCTCTCCATCGCTCGCACCTGCACCGGTGAGGTGTGCACGCGCAGCAGCAGGCTCTGCGGATCGAAGATGTCTGGCGTCGGCTCGATGTAGAACGTGTCGGTCATTAGCCGCGAAGGGTGGGTGGAGGCGAAGTTGAGCGCGTCGAAGTTGTAGTAGACGCGCTCGACCTCGGGGCCCTCGGCGACGCTGTAGCCGAGCGCGAGGAACACGTCCTCGATCTCGCGGCGGGTGCGCGTGATCAGGTGCAGGCGGCCGATCGCCGGCAGCGGGTCGGCCGGCAGCGTCACGTCGATGCGGTCCAGCGCCAGGTGGATCTCGAGCTCGGCGCTCGCCAGCGTTTCCTGCTTGCGCGCGAGCTCCGCCTCGAGCTGCTTGCGGGCTTCGTTGGCTGCCTTGCCAACCGAGCCGCGCTGCTCCCTTGGCAGCTCGGCGACGCTTCGCAGCAGGTTGGGCAGCTCGGCTTTGCGGCCGAGGAAGCGCACGCGTACGTCCTCGAGCTGCTGCGTGGTCGCAGCGGCCTCGATCCTCGCCAGCGCGGCCTCTCTGAGCTCGTCGATTCGATCGTTCATGCGGGCGCCATCCTAGTCACCTCGTACAGCGCGATTGTCGCCGCCATCGCAGCGTTAAGCGAGTGCGTCGCGATCGAGATGCGCGCGACGTGGTCGGCGGCAGCCGACACCTCGGCCGGAAGCCCTGTGCGCTCGGCGCCGATCAAGACGCTCAGCCCACCCAGCACATGGCCGATTGCGCCCAGTGAGCGCCCGGCGCCGGTTGCATCGAGGACCGCGGCAAGCGAGCGCCCGGCGCCGGTTGCGTCGAGGACCGCGGCAAGCGAGCATTCGGCGCGTGCGTCCAGCGCGATCGTCGTTCCCGGCAGCGCGTCCGGGGTCGCCTTGACAACCGGCACGTGGAAGATCGCGCCCATGCTGGCGCGCACCGCCTTGGGGCCGAAAGGGTCCGCACTGCCGGGGCCGAGCGCGACGCAGCTCGCGCCGAACGCATGTGCGCTGCGCAACACCGCGCCGACGTTGCCGGGGTCACGGACGCCGTGCAGGTACACGCACAGCGGCCCTGCGGGGGCCGCTGTCCAGCGCTCCCGGTAGAGCGCGAGCGCGCGCGTGCCCGACGCGAGTCCGGACACGGACGCGAGCAGCTGCGCGTCGACCTCGACGCCAGCCAAGCCGCTGCCGGCGGCGCAGAACCGCTGCAGCGACGGCCACCCGGCCGCGTCCGCGGCGGCCAGCAAGTCCTCACCCTCGGCGACAAACCGGTGAGCGCGGTCGCGCGCGCGGCGGCCCTGGCAGAGCTTGCGGATCTCCTTGAGCTTCTCGTTCTGGGGGCTCGTGATCGTCATTGGCAGGGATGTCGGAGAACGAAAAAGGGCGCCGTCCGGAGGAGCGGCGCCCGTTGGCGGTGCTAGTGGCCTGCAGCCGAGGGCTCAGCCGGCCGCCAGCGCCTCGCGGGCGCGGTCCGCAAACCGTCGGAAGGTTTCGGAGTCGTGCACGGCAATGTCGGCCAGGACCTTGCGGTCCAGCTCGACTCCGGCCTTTTGGAGACCGTGAATGAACTGCGAGTAGGAGAGACCGTTGATCCGCGCCGCGGCATTGATCCGCGTGATCCACAGGCGCCGGAAGTCGCGCTTTCGATTACGGCGGTCGCGATAGCGGTACTGGTCGGCCTTGAGGACCGCTTCCTTGGCGGTGCGGTAATGCCGGCTCGCATCACCACGGAAGCCTTTCGCCATCTCCAGGGTCGCACGGCGCTTCTTGCGCGCATGGACGGAGCGCTTGACGCGGCTCATCAGCCGGCCCTCCTGGACTTGGCGTTCAGCAGCGTCTTTACTCGCGGCGTGTCGTGAGCGGAGACGATCACATCGCGGCCGAGGTGGCGCTTGCGCTTTGGCGACTTCTTCTCGAGGATGTGACTGGAGAACGAGTGGCGCGCCTTGACCTTGCCTGTGGCGGTCAGTTTGAAGCGCTTCTTGGAGCCCGAATGGGTCTTCATCTTCGGCATCAGCAGTCGGGAGTAAAGCAGACGTGCGCGGCCACCAGCGCGCGGCTAGGCGGCGGCATCGCCGGTGTTCAGCTCCGCCGGCGGCTCCGCGGCGATCGGCGCAGCAGCGGCGACCGGGGCGCTCACTTCGGGTAGTGGCTCGGCTGCGGCGTCCGGACCGTCTTCGGGACGCTCGCGTCGGGCAGTCTGGCCGTCCTCCTCGGTGCGGTCCCTCTCGCCCGCGAGCACAGCCTTGGAAGGCGCCAGCATCATCGTCATGTTGCGCCCGTCCTGGACCGGCGACTGCTCGATCACGGCGATCTCCGCCAGCTCACCAGCGAGGCGGTCGAGCAGCGCCGTGCCACGTTCGGGGTGCGTCACCTCGCGGCCACGGAACATGATCGTGATCTTGACCTTGTCCTTACCCAGCAGGAAGCGGGTAACGTGGCTCTTCTTGGTGTCGTAGTCGTTCTGCGCGATCTTCGGGCGGAACTTGATCTCACGGATCGTGATCTGCTGCTGGTGCTTGCGCGCCGCCTTCAGCTTCTGCGCCTGCTCGTACTTGTACTTGGAGTAGTCGAGCGCCCGGCAGACGGGCGGGCGCGCGTCGGGGGCGACCTCGACCAGGTCGAGATCGCGCTCCTGAGCGTAAGCAAGGGCCTCGGAAGTCTTCACGACTCCGATCTGCTTGCCATCATCGCCGACGAGTCGGACCTCAGGCACGCGGATACGGTCGTTGATCCGAGTCTGGTCGCGCTCCGGTGGGCGCCGGTCAAACCTTCGAGGTACCGGCACTAGCGATGATATCGGTCGGTCGTCAACCGGCGCCGAGCCGTGTGAGATGAAGCACTGAGTTCAACATGACGAAGTATAGCCGCGTGTCCAGCGCGTGTGGCCTGGCGGCTTCACTCTGGCCCGATCGTGGCCCACAAGCTCGACTTGGTGAGCGGCTTCACGCGTCGCTCAGGCCCGGTCGGGGCGAGCGACGCACGATCTCGGTCGCGAGGCGACGGCGGAATTGCTCGATCGCGAAGGCGCCGGCGTCGCCGCGACCGTGCTCGCGCAGCCCCACCCCCCCAGTCTCCTGCTCACGGTCACCGACGACCAGCATGTACGGGATCTTGCGCAGCTCGGCGTCGCGGATCTTGCGCGAGATCGACTCGGTTCGGTCGTCGAGCTCGACGCGCGCGCCCGCGGCGTAGAGCTCGTCGAGCACCCCCTGTGCGTAAGGATTGTGGCGGTCGGAGATCGGCAGCACAATCGCCTGGACCGGCGCCAGCCAGACGGGGAACTGGCCGCCGAGGTGCTCGATCAGGATGCCGATGAAGCGCTCGTAGGAGCCCATCAGCGCACGGTGGATCATCACCGGCTGGTGCTCGACGTTGTCGGCGCCCGTGTAGGTGAGGCCGAAGCGCTCGGGCATGTTGTAGTCAAGCTGGCAGGTGCCGAGCTGCCAGGAGCGACCGAGCGAGTCGGTCATGTGCATATCGATCTTGGGGCCGTAGAAGGCGCCGTCGCCCTCGTTGAGGTCGTAGCTAAGGCCCTGGCTCTCCAGCGCGCTGACCAGCGCGGCTTCGCTTTTACTCCACAGCTCATCGGACCCGATCCGCTGCTCGGGTCGGGTCGAGAGCTCCAGGCGCACGTCGATCCCGAACAGCGTGTAGGTCGCAAACGCGAACTCGAGCACGCCCGCCACCTCGTCCTGGATCTGATCCTCGGTGCAGAAGATATGCGAGTCGTCCTGAGCGAAGTGCCGCACCCGCAGCAGACCGTGGAGGGTGCCGCTCGGCTCACGGCGGTGCAGGAGACCTGGTTCCCAGAGGCGCAGCGGCAAGTCACGGTAGGAGTGGCGCTGAAGCCCGTAGAGCTTGCAGTGACCCGGGCAGTTCATCGGCTTGACGGCCATCTGTCGCTCCTCATACTCGGTCACGAACATGTTCTGGTCGTACTTGTCCCAGTGACCGGAGGTGATCCACAGCGAACTCTCGAAGATCTGCGGGGTCTTGACCTCCACGTAGCCGCGCTCGCGCCCCATCTCGCGGCTGAGCTTGACGAGCTCGTTGAAGACGGCCGTGCCCGCCGGCAGCCAGAAGGCCGCGCCCGGGGAGGCGTCGGAGAAGCCGAACATGCCGAGTTGCGGGCCGACGCGACGGTGATCGCGGGCCTTGGCCTGCTCGAGGCGCTCGAGGTGGTCCTTCAGCTCCTGCTTTGAGAAGAACGCGGTGCCGTAGACACGCGTGAGCATCGTCCGGTTGGAGTCCCCGCGCCAGTAGGCGCCGGCGACCGACTGCAGCTTGAACGCCTTGATCCGCTTCGTCCCCGGGGCGTGCGGGCCTCGGCAGAGGTCGGTGAACGGTCCGTTCGTGTAGAGCGACACTGTCTCCACGCCCTCGTTGGCAACCAGGTCCTCGATCAGTTGTACCTTGTAGTCCTGATGCTCGGCTTTGAAGCGCTGCAGCGCGGCTTGCGCGGTTACCTCCTCGCGCACGAAGCGCTCGTCGGCCGCTACGTGCTCGTGCATGCGCTGCTCGATCGTCTCGAAGTCGGCCTCGCTCAGGCGGATGCCCTCGGGGAACTCGAAGTCGTAGTAGAAGCCGTTCTCGATCGGCGGGCCGATCGAGATCTTCACGCCGGGATACAGCTCCGTCACCGCGGTGGCGAGCACGTGCGCACAGTCGTGGCGGATCAGGTGCAGCGCATCGGCGCCACTGCGCTCGGTGACGATCTCGAGCGCCGGCAGACCCTCGGTTGGCAGTGGCGCCGACAGGTCGCGCAGCTGCCCGTCGACTTTCACCGCCAGCGCGGCGCGCGCCAGCCCTGCGCCGATCGCGGCGGCGGCTTCGGCGCCTGGGGCGCCGTCGCCGAGCTCGAGTTTTGTTCCGTCAGGGAGCGTGTACTGCATCGCAGCGAAGATGCTACGCGTGATCTTGCTACCGATGATCCCTGGAGATCGACTTGTGACCCCAGCGCACGCTACATTTACGCCTCCCAGGGCGATTAGCTCAGCTGGGAGAGCGCCGCCTCGACAAGGCGGAGGTCACTGGTTCGAGCCCAGTATCGCCCATCTCGCAGATTTGCAGGGAAGACGCGGCCGCCGGCCGATCGTTCATCTACACGGTGTGCGTCCTGAGTGCGTCCCGCTGACCCAGAGCCGGCACCGGACGCGGAGCCGTGTCAGAGCGTGCCGCCGCCTCGATTCACTCCGTCGGGGCAACATGCGACCCCCTCGGACACGTCGCGCACCGTGTCCTGGCAGATGCGGGTGATCTGCTCGGCGCTGTACTGGCGGCTTCACCCGACGTGCTGATGTCGTTCGGCGGCAAGCTCTCGCGCCTTCCGGATCGCCTCAGCCGCCGGCACGCGTGGCGCGTCCTCGAGCTCGCGGATCACCCCGGCGTAGTGCTTTGCCAGCGTCGCGATCGAGTGCCCGGCCTGCTCGGCGACATAGGCGAGCGACCTTCCCTCCCACAGCAGGAGCGACACGAACGAGCCCCGGAGACGGTACGGGCGGAGATCGCCGGTGACCCCGGCGGCGATCGCGGCGAGGCGCCAGACCCGCCGGCGCCAGTTCGCCCAATCCGAGCGAGTCCAGGCGCCGCCCGTCGGCCGCGGCACGATCAAAGCCTTCCCGGCCGGACGACCGCTCAGTAACCGCCACTCTGCGAGATCCTGCGCGAGCAGGTCAATGTCGCGAGCGCGACCGGTCTTCGAAGCGAGCACGTGCAGGGTCCGGACCTGCAAGTCCTGCCAACAGCTGCCTCGGTCCTCGATTGGCCGCAAGCCCGCATAAGCGAGCATCGACACGATCAGCGCGTTGCGGTGCCGATCGACAGCGCTGCTCACGGACGCCTCGTAGGCGCGTCGCACGCGCTCGCCTGGCCGGGAGGCAGGAACGATCCGGACGCGCGGCTCGAGCATGATCGCTCGGATGCGCTCGACCGTCTCCGGCGCGAGGGGCTGCGGGAGACGAGTTGGTGGCTGCTTTGGCTTCGCCACGAGCTGCACCGGGTTCGCCGGGATCAGTCCTCTGACCACTTCTCGGCGGAGAATGCCCTGCAGCAGCATCATCGCCTTTCGCTGCGTCGGCGCGCCCAAGCCTGCGCGGCCCCACTGCTCGCGGAGGTCCTCGACACCGAGAGATGTGATGGTCCGGAGCTCATAGTCGCCGACGCGCGGGAGGAGGTGCGTCCCCCAGACCTCGAGGTAGCGCCGGCGAGTGTCGGGCGCAAGGTTCGGCACGGCGTACCGCGGCCACCACTCCTGCTCCACGAACTCAGCGAGCGCCTGCTTGGACTGAATCACGCCGGGCGCGAGGGCACCGAGTTGCTTACGGCGCTTGATGTCGAGGTCGAATGCGTCGGCATCGCTCTTCAGACCGAAGGTGCGTGACCGTTTACGACCCCCCTCGGTCCACCGGACCTCGTATCGCTTGCCGCGCTTGCGAACGCTCATGTCGCTTCCCTTTCGATCGCCCGTAGGCGCGCGACACTACCCGGCTGCTGGGAGGACAGGCTGCGCGTGGCTCGCGCTCGGCGCGGCGTCGGGACGGTCCCGCGCTCGGCAGGCGTTTTCGCTTGTCGATCGAACCAATCGTCGACAGCGTCGCGTCGAATGAGCCAGCGCCCACCGATCATCGCAGCCTTCAGCTCGCGTGCTCTGATCGCCCGCCGAACGGTCCGATGCTCGCAGCGCAACAGCTCCGCGACCTCGCTGACCGTGAGGTACTCGCTCACTGCGCCTACTCGCGCCTCAGATCGGCCACCGGCGGGTGGCTTGCGCACCGCGTCTGATGTCATGAGAACGGACTCGTGTATCGCCGCTGTATTCCCTCCCCGCCGTAGGCGGGAACCAGCGGCGTCGATTCCACCGCGCCGGCGTGCCGGTGTCCATCATCTCGCTGGCAGCCGTGGTTCCCATCACCGTCAAACGCTCACACGCGCGTCGTGATCGGCTCATGCGCAAACCACTGGCGGGCGCATGCGCCTCGCCGGCGCTGCACTCGCGAAGGGCGCCAGGCGCTCGCAAGTCGGGCTGCCCGGCCGCGGCATCGCGCTCCATTGTCTGTTGCTCGTCGGTCATCACGCGTCCCCTGCCTTTACTAGTTATCGCGGCAGCAGGCAAATGACTCGCCGACTTTGCTCGACGATCGAGCCAAGTGTTGAGTTCATCTCGGTTCCTGAGCGTGGTGGCGGCGCATCCACGGGACACGTCGTATGAGATGTCCGACTGACGGTGCTCCAGCGGACGCTCGCTCGCCAAGTCCATGCGATCGACCCCAGATCGCTCGCCCGCGTGGACCACGTTCACGCGCTCGGCTTCAACCGGGCTGGCCGTCACGCCAGCCTCGACCCGCCGTGAACGCCGCGTCTCCAAGTCAGCGACGCCGGCCCGACGGACCACGCCGGGAGCACGGTTCCGGCACCGCTGCGCTTCGCTCCACGCTCGGGCCTGGGGCACCCGCCTCGGGGCGAAGTTCATCGTTCGGACGGCCGGCCGCCGCGTGCGCTGCCGGCCAGCTTCCGAAGATGGCAGTGACCACGGTCGCAGGGGGCCATTTGCCGTCGCCCAGTCGAGCGAGTGCCTCACCGCCGCGGCGTCTGGCGTGTGTGCGAGACCAGTCGTAGGATGAGGGCAGACGGCCGTAGCGGGTACGCCACTCGCGCATCGCCTCAAGCACGCGTTTTCGTGTCTAGCCGCGCTCGATTGCACCCGGGTGGCACGCCTTGCAGTACGCGTATGCGTCGCCCTTGCCGTTGCGCGGTTGCGTTTCCGCGCCGCAGCCGCGGCACGCGCCCTGGTAGCGGGCCTTCACCGCCCGTGCCTTCTCGCCGGTGGGGTCATAGAAGTACGCCTTGATCGTCGCCGGCGACCGCCCGAGGCGGTCGGCGATCTGTGCGATCGAGAGTCCCTCGGCCTCGCGGTAGTGGCGAGCGAGCGCGACAGCACGGCGGCGCTCAACCACTCGATCCGCGACAGCCGGACGGGCACTCGGCACCATCCTCGCGACACTACCGCGGCCGGCTGGCGTTCTCGCCGAGGTGCCGTGCCTGCTCGATCGCGCCTATTCGATCACACTGCCGCGGTCGCGATCCAATCACGCCGACCGATCGCGGCGCGCGAGTGCCGCCGTTGAAAGACGCACTCATCCGGGTGCGGCGACGATGGTCACCCGCCCACTCGACTACAGCAATACCTGACGCTCAGCGCGCTTGCAAAGTGGCGTCGAGAACGATCCACAGCAAGCGTTCGGCTGCGCTCGCAAACGTCGCAAAGGGGAAGTCCGCAAAGGACCGTTTTGAAACTCAAAAGATGGCATGAGCAGGTGACGTGGGTGGCTGCTGAAGGCGGCCGGCGCTCCGCGTCGAATGACGTTGGTTGAAGGCGCGCGCGGTAGCCGCCGCGCGGCCGGTCACTCGAATACGAAGGGCCGACCGTGTCCCACGGTATTTTTTGGGGGCTCCGTGGATGATCGTAGGTGAGTCCGGCTCGACGACCGGGCTAGGTTTGCGCCGCTGAGCAGGGTTTTGTTCGCTCGTGGCAGGGGCGCAACGAGCCTTTGGAAGACGCCTACGACTTGGACCGTAGGCTCGCGGGTGTTCTACGTCCCCGAGTTGTGTTGAGCGCCGAGCGCGGCTTGATTTCGGGACGCGGAGGGCGAGTGGCGCCGTTGAACGCTGGGGGAGCGCCGCAGAGCCGTGGGAGCTGGTGTGGTGATGATGAGCGGCGGCGCTGCTGTGCGGGTGCCCGCGCGACCCGCCTGGATTCTGGGGGCCGATCGGGTGTCGAGCGGCACGGAGGCTGCGCCTGAAATCCGGATGATCAATGCGGGACACGCCCGCAGGGCGCCCTAAGCATGCCGGCTCACCTCTCAGCGGGCTCGGGCGCGAGCGCCTCAAGGACGAGCCGAGCTCCCAATCCCCCTTCGATGCGCCGTTTGCCGGTTCGCGAGGAGGGCTTTCAACGCTTGAGCGTTCCAGCGGAGGATTCCACAGCGCAAACGCCGCGCTCGCGCTCGTTCACCTCACCCGCGGACCAGTCACACCCACACTCCCACACGAACAAGCGTTCGCATGAATCCACCTACGATTATGCCCGGAGAGCCGTGTTTGGTGGGTCGGGTGGATGCTGCATGCGTGTTGGGTTGATCGCAATGGAAGGGAGCTGGGCTATGTCGATCGTGATGGGTTTGGATCAGCATCGGGCGCAGATCACCGCGGAGTGGATCGATACCGCCACGGACGAGGTCGCGCGCGGTCGGATCCTGCTGACCGTGATGGCGTTCGCAAGTTCTTGGCGCGTTTTCGCGGCAGGGAGCTCGAGGTCGCGCTGGAGGCGACGACGGGCTGGCGGTTCGTGGTCGAGGAGCTCCGTGCGGTCGGTGCGAGCGTGCACCTGGCGGAGGCGGCAGAGACCAGCGCGCTGCGGGGGACCAAGCAGCACGCGAAGAATGATCGCGCGGACGCGCGGCATCTGCGGGAGCTGTTGATGGCCGGGCGGCTGCCGGAGTGCTGGATCCCGCCGGACCATCTGTTGGATCTCCGCGCTTGGGTCAGGTTGCGCCACACGCTGGTGGACGATCGTGGTGAGTGGCAGCAGCGGATGCAGGCCGTGCTCTACCACCACGGGCTCCCCAAGCGCGTTGGTCTGCTGACGAGCGAGAACCGCGCGTGGGTGGCGGCGCTGCCGTTGCTGGCCGCCGCGCGTGAGCAGGTCACGGTCGCGTTGGAGATGATCGACGCGCTTGATACGCGGATCGCGCCGCTCGACACGGCGTTGCGCGCCTACGCGCGTCGGCAGCCCGGTTGTCGCGCGCTGCAGGCTCACTTCGGGATTGGGGCGCTGACGAGCGTCGTGATCCTCGCCGAGCTCGGGGACTGTCGGCGATTCTCGTCCTCCAGAGAGGCGGTTCGCTACGCCGGGATGGACATCACCGTGCATGCCTCCGACAAGCGACGCGCGCCCGGGCACCTCTTCCGCCAAGGCCCGCCGGCGTTGCGCTGGGCGCTGTATGAAGCAGCCCAATCCGCGCGGCGATCCGGTTCCCCGGACCGCGACTACTACCTCCAGGCCGCCGCCCGGCTGGGCGGCAACCGCGCGCTGCTGCCGATCATGCGCAAGCTCCTCAAGCGCAGCTATCACACGCTCCGCGAGCTCGGCGACGACGCGCTCGCGCCCGCCTGAAAGAACCGCTTCCCCAGTGCGCGTCACGCCTTCACGTCACCGATGCCCCGCGGCCGGCTCCCGACAGTCTGCTGCCGCCACGTTCGCGTGGACGGCCCCAAAAGACCGAGCGGCCGCAACGCTTCACCCAGCGGGAACAACCACCCATCAACCATCATGTCACCGGCCGGGAGCCAACCCAAGGCCGCGGACCGAGATAAGCCTGGGCGCCCGCGCGCACACCCACAACCAACACCGCCACCACGGCGTAACCATCACAACGCTGACCCGGAGACAAACCCCACTGAGCACCTGAAAAACGTCACCCCCGGGAGGCTTGACAAGGGCCGCCTGCACAGATAAGCGGACGTGAGGGAGCGGATCCCGCGGCCCTAGCCCTGGGTTTCGCCGGAAGCAGGGCTCGCGCTGAGGCGTGCACAATCGCCGATCTGCATAGGCAACAGGCGCCGAGCGTGACTACGGTCAGCCGTCTCTCAAGCGGCAGCCAGCTGCGCGACACCCCAGTGCTGGA
>JBKQKK010000394.1:0-10064 GCA_052147535.1 Solirubrobacteraceae bacterium | reverse complement strand
CGGCCCGATACGCGCCGTAGATCGCCGCCAGATCCATCTGCGCCACGGCGTCGATCACGAACCACGCCAAGTGATCGCCCGGCAGCCAATCGCGGACGTCGGGCGGCAACAGGAAACCCTGATCCCGACGGCTCTGCATGAAGTTCTGTGCCATGCCTGAATTCTGTTAAACGCCCCGGACGGAACCGTTTATGCGACAGCTTCCGTCGAATGCGATCGTGCCGAGGGGGCGGCGGTTGCTGCCGGATCAGGCGACGTAAGTGGCGTCGTCGATGACGCTCGGTGCTTGCAACGTTCGGTCGATCGCGATCTTCAGCAAGCGCTCAGCCACTGTCGCAATCGTCGCGTAGCAGGCGTCCGGTCTGCGACGGGCCAACCCCTTAAAGCAGAAGCCAGCTCCTTCAAGGGGCGGATACCGCTGGCGCTTGGACCACGCAAGGGTGTCGCACAAAGCAATCGCCTTGTCGGCGGGGACTCACAACCACGAATGCGCGCTGACGCGACCGACGCTCTGTAGGGCCGTCTGATGACCCGCGAAACTGGAAGTCGCGTCTGCTGCTAGCTAGCCGACGGGCCATCGACGCGACCATCGTGATTCGGCACAGCCGGCGATTCGTCCAAGACCCGGATGTCGCGCGCGGCGTCACGGGCCCCCGGCGCGGGGCAGACCGAGGTCATCAGTTTCTGCTCTGGTGCAAGCGAGCTCGCCGCCGAGCTCGGCTTCCCTGCGCGCGGCTTGCGATCATCGCAGGTGGAGCCGTCGGAGCTGTTCGTCCGATTCCAACAGAGCAAGGCCTCACCCCCGGCGCCATCATTGTGCCCAAATACGTCGGGTGCGGCTCGCCTGGAGATGTCGAATGCCAGGCGTTGCTCAGGATTCTCTATCGCCCGAGTTCGGTGTGGAGCCGCGTTTCAACAGCCGATCGCGCCATGGCCACCGGTTGGAGGCCGCTGCGGCCAGGAATGCCGGAAGTGCGCGCGTTTCTCTGGACTGATTGAACGAGCAAGACCGGGCCGCGAACCCGTGCAGTTGAACGATGTTCGTGGACCAACCAGGCGTCGCCGGGCAAGTCCCTCCAGGCGAGCCGCACCCAAATCCGTCCGCCACTCCGGTCGTCTTACTGCGTGCGAGTTCGGTGCGCGGGCGGCGTCGCCCGTGAGCGCGGTCGGTAACGTCCGGTGCATGCCTGATCAAAGCTCTGCTGCCGGCGAGCGCGCCATCCTCCAAGAGCTCACCGCGCCGCTTACGACGCTCCCTGATGATCCGGTCGCGATTGCCGCCGATGCCGATTTCCCGGTTGTCTTGCGTGGCTACGACCGCGTTGCGGTCGACGCCTATGTCAAGCTCACGAGCCAGCTCGTGGCCGATCTGCAGGCCACGCGCTCGCCCGAGACTGCGATGCGCCGGGTTACTGAGCGGATGGGGGAGCAGATCTCAGGGATCATTCAGCGCGCTTACGACACGGCCGCGCAGATCACGGCCCAGGCGCGTGCCGAGGCAGAGGACATGCTCGCGGTCGCGCGTCAGGAGGCTGCGCAGGTCGTGGCCGGCGGGGAGCAGCGGCTGAAGGGTCTGGACGACGACACGGACCGGATCTGGGCTGAGCGGCTCCGGATCATGGAAGAAACCCGCGCGCTGATCGGCCAGCTGAGCGCGGTGGTGGAGTCCGCGTGGGAGCGCTTCCCGCCTGACGAGCCGGAGGTGACGGCTGAGCCCGAAGCGGCTGAGCCCGAAGTGGGAGCAGGACCGCGTTCGGTGGCGGCGTTGTCGGCGGGGCCAGAAGACGATGCGGCCGACGGCGATGTGACGGCGACTCCACGGCCGGTCGGACCGACTCGGGATGTGCCGCCGTCGCCGGAGGAGGAGCCGCCCGCGACGCGCTGACCGGTCGAGATGCGCTTGATCGACATGCCCACCGGCGCCACCGCCGGCCCCGCCACTGGTCGCCGTGACTCCGGAGCTGCCGATGGAAAGCGGCAGCCCGCGCGTCGTCTCGGTCCGTGGCTCCGGCTGTCCGACACCGGTAGCGCGAGGCGGGGCTGGCGACGTCAACCCGTGGCTGCTCTGCGTCGAACGCAGAAGCGGCGGACGACGAACCGGTGCGCTCGGTTTCGCCCACGTGCGGAAGCCCGGCACGAGTGCTGCCGCGCTTTCGCTTCCATCATTTCGGGCCCCGAGACCCGGCGTCCCCTTTCAACGGAACGCGAAAGCCGCCCAGCGCTTGCTGAGGCTCGCGCTCGCCGTCACGTTGCAAGCGGCGAACGTCATCGCCGACCCTGCTGCAGCCGTGTGTTCCGGGAGCCACGGCCGCCGTAATGGGACGATCGCCTTCGACGGGCACCGATCGTCCGCTGGCGCCGGTCGGCGTGATCGCAATGCCACGAACGCACTCGTCAGCGCTCGACCGGCCGGACGATCGCCTTTGCGTGAACTCGATCGTCGGCTCGTCCACGCCAGCGCGATTCCGGCCGATCGAGACGCGCCCGGATAGGGCGAGCGTGCTTGCAGTCCGTCAGCAAGCACTTACCGAAAGCATCGACCTCGAGCGCGGATCCGGCGTCGTCGCAACTGGCGCCAAGCAACGACGACGAACATGCGAGCCGCCCGCCGGGGTCCTCCGCGCTTGAGACGTCGAGGCGTCGCTGCGGTGAGCGCGGTTCTCGGCGTGAGAAGTGGCTCTCTACGCGTGCCAGGTGGTTCAGTGCTCGCGGCCGTGTCCTCTGACGCGCCCAGGTTTGCGGGTCTTCGCGACGATCGTGGCTATCGGCCGGCGGTAAATGGGCCGACAATCTGGGTGGATGGCGCTCGTTGAAAGTCAACAGGTGCGGATGCTCGAGCGGCTGCGAAGCGCGGGCGCGCAGCCGGTGACGCTTGGCGAGCTGCGCGCCGTCGGGATTGACTTTCCGGCCGTCGTCCTCAGCGAGCTTGAGCTCAACGGGTACGCGATCGAGCGCCTCCACGAGCGCGGCCGGCTGATCGGCGTACGGCTGCTCGAGACCGACACCCCCGGTGCGCCCGTCTCACGCTGGCGTCGGCGATCGCGCCGAGGATCGCGATAGACACCGAACAAGCTTCGCATCACGCGCGCCGCGCAACCCCGTGCGGGGGTGCCCTCGCAATCCCGGAAGGCCAGCGGCAATTCGGGTTGGAGGCGGAGCTTGACCAGCTGCCGCGTCGCAACGCGACCGTCTCAGCGCGGGCCTACGCGGCGTGTCGTTGGCGTCAGCGTTGCAGCCGCGTGGCGGTATGCGGCGAGAGCGGCGCAGGAGGCTGATCGGTTCGCCGGCGCGGTGCGCGAGCACGCGCAGCCCGAGCTCGCCGTTTCGCGAGAAGCTTCACGAGGGTAGGAGGGACCTCGAAGGGCGCGCCGCGACGTTTCGCTTGCGTCCCCGCGCCGCTCCCGCTCCCGTTCCCCGCGACCAATGCGCTGCTCGGCGGACCGTCGATGCGCCAAAGACGAACATTTGTTCGCTTCCTGGGTACCGTCCCGCGGTGGAGAAGCTCACCTTTCGCTTTGAGGACGAGGATGGAGCCGTGATCCTGGACGGCTGGGCTCACCGGCCGAGTTGCCCGCTTCTGCCGGCGCCGCTGCCGGCCCGAGCGCGGCTCGTGCCTGCCGCAGGCGTGGTCCTGAGCGAACGCTGCCCGAACGAATGTCACACCTGCGCGCCTCGGTTCCTGGCGCTGCTCAGCAACCACAACGGGTCCTAGCGACGCTCTCACGTCTTGATCTGGTAGCCGCGGGCGGCCTTGGCGATCTCGCTGGACGCCGCGAGCCTGGAGAGCGTAGTGCTCGCCGTCGCGCGCGCGAGCCCCGTGGTGCCGCGAGCTCGCCGGCCGTCATCGCGCTGCCGTCCCCCAGCGCGGCGAGGATCGCGGCCCTGGTCGCTCCCGGCGCGGTGCGTGCACGGGCGGGGACCAAAGCAGCGGCTAGGCTGGCGGGCGCCGCCGCCGGCCGCGCTGGCGCCGAGGCCTTGCGTGTCCGCGGCGCCGAATGTGTCGCGCCGCGCGGGCTGTTCGCTGGGGTGGCGCCAACGGCCGAGCGTCTCGGTGCGCCGCGAACGGAGCGGCCTGCTTCGCTCTCGCGCGTAGTGAGCGCCGCGAGCGCGCGGCGCAGACGCTCGATCTCGCCCAGCAGCTCGTCGATGCTGGCTTGCATGGCACGGATGATCTGGTCGATCACGGGCATCGTGCGTCCTTGCGTGTCGTTGGCTCACCGTGATGAGGTCATCCTGATCGTAACCGGCGGCTGGCGCGCGGGCGACCTCGAGCTGCCCGATCAACCAGCGAGTACGCTCACAGCGTGGGGCGGGGCTTGCTTGGCCGCGCGCGAAGAAACATCTCGTTATGTGCATACGGGCAGGTGCGCTGCCCGCGCGGCCGGCCTCATGACGCGCGGAGCCGGGGCGCTCCGGCCGTCCGCGGCAGCCCGGCTCCGGCTCTGCCCGGACGAGTGCCTTGTCGCCTTTGCAATCGCCGGCCACGAACCGCCCAGGGCGTCAAAGCGATCGCCGCAGTAGTTGCAGCGGCACGAACGCGTTGGTGGCGCACCAGTCGCCGCCACCGACCGACTCGACGCGCTTCGGGTGCTAGCTGGAGCGCGGTTCGCCAGCTAACTTCGGGCAGATCCGTCGTGGCTCCTTAAGCGGCGAAGGGGCCACCCGCCGATCGGGCGCTGCGGCCGCCTCGGTTATGATCGGTCTCCAATCGTGGGTCCCCGGAGGACGTCGTAGACCGTTCCAGTGGTGCGCATGCGTCCGTGGCAATCCGATATCGAACTCGCGTCGCGTCCGACGGTCTGGCGGCCGGTATCGAACTCGCGTCGCGTCCGACGGTCTGGCGGCGCGGATGCGATCGCGCACCCAATCCTCGGCCGCGACGATCGGCGTGATGCAGATGTCGCGATTGCGATGGCGCGTCGTGCGTGACCCGCGAGATCAAAGCGATCGCGCCAGTCCTGGCCGGACACATCAGGCCGGCGATTCAGAGCGCCGGCGCCTTTCCAGGCGGGTACGACTCCTTCGAGTTGAGGGCGACCACCTTGCCGCGGACAGGCGTGTGACTGAGGTTGTCTGTCAGCAAGCGCCCTGCGCTGGTCCCCACGCGAAGTGTCGTCGACGGCGCCCTAGCCAAGGGAGCGATCCGGCCACGCTGGGGGATGCAGCTGCTCTTGATCGGGTCTGCGCTTGGAAGACCATTGGCTGTGGCATAACGGCCCTCGCCGGAAACCGGCGACGCCTTGCTAAGTTCTCAGAAGGCCACTGGCCAGCGACCAGTTCCAGCAATGCACGTCGCGTCACGATTCTGACGCCTAACCTGGGTTCGACGGCGCCTGTGCTCCTGGGGAAGTGACGCTCGCGGCCAGACCATGAAAACACGAACCTCGCCAACGGTCGGCCAAAAGGCTGACTGGTGAGGTCAAGAGTTCCTCAACGCTGATCTCCGCGAGCAACTGTTCGTCGAGGTAGGCCTCAGTCTCGAGCACCGCGCTTGTAAGCGCTTCGAGACGGTGCCGGTATCCGTCGAGCACACGCCTAGCCGCCTCGGCGGAGAGGCGGTCGTGAAGCCCGACGTGCAGCAGGGTCATGCCGGTGGTGCTACCAGACTTAACTTCAGGGACGAACACAACCAACCGATTGTCGCTGCGCCCGCGAGCCACGAGCACTGTCCGATCCATCGCGACCATCTTCTTCGTGCCGCGAAGCGCGGCGTCGTCCTCCGTTCGAGATGCGCGGTCGCTCGCCCAACCCCGCTTCGCGGCGACACGAATTTCGGCGTCGGCGGAACGCGGATCGCCGGAGATCTCATAACGAGTCGACCCGTCGACCGTTGCCACTGCATTGTCGAGCGCGACAAGTGTCCGGAGGGTCTGGTAGGTGAGGGCATCCTGCGGGGCGCCTGCCGCGAGCGTCGCCGTGACAAGCGGATTCGCAAACACCTCGGCATCGGCTCGAGAAATTCCGACCGTGACGGTCTTAGCCTGGTGACGGATGGTGTCGACGGGCCGACTCAGGTCGTCGATTGCGACAGTTAGAGCGGCAGCCAAGTCGTCGAGGAGGTTGACCGGCGTTCCAACCCGCTTGAACTCGCGGTCGTAAAAGTCGAGCGACGTTGCACCCTCGACGTAGCTGAGGAGTGAGGTGAGGCGCGCAGTACGGACGGGGGACAGGGCGGCATCGTACAAGCCGCTCCACAGGTTTTCGCGAAACGCTGCTATGTGAGGCGCAATCGCAGTACGCAGCTTCAGAAGAGCTGCATCCGCAGGCCCCGGGCTCTGGGCGATTTCATCCAAAACCGCGCGGATGGCGCGCAATGGCTGAGCTGGCGCATCGATCGCCACAGCGGCTTCGTAGCCGAAGAGATGCCCCACCATGGTCGAGAGGATGTACGCGAGCTCAGGATGCGTTGGTGGGACATGGAGAACATGCGCTTGCCTGGAGAACTCTTCGGCGCCTTCGGTCGCGATGACGACGGGGGCGCCCCGGTGGGCCGCAAAGATGTCGACTTCTTTCGCGACGTCAGACGCGGCTGACCCAGTGAGGCCGGCCGCACATATGAGCGTCATCGGCTCGGACGACAAGTCAATGTGCTTCTTGTCTTCAGTAACGTCGAGCGCAATGGACTTGTAGCACAGCTCTGACATCTTGATTCGGATCTCGCTGGCGGCGATACGATTGAGGCCGTTCCCCACTACTGCCCAGTGCCTCCGGCGTGGCGCGACCTCGGTCGCGACTACTCGGATTCTCGGCTGCAACGCCAGGATCCGATCCATTGCGGACGGGAGCGAGGCCAAAGCGGTGAGGATCTCGTGCTGCGCCTGGAGGGCCGTATCCGAAGTATCCGAAGTATCACACACGTTCGCGATAGCAAATCCGAGGAGCCAACCGGCTGCGATCTGACTATAGAAGGCCTTCGTGGAAGCGACGCTCATCTCGATATCGCGCCCATCCGACGTGTACAACACGCCATCTACCTTGTGCGTGATGTCGCTGTCGCGGCGATTGACAATCGCGATTGTCGCTGCACCTCTTGCATGGGCGAGGTCGACTGTCCGATTGGTGTCAGTCGTCGTGCCTGACTGCGTGACTGCGATGACTAGCGTGTCGGACATGTCGTGCCGGAGGCCGAAAGCTGACAGTTCGCTACCCGGTTCGGCGGTGATCACGAATTTCTGAGTGGAGAGCGCGGTGTGCAGTGCGGCGGCGACTCCCGTGCCGGCAACTGCAGCAGTGCCTTGGCCGATGACGATGATTCTCGTAATGTCGCCATCGCGCAGGCGCTCACCCAAGTGCTGTGGAATGGTGTCGCGAGTCAGAGCGACGCGCTTCCGCCCTGATGTCTCGCGTATGCGACCGCGGAGCGTGCGGCGCATCGTCTCGGGTGATTCAGAGATCTCTTTGAGAAGGAAGTGGCTGTGGCTTCCCCTCGCAATGTCGCGCGTCGTGATGTCGGTCGTGAGGAGAGAATCCTTATCAACGGGGACTGGGACGCCTGAGTACGTGCTTCGCATGACGCCCTCTGTGGTGCCCGCTTGGCGCTGATCTAGGACGATGATCTCCCCACGAGTGCCATGCTGGTCGCACGCGCGTTCGCCGTCCATCCGAACGTACGTGCTGGCAATCTCGACCAAGCCGTAGGGCTCGCTGGCGACGACATACGTGTCCTCCGCCAAGCCAATACACAGCGCCTGCCCGCTACCGCGCACGGCGAGCCTCATTGTGGACGGATCCTCGGCGTCCGCACAGGCGATCGCCACAGACCCATCCAAGCGACTGACCGTTCGCCGGAAAGCGATGTCTGCGGAGGCGCCACGGACGCGTTCCTGAGTGATCAGGCAAGGAATGACCTGCGCATCTGTCGTTATACCCACCGGGATGGCAAGCTTGTTGTCGCGAATGAGCTCACGATGGTTGTCAACATCGCCATTGAGAGCTGCAACGGCATAGCGCCCGCCGGTGTTGTCCTGGACCGGATGCGCGTTCGCCTCGTTGATCAAACCAACACTTGCCCACCGAGTGTGCGCAAGCACTGCGACGGCAGCGTTCGGATTAGCAACTGCGCGACGAAGCAAGGTGTCGGCCCCGATGGTCTTGCGGAGCGCGGCGGTGTTGTCACCGAGCTCGCCTACCTCGCGGGCGACTTTGTATACAAAGCTGAGAGTCCCGTGCCGGGCGGCCGCCGCGCGGTCGCGGAAAAGCGGGTCGGCTCGCGCAGCGAGCTCGGTCTTGATGTCGTCGGAGGCGAGATTCAGACCGTGTCCGGCGACGAGGACATGCAGGCCACAGGAATCGCGGCCTCGAACCTCGAGTCTATCGAGGCCCGACAGTGCAATGGCGATTGCCGAGTAAGCGCTCAGCGCCGATGCTGCGTCGGACGCGCCACAAAGGGCGGCGACCGCCCGAGCGTGCGTTAGCCGATCGACCCGTATCGCCCAGCAGACGTCCTTTAGGCGAAGCAGTGCTGCGTTAGCGACCTCGACGTCTGCGCTTTCGATCAGGCGACCGGCGTCGATCGCCTCCTCGAGATCGGAAACGGTCCTGTGAATCGATCGGGCCGTAGCGTCGATTGCGTCTTGCAGACGAAGGTTTTCGCGTAGACATCGAAGACCGGGTGTGGAACGTAGAGCCTGGTCCGTCGCGCGAAGCTCGTGATCGACGCGCCGGAGGCCAGCGATGTCAAGCTTCGGTTCGGTCGCCACTTGGAGCATGGACGCGTGGGCGCTCGCGAGTCGCGCGAGCAGGTCTTCTGCCTTCGGGGGCTGCCGGCGAGCTGGCCGAGATACGACTCCGATAATTCCGCACATCGCGCCTAGACAGTAGCCGAATGATCCGAGCCGGACTCCGAGGACCCGAGAGGCTCACCGAAACGCGCCACAGGCAGCTACGGAGGCGTGAGCTCTACAGTCAGACGGTGCGTTGCAGCACTCCAGCGATGGATGGAGGCGGGCCTGTCCTTCGATGGAGCTCGTCCCGCAAGGTAGCCCGCATCGATGTGCGACAGCACGTCGCGAACGCGTAAGGACCGTTCGGACGAGGTCGGCGATCGGCGTCGCACAATGTGGGTGTCGGATCGCGTCTTACGTCCCGGCGAGGTAAAGTTCTTACGCTCGACTTGGTCGTTGGGACTTTTGCCAACTCGTAGAATGACAACTATGAATTGGGAATCTAATCTCGATACCCAGGAGCCAAGCGAAGGGAGTGGGACCCAACGCGGCGCGGCGCGGGGCCTCGAGCCTCTCCCGTCCGCTGATGAGGTTTGCGCGCAGAGTCGTGTGCGAAACCTCGGTCTGAGCGGTGCGCCGATTCGCGTCGACCACCTTGGCCAGACCGTAAGGTACGTAATCGTCTTGGACGAAAACGGCAACGAAAGGGTTGTTGAGGACAGAGTCCCGTTTCTGCGTCCATAGGCCTCTTTGGATTGGCAGCTTGGTGCGTAGAGGGGTTTCCCAGCGAGACGCGACCCCGGGGAGCGGTCGCCGTTAGGCTCGAGCCCTCCCGAGCAGGCGCCACGTGGTCGGGCTGGACCGCGTACAGGAGCCTCAACGAGTGCGTCGAGCAGTTGGCGAAGTTGTTGGGCGGCTTCTTGCGCCACTACGTTTCGCACACGCGGTGGTTTGGCCTCGCCGTCGCTTCCCCGCCTGTCGCTCTGACGAGTAGTCCTCGATGACGAGTAGTCCTCGATGCCTTCTGCGATCGCGGCCAACTCTGGGTCGTTCTGCAGAGTCGCAGCTTACGGTTCTAGAACCCGTGAGCGTACCGATCGTGGAACGGATGCATTCGCGACGTGCGCGTGGCCGAGTCAGGCCTGCTCGAGCAGCGCGCGTCCGGCGGGCAGACGCTGCTGCATTGGTGCGCTGGCACCCGACGGCTGAGCTTCCCGGACGGCGACGTAGGAGAAGTCGGAGCGACCGCGGACCGGGCTGCTGCTTACTTATGGGGCGGCCCTGTGTCAAGGCCTCGTCCTTGTGCGCGTTCTGTCTACGTCATCGTTTCGGGGGGGTGCGTGGGAGCGTTGGGTCGGGCGGATCGTGTGCGCGCGGGCGCCCATGCTTACTTCGGTCCTC
>JBKQKK010000393.1:0-7280 GCA_052147535.1 Solirubrobacteraceae bacterium | reverse complement strand
CCAACGCCGCGGCGATAAGGAACGCGTCAGTCAGCACCTGACGAGTAGCGTCGATCGAGACTGGTTGGCAGGTCGCTTGCGCGCACCGGCGGCGGCCTCACCCCTTCCGAACAGCGGCTCGGTGATTTCATCAGCCCAGGCGAGCGCGGAGAGGTACAGCTCGCACGCAGACGGAATGATTCCCTCGGCCTTATCGAAATCGCCGTTCTCGAGCGCGCCGAGGCACTCGAGCATCTCGCCCTTGCGGCCCTCGTGCCGGAGCAGCGCATCGCACATGTCGGGCGCGAGCGGAAGCTCTGAAAGCAGCTCTCCCATCGGAGCGTCGAACCGCGCGTCGATCACTGAGAAGAGACCGAGGGTGAACATCTCGCTGCCGTTCGCTGCGACGTCACTCTGGCCCGCGAGCTCGCAGAAGCGCGCCCGGACCAGAGCCGTGACCGTCAGTCCCGGTGGCTTGGCGTCGACGCTGGTGAACACGGCCAGCGACGCCCATTGCTTGAGGCGATCGAGGCCCAGCAGGCTCACGGCCTGCCCGATCGAGGAGACCCGATCGTGCAGGCCGGCGAAGGCCGAGTTGATGTAGCGCAGCAGCCGGAAGCTGAGCCCGACATCCAGCGCGATCTCGTGCTCCAGGTCGGCGATCTCAACGTCGGGATCGTGCAACATCGCGAGCAGGCCGAGCACGGCTGCTCGGTTGGCGTCAAATCGCTTGCTCCTCATGACCATGACCTCAGACCCTCTCTTTGCCACGACCGAATATACATGAAATGCGAATCTAGAACTGCTATTCTTGAGAGAATGTCTTCGCAGGAAGCACCGACGTGGTCGTTCCTGACCAACCACGCCCGCGTGCTGCTGTGCATCGCAGAAGACCCCGGCCTCCGCCTGCGGGAGATCGGCGACCGCGTCGGGATCACCGAACGCGCCGCGCACAACATCGTCACCGAGCTCGCCGCCGACGGCTACATCTCGCGCGAGCGCAACGGCCGGCGAAACAACTACACGATCCACCACCACCTGCCCCTGCCCGACCGACTCGCCCGCAAGCAGAGGATCGGCGATCTCCTGGCGATCCTCACCCCACAAGAGCAACCCACGATCGCTCGATACGCGGTCGACGCCGCGAGGATCACCTCCCAAGGGTAGCTACCGTTCTCACGCGCGCCCGGGCCGTCTCTCCCCTCAGCGCTCCCGGCCCGCCCGTCACCAGAACGGCCGCCCGGGCTTCGCGATCGCGGAGGCTTGGAGCGATGAGAACCAGTGCAGTGTTCTCTGTTGTGGCGTTGACCCTTGTTAGCCCCGGGCGTGGGGTTTCTGCCGAGCCTCGGTCGCGGCCGCGAGAAGCGTACGGAGTCGAGGATGCCGTCTTTGAGTATGTGGAGATCGGGAACCGCGGCGCGGTCGACGGACAAGCCGAACGTCAACTGGCCGGCGTAGGAAAGAGCCATGATCCCGAGCGCGTGATCGGCCGCGAGCGGCACGATCGGCACAAGCTCAAGCGCCGGCGCGCCGAACGCGTAGAGCCGTCGCGGTGAGCCGCGTACGTTGGTGATCGTGATGTTGAATAGCCGCTTGGCGAACAGCAAGCGCGCGAGGCTGGCGTGCAGCACGGGCGGCGCGAGTTCGGTGAGCCCGGGCACAGCGCTGGCACCGACCGCGCTTGTGCAGCAGCTCGCGCAACGCGCCGGTGGCGGCACACAGCACGATGTCGTTGACCGTGCCGCCAAGACCCGAGCGGACAGCCTGCAACTCCCCGAGCTGAACGCTGGCGGTCGCGATCCGTCGCGTCGCGCCGATCGGCACGTTGATGCTTGAGCGCGGCGCGGCGATCAGCTCGTCGCGGACGAACAGGTCGATCACCTCCCGCGATCGCTCCAACGCCTCACGCGGATGCATCAGCGCATACGCACCAGCGTGAGCGGCAGCGAGGCTAGTGCCGGCCACCAGGCGGATCGGCGCAGGTGGATGCGGGAGCCATCCATGCCCGGCCTCCTCGAACGTCGCAAGTCGCGTAGGCGGCGAGGGTGATTGCTTGTGCGGAATGGGCTCTGTGTCGAGTAGCAGGTCGACAACTCCGACCGAGCCGACGCCGTCCGCCAGGCAGTGGTGGGTCTTGGTCACCAAAGCCCCCGCCCGTTCGCCAATCCGTCGAGCAGCACCATCTCCCACAACGGACGGTTGCGATCCAGGCGATGGGAGTAGAAATCGGAGACCCAGCTCAGCAGCTCGCGCTCCTTCCCGGGCGACGGGAGCGTCGCGTGCCGGACATGCGCTTCGATCTCGAAGCGCTGATCGCGCTCCCACGATGGCCCCGTGAGTCCGCCCGTACGCGGCGCGTCGAGCTTCTGCCGGTAGCGCGGCAGCAGCTCCAAGCGCTGCTCGAGGTGCGCTCTCAGCTGCCCGATCGCTGGCGTCCCGCCGCCGGGCAGCGGGCCGAACACGAACGCCGCGCCGATGTGCGTCAGCGCGCGGCCGGCCAGGTCCGGAGAGGCCTTGATCGCCCACACGGTCAGCGCGAGCGAAGTCCCGGGCCACGCCGCGATCACTGCGGGCAAGCCGGGCAACGCGCCATCATCGCCGAACTGCCACCTGGGCAATCGCCATTCTCGATCACGGCGCAGAACAACAAGCCTTCCGTTCTTGCGCTGGTCTGAGACGGCCTGGGCGGTGATCCCTAGCCGCTCCGCGGCCTGCTCGCGCGTCAACGCGTCCGCAAGCACGTCGGCCATCGCCGCCCGACGGGCCTGTTCCCCCACCTCCCCAGCGGCCACGAGCTGCTGCGCCGAGGGGGCTCGCCCCATAACTCAGGGTCTAGCTGCGCTTGGTCCCTGAGAAGTTCCCAGTCCGGTCAAGTTTTCAGGTTGTGAGGTTGGCGGCGGCGACGCGGTCATCGACGGCGTGCTTGAAGGCGCGCCAGGCTTTCGCGAGTAGTGATCGGTTGGCGATCTCGGCTGGGAGCTGCGGGTCGAGTTCGGCGAGGGAGGGGTTGAGGATGCGGGTGTAGGTCTTGGTGAAGAAGACGGCCAGTCGTCAGCGTGTCCTGATCGAGGCCGAGCTTCAGTTCTGCGGCCAGCGCGGCACCGAAAGTCCTCGCCGGTCGTCACGTTGGCTTCGACCGACAGGCGACGTCCGGCTGGCCTGGCTTGACCGGTTGACCCCCGGGAAGGCCGGCTCGCGGCGCTGGCTGCTATTTCGTTGGGGAGTGGCCGGGGCTGACGAGTCCGGTCTCGTACGCGAGGACGACTGCCTGGACGCGGTCGCGTACCCCGAGTTTCATCAGGATGCGAGTGACGTGGGTCTTGACCGTCGTTTCGCCGACGATCAGCTCGGCGGCGATCTCGCTGTTCGTCAGCCCGCGGGCAAGGAGGCGGAAGACTTCGCGCTCGCGGGTGGTGAGCTCGTCCAGTTCGGGCGCGCTGTCGGCGGGTTTTCGGGGGGCGGCGAACTCTTCGATCAGCCGCCGCGTGATGCTCGGCGCGAGCAGCGCGTCGCCCTCGCCGACGGTGCGGATGCCGGCGGCGAGCTGGTGCGCGGGTACGTCTTTGAGTAGGAATCCGCTCGCTCCTGCGCGGAGTGCGTCGTAGACGTATTCGTCGAGGTCGAAGGTGGTCAGGATCAGCACGCTCGGCGTGTGCTCGTGGTTTTGGGCGAGGATCCGGCGGGTGGCTTCGATCCCGTCGAGCTGGGGCATGCGGATGTCCATCAGCACGACGTCTGGGTGCAGCTCGCGGGTCAGGGCGACGGCTTCGGCGCCGGTCGCGGCTTCGCCGACGACTTCGATGTCTGGCTCGTCAGCGAGGATCATCCGGAACCCGGCGCGGATTAGCTGCTGATCATCGGCGATCAGGACGCGGACGCTCACGCGAGCACTCCTTGCAGTCCGCGAGGCATCCGCGCGATGAGTTTCCAGCGGTGCTCGTCGTGCGTGTCGGCGTGCAGCTCGCCGCCGCAGAGCGCGACGCGTTCGCGCATCGCGTCGGTGGGCCAGCCGCTCGGCTCGTGGCAGCGGGCGGTGAGGTGCAGCTCGAGGTCTTCCTCGCCGAAGCGCAGCGCTACCTCGATGGGGGTTCCCTGGTGTTGGCCGGCGGTTTGAAAAGCGTCCTCGAGGATCCTGTAGAGTCCGAGGTCGGCCACGGCGGGGAGCGTTCCGGGGTCGCCGTCGACAGTCAGCTCGACTTGTTGACCGCGCGCGCGTGTTTGCTGGATCAGCGCGTAGATCTGATCGACTCCGGGCTGGGGCTCGAGCTCGCCGAGATCATCGGCGTGACGTAAGACGCCGAGAATGCGACGCATCTCCGTGAGCGCTTCGTCAGAGAAGCCCTTTCTCCGCCCAGTTATCAACATTATCGACGTTATTTACAGAAAAAATTACTACTGTTAATAACGTCTCAAACTACATTGACAGAGAGGGCGAGCCCAGCGATGAGGGTCACTCCCGGCAGGGTGCGGCGCTCGATTTCGGCGCGGGTCAGCGCGGAGGTGCGCCCGAGCGCTAGCGTGGCGGGTGAGTCGAGCTGGCCGGTGTAGAGATTGAGCGGTGAGGGTGAGGAAGATTCGCCGGCGACGCCGCCGAACTCGACCGGGCCGACCGCGAGGATGCCGTTGGGCTGCAGCGATACGAGCCTGCCGCCGATGACCTGGCCGATCATCTGGACGTCGGCGGGTCCGGCGCGGAATCCCCATGGTGGTCCCCCGGCTGGGTCAGGGGCGATGGCAAGTGGCGCGTCGGTGTCGAACGGGAGTGGCGCGGCGCCCCTCTGGGGTCGGTCGGTTGCGGTCTCGGGTCGCCCGGTTGGGGAGAGCGCTGTGACGTGAAGGGTCGTGTGCCAGAAGCTGCCGGGGAGGACCGTGAGAAAGCCTCCGTTGCGGTCGATGGGCAGGGCACGGCTCACGCCATGGGCTGACAGGCGGACATCGGTGGAGCCGGGCTGCACGAACCCGTAGACGATGTCTCTGACCGGGGTCGGTGCGTAGCTGTCGACGCTGTTGACGTAGACCTCGTTGAAGAGACTTGCGGCGTGCGGATCCCCGCACGCGCCGTCGGGGTTCGTCGTCAGCGGCGTCGCGGGCCCGGTCAGGTTCGGTTGGACCAGCTCGCCATGCTGCCGTACACCGGCGTTCTCGCAGAAGTACCGCCCCGGCGGCGCTGGTCCGTAGATGTGCACGTGCGGCGGCTCGTGCACCGGCAACCGGGTTGCCTGCCAGCTCTCAAGCGTCCAGGCGGGGCCGCCGGAGGGGTCGGCCGAGTGCAGAGACTCGTCGATCGTTGACGTGATCACGCTGGCGAACGCGGGCGGCTGCTGGACATGGAGCGGCCGCAGGGGCCGGTACGGCGGCTCCGGCAAAGAACGGACAGGGCGGCCGCTCTCGCTGAGGAGGTTGGCTGAGCGATCGAACGTCAGCCTCTGCCCGTCGTGCAGCTGGGCTGTCAGAACCAACGAGGTGGGGCTGGTGCGCCCGTCGAGCACGGCGGCGAACGCTCCGTCGTCGCGGTTGATCGCCAGCGACCGCGGCGTCCCGGAGCCGACGGTGAGCCACAGGGCGCTGACGCGGGGGCCCGCGGCGCCGTAGACAATCGTGCGTGCGGGGACCTGCTGCCAGTACCACGCGCCGCCGTTGGGCTTCTGGTCGGGATCGAACCGCTCGATCGCGACGAACAGCACGTGCGCCGCCAGCCGGCCGCAATACTGAGGTGTCTCGGCCCCGCCGAACAGCTGGAAGGCCGTCGGCTCTCCCGCGACGCCCGGCTCTGGCGGTGAGCTCTCGCGCTGCACCTGGACGCACTCCTCATCATCCGGGGCGCCCGGGGACGTGTTCGCGCCGCCGAGCACATCCCAAGGCGGCCCTCCCGCCGGTTCCGCGGCCTGCTGGACGAGCGAATCGCCGAGATTGATCGTGACTGTGTGCCCGTCCGGCTCGTCGATCACGACCTGCGGGCGGACGTCTTCGACATAGCCGGCATAGACCGTGATGAAGCTTCCCTGCGGACCGAGGCGCAGACGGCGCGCTCCACCCGGACCGTAGACGGTCACCGAGCGCGCGCCGGCGCCAGCGACTCCGTTGACGACCGAGCGAGCTTGCGCTTCGGTGCGCCCGACGAACTCCCGTGCGCCGGTGAGCGCTGGGCCGGCGATCCCGCGCACGAGAACAGCCACGCGCTCGCGGGCACCTTGCCTGGCCGAAATCGATGACAGGACGCAAGCGCCGCGGCGAAGACCTCTGCTGTGAGATCCGCCGCCAGCTCCGGATCGCCGGTTCGTCGCCGGAAGAACGCGAGCAGCAGCCCTTCGTAGCGTTCGTAGAACGCCGAAAAGGCCGCCGGATCATCAGCCGACGCGGCCAGGATCCGCTCATCATCTTCGGCCCGGTGGGACATCTCCTCTATTAACTCCACCTTCGGTCAGCGATGTGACCGTCACCGGGGAGCCTCACCGTTACCTGGTGACCTCGTGCGCTACCTGTCGACAGGTCAGATCGACTCCTCGCCACTTGAACTCGACGATGCTCGCCACATCCGACCTGCACAGCGCACCCCCGCATCGTCCGGTCGCATCAGGGCCGTCGACATTCCCCCGGATCGGCGGGCCATTGAGCTGGAGCCCCTGGAGCACCTCCCTCACGCACCGAGTTGTTCGCCGGGCCGCTGCCAGATCCGGTGAAGACATTGGAGGCGATCTTCGCGTCCGGCGGCATCTCACTCGTCACATCGGTCTTTCACAACACGTTCTTCCTCCATCCCTCGGTTGTTCGCAGGCGAACGCCGTACTTCCCAGCATTCGCGCGCTACAGCCGCGAGCACTGCGGGGCTGGCACAAAGGGCGCCACGGCACTGTGGCGGGGGTCCCCGTGCGCCTCGATGACAACAGCCGCGCGCAGATGGCCTGGCAGAAAGAAGTACAGCGGCAGGGCGCTCTCACGTGGCGTCGGCTTCGCGATTCGTCACATCTCGGGCTAACCATGGGATCCCGCCGCGTTCACCGCCGGCTGGAACCTGAGCCGCGTTCACCGCCGGCTGGAACCTCGCATACATGCCCAACTGGGCCGGCGCGCTCACCGAAGACCAACACTCCCACCCGCTCGTCCAACAGGCGGTACGGCAAGCAAGCTGGGATCTGTTCTTTGCGCGCGACCCCGTCTGTGACAAGCCAGACTTCGTCAAGGACCCTGGCCTGGATCTGGCCGGCCTCCTCGGCGGCCAGCCGCTGCTCGTACTCGACCCAAGAGCAATGACCGTCGTCAGGAGCGAGCGAGGAGCGAGCGCGAAGCGCGCAGACCGCCGC
>JBKQKK010000392.1:0-3276 GCA_052147535.1 Solirubrobacteraceae bacterium | reverse complement strand
TCCGAGTGCGTCTCCCGCGCGTATAGAGCGCCATATCATCCATATCTGACACGACCCCGTGTGCGGATCGACGAAGGATCGCCCACGCGCGGCTGCGGCTCAGGGATCTTGCGTAGCCGACCGATGTAAGCGTGGGGCCACTCTCGGCCATGCGCGCACGTACGACATCATCGAATCTCCTGCTCGCCTTCCTGCTGGGAGGGTTGGGAGTACTGGTGCTGCACACGACCGTCGACCTCGGCGGCAAGCACCTCGACGACCTGTTCGACAACGGCGTCTACAACCTGCTGATGTTCGGCGCGGGGCTTGCCGTGCTCGCGCGCGCGATCACCATCAAGGCCCAGCGCTCGGCCTGGTTGATGATGGCCGCGGGGGTACTCTGCTGGAGCTTCGGCGAACTCTATTTCACGCTGTTCGTCGAAGGGCGCGGCGCGGCCTCGGGCAGCGTCTCCCCGGCTGACGCGTTCTATGTCGCGTTCTATCTCTGCGTCTACGCCGCGCTGATGCTGCTGCTCGGAGCGCACCTGCGCGAGCTGCGCATCAGCATCTGGCTGGATGGCCTGATCGGCGGCCTCGGCGCCGCCACGCTCGCGGCGGCAGTCGTCCTGCCGCCGATCGTCGACGGCGCCCACGGCGATGTCGGCTCGGTGGCAGTCGCGCTGGCCTATCCGGTCGCCGACCTGCTCCTGCTGATCTTCACGATCGCCGCGCTCGGCATGACCGGGTGGCGCCCGGGGCGCGTGTGGCTGCTGATCGCGGCGAGCATGCTCTTGACCGCGATCGCCGACTCGACCTACCTCTACCAAACGGCCACGCATTCCTACCGGGCGAATACCTGGATCAAGGGCCTGTGGCCCGCCGCCGCGATCCTGCTGGCGATCGCCGCGTGGACGCCGTGGCCGCGCATGGCGCGCCGGCGGATCGAGGACTGGCGGCTGGTTCTGGTGCCCGCCGTGTCGCTGCTGGCGGCGTTGGGGGTGCTGGTCCTCGGCAACTTCCCCTCCGTCCAGCTGTAGGCGTTCAGGGGGTCTGGGAGGGAGTTTGGGGTTGGCGGCGTAGTTATGTAGCGTGGCGGGGTCATCGCGTGAGGTTGAGCTTGAGGCTGAGAACGTTGGGCTGAGGGCGGAAAACCGTGAGTTGCGTGAGCGGATCGAGGAGTTGGAGCGGCGGTTGGGGCAGAACTCGAGTAACAGCTCGAAGCCGCCGTCCACGGATCCGCCGATGACTCGTCAGCAGCGTCGTGCTCTGGCTCGCGAGCGCGCGAAGAAGTCGTTGCGTAGGCCCGGCGGGCAGCCGGGACATAAGGGCAAGCATCGCCAGATGGCTCCGCCCGAGAAGGTTGATGAGACCTTCGAGTGCCTGCCCGATGCGTGCTCTGGTTGCGGGCTCGTTTTCACCGGGGGCGAGCGACAGGACGGGGAGCCGGTGATTCACCAGAAGTGGGAGCTTCCGCCGATCGCGCCATTGATCTTCGAGTACCGACTGCATCGCGTGCGCTGCCCCGGATGCGCCAAGAAGACACTGGCAGGCCTGCCAGCCGGAGTATCAGCCTCGGCGTTCGGGCCGCGCCTGGAAGCTCATATCGCGATGCTTGCCGGCGTCTATCGCCTTTCCCGTCGCCAGGTCGTCCAGGTCGTGGAAGAGATACTCGGCTGTCCGATCTCGACAGGCGCGGTGGACACGGCGATCATGCGCATGAGCCGGGTCCTCGCCGATCCCTGGCAGGCGCTGGCCGAGGCGATCCGCCAAGCCGACGTGGTGCACGCCGATGAGACGAGCTGGCGGCTGGCCGGTGCCCAGCAGTGGTTGTGGCTCGGAGCATCCGCGCTGGTGGCGTGCTACCGCATCGACCCGCACCGCTCCCAGGCCGCGGCCAAGAAGCTTCTGGGAGCGGACTTCGGCGGGATTCTCGTCTCAGACCGCTACGCCGGCTATCACTTCCTGGACGTGCTGCAACAGCAACTTTGCTGGTGTCACGCAATTCGTCAACTAGTCGAGATCTCCGAACGCCAAGGCGCTCCCGGAAAGCTCGGCAAAAAGCTCGTAAAAGCGGCACGAGAAGTGATCGCCGTCCATCGCCGCTACCTTCAGGATCAGCACACCCTTCCCTGGCTTGCACACGAGCTCTCCCCGCTCAGAAACCGCATCCAGGCGCTACTCGAAAAAGGCGAGCGTTCTCGCCATCAAAAGACCGCGAACTTCTGTGCCGGACTGCTCGAGGAGTACGAGGCGCTCTGGACATTCTGCGAGATACCCAACATCAGCCCGACGAACAACACCGCTGAGAGAGCGCTCCGCCACGCCGTGATCATGCGCAAGATCCAAGGCGGCACCCAATCCGAGAACGGCAACCACTGGATCGAGCGGATTCTCTCCATCAACGAGACCTGCCGCCTACAAAGCCGCGCCGTACTCGACTACCTCAACACCGCCGCAACCGCCGCCCACCACGGCCAGCCCGCACCCTCACTGTTACCCCGCGCACCCTGACAAGCACCCCGCTCACCACTCAACAGGCGTCGACCCCCTGAACGCCTACGCTGGGAGCGGGGGTCCTCGGCGCCGACGATGCGCTGGAGCCAGGTGCGTATTTCGGCGATGTCGAGGTCTTCAACGCAGACGAGGACCTGTTCGATGTCGAGCCAGTCCTTGGGGCGGTCGAAGATCACCTTGCAGACGAGCAGGTGCTCGGGCTTTCAGAGGGGTGAGTGGGGTGGCGTCAAAGGTCTCTCCGATTCGTCTGCTCCATTCGCGAAGCTGATCGAAGACGTCAACGGTGCGTTGAGCGTTCAAGAAGTCGGCCCGATAATGGTCGACGGACAGCAGGTCACCGAGTTCACTGCGTCCCTCACGATGGTGACATTGCTACCGGGCAAGCGTCTTGAAAGGTTCATCAAGGCCTTCAGTTCCCTGGGGGAAATACTGTCGCCGGACAAGGACATCCTCGCGCTCGAAGTCCCGGTCGATGTCCATGCGCCACCCGCGAGGGAGACGATCAGCGAAGCGCAGCTGCGCAAACTGCGCGCGCGGCGCGTGTGCGGCATCGTCCCGGTGCATGCAGCCTCCCACACGCAGCCCGTGATCTGCCCCAGGAGATCGACACGCAGGCGGTAGGTGTCAACTCGTGTCCTCGATCGGGTTGGACCGTTAGACTGTCCGCTTCTGCAAGCGAGGACGGGCGCGGAGCATGACACGCACTAACGGGAGGCTTTGGCGGCGGATCGCGGGGCTGTGCGCCCTCGCGAGCGTGGCGCTGACGGCCGGCGTGTCGCAGGC